>NZ_CM151163.1:350000-352500 GCF_056481725.1 Stenotrophomonas sp. 85239_Sma | reverse complement strand
CCAACGCCCATGGCAGATAGGGACCGAACTGTCTCACGACGTTCTGAACCCAGCTCGCGTACCACTTTAAATGGCGAACAGCCATACCCTTGGGACCGACTACAGCCCCAGGATGTGATGAGCCGACATCGAGGTGCCAAACACCGCCGTCGATATGAACTCTTGGGCGGTATCAGCCTGTTATCCCCGGAGTACCTTTTATCCGTTGAGCGATGGCCCTTCCATACAGAACCACCGGATCACTAAGTCCTAGTTTCCTACCTGCTTGATCCGTCGATCTTGCAGTCAAGCACGCTTATGCCTTTGCACACAGTGCGCGATGTCCGACCGCGCTGAGCGTACCTTCGAGCTCCTCCGTTACTCTTTAGGAGGAGACCGCCCCAGTCAAACTACCCACCATACACGGTCCCCGACCCAGATAATGGGCCCAGGTTAGAACGTCAAGCACGACAGGGTGGTATTTCAAGGATGGCTCCGCTGCAGCTAGCGCCACAGTTTCATAGCCTCCCACCTATCCTACACAGACGAACTCAACGTTCAGTGTAAAGCTATAGTAAAGGTTCACGGGGTCTTTCCGTCTTGCCACGGGAACGCTGCATCTTCACAGCGATTTCAATTTCACTGAGTCTCGGGTGGAGACAGCGCCGCTGTCGTTACGCCATTCGTGCAGGTCGGAACTTACCCGACAAGGAATTTCGCTACCTTAGGACCGTTATAGTTACGGCCGCCGTTTACTGGGGCTTCGATCAAGAGCTTCGCCTTGCGGCTGACCCCATCAATTAACCTTCCAGCACCGGGCAGGCGTCACACCCTATACGTCCACTTTCGTGTTTGCAGAGTGCTGTGTTTTTGATAAACAGTCGCAGCGGCCTGGTTACTGCGACCCTCTTCAGCTATAGCTCGCACGAGCCACCAAAAAGGGTGCACCTTCTCCCGAAGTTACGGTGCCATGTTGCCTAGTTCCTTCACCCGAGTTCTCTCAAGCGCCTGAGAATTCTCATCCTACCCACCTGTGTCGGTTTACGGTACGGTCTGCGTAAGCTGAAGCTTAGGAGCTTTTCCTGGAAGCGTGGTATCAGTGACTTCGCCTTAAAGGCTCGTCTCGGTGCTCGGTCTTGAAGGATCCCGGATTTGCCAAAGATCCAAACCTACCGCCTTTCCCCAGGACAACCAACGCCTGGTACACCTAACCTTCTCCGTCCCTCCATCGCACTTACGCGAGGTGCAGGAATATTAACCTGCTTCCCATCGACTACGACTTTCGTCCTCGCCTTAGGGGCCGACTCACCCTGCGCCGATTAACGTTGCGCAAGGAAACCTTGGGCTTTCGGCGTGCGGGTTTTTCACCCGCATTATCGTTACTCATGTCAGCATTCGCACTTCCGATACCTCCAGCAGACTTCTCAATCCACCTTCAACGGCTTACGGAACGCTCCTCTACCGCGCATACAAAGTATGCACCCCAAGCTTCGGTTCACTGCTTAGCCCCGTTAAATCTTCCCCGCAGACCGACTCGACCAGTGAGCTATTACGCTTTCTTTAAAGGGTGGCTGCTTCTAAGCCAACCTCCTGGCTGTCTGTGCCTTTCCACATGGTTTTCCACTTAGCAGTGAATTTGGGACCTTAGCTGTGGGTCTGGGTTGTTTCCCTTTTCACGACGGACGTTAGCACCCGCCGTGTGTCTCCCATACAGTCCGTCTCGGTATTCGGAGTTTGCAATGGTTTGGTAAGTCGCGATGACCCCCTAGCCATAACAGTGCTCTACCCCCGAGAGGATACATATGAGGCGCTACCTAAATAGCTTTCGAGGAGAACCAGCTATCTCCGGGTTCGATTAGCTTTTCACTCCTAATCACACCTCATCCCCTACCTTTGCAACGGGAGTGGGTTCGGGCCTCCAGTGCGTGTTACCGCACCTTCACCCTGGGCATGACTAGATCACCCGGTTTCGGGTCTACTGCCCGCGACTATGCGCCCTTATCAGACTCGGTTTCCCTTCGCCTCCCCTATACGGTTAAGCTTGCCACGAACAGTAAGTCGCTGACCCATTATACAAAAGGTACGCAGTCACTCCTTGCGGAGCTCCTACTGCTTGTACGCACACGGTTTCAGGTTCTATTTCACTCCCCTCTCCGGGGTTCTTTTCGCCTTTCCCTCACGGTACTGGTTCACTATCGGTCGGTCAGTAGTATTTAGCCTTGGAGGATGGTCCCCCCATGTTCAGACAGGGTTTCACGTGCCCCGCCCTACTCGTCTTCACTGAAATGGCCCTTTCAGATACAGGGCTATCACCTTCTATGGCCACTCTTTCCAGAGCGTTTTCCTAGAACCAAATCAGCTTAAGGGCTAGTCCGCGTTCGCTCGTCGCTACTTACGGAATCTCGGTTGATTTCTTTTCCTCTGGTTACTTAGATATTTCAGTTCACCAGGTTCGCTTCCAGCAGCTATGTATTCACTGCAGGATACCCGCAAGCGGGTGGGTTTCCCCATTCGGACATTA
>NZ_CM151163.1:0-347500 GCF_056481725.1 Stenotrophomonas sp. 85239_Sma | reverse complement strand
GTATGTCCCCATTCCCATCATTTGTGAAGGGGGTGTGGCGATTTTTTTCAACGGATGTTGCATCCGTTCATCCGTCGCGCTGCGGGATCCCGCGAAGAGCAGCCAAGCGCGGGCTTGGCTCTACAAGAACATAAGGAAGGGCCGGCTGCGCCGGCCCTTCCTTTGTCTCAGGCAGCGACCAGGCGCACGCGGGCGAAGGTGCGCTTGCCGACCTGCAGCAGGCCTTCGAAGCCGGGCTGCAGCACCTGCTGGCCGTCTTCGACCACTTCGCCGTCGACCTTGACCGCGCGCTCCTTGAGCTTGCGGTTGGCTTCGGAATTGCTGGGGGTCAGGCCGGCCGCAGTCAGCAGTGCGGCGATACGCAGGCCTTCGACCGGGATCACCACGTCCTGCAGCGGCAGCTGGGTGATGTCCCCCTGCCCGGTCACCGCCGCTTCCCAGCCGGCAATGGCCTGCTCGGCCGCCGCAGCGTCGTGGAAGCGGGTCGCCAGTTCACGTGCCAGGCGCAGCTTGACCACGCGCGGGTTCAGGACACCACTGGCCACCTGCTCACGCAGCTGCACGGCTTCGGCCTGGCTGATGTCGAAGGACAGCAGCTCGATCCAGCGCCACATCAGGGTGTCGTCCACCTTCATGGTCTTGGTGACGATGTCGATGGCCGGCTCGCTGATGCCAATGTAGTTGCCCAGCGACTTGGACATCTTGTTGACGCCATCCAGGCCTTCCAGCAGCGGCATGGTCAGCACGACCTGCGGCTTCTGGCCGTGGTGCTCCTGCAGGCCACGGCCCATCAGCAGGTTGAACTTCTGGTCGGTGCCGCCGAGCTCGACATCGGCTTCCAGGGCCACCGAGTCGTAGCCCTGCACCAGCGGGTACAGGAATTCGTGGATGGCGATGGACTGCTGGGCGGCATAGCGCTTGGCGAAGTCGTCGCGCTCGAGCATGCGTGCCACGGTGTGCTGGCCGGCCAGGCGGATCATGTCGGCCGCGCCCATCTTGCCGAACCACTCCGAGTTGAAGCGGACCTCGGTACGGCTGCGATCCAGCACCTTGAACACCTGTTCCTCATAGGTCCGGGCGTTGGCCAGCACGTCGTCGCGGCTGAGCGGCTTGCGGGTCAGGCTCTTGCCGGACGGGTCCCCGATCATGCCGGTGAAGTCGCCGATCAGGAAAATGACCTGGTGGCCGAGGTCCTGGAACTGGCGCATCTTGTTCAGCAGCACCGTATGGCCCAGGTGCAGGTCGGGCGCAGTGGGGTCGAAGCCGGCCTTGATCCGCAGCGGGCGGCCTTCCTGCAGGCGCGCACGCAGATCCTCGAGCTTGAGGATCTCGTCGGCACCGCGGCCGATCAGGGCAAGGGCTTCTTCAATCGAGGACACGTGACTACTCCCGGCAACGCCGATTCTTGTGTGGGGTGTTAAAGCAAAGTTAACCCGATTGGCTTCACAAAAGCCAATGGGCACAAGGGTTTGACGCGGTTTTCTCAGGTGTCTATGGTAACCGGCGATCAGGCCCGCGCTCCCGGGCCGCCAGGAAAAAACCGCAGATGCACAATTCCGAACAAGGGCGCGCACGCAAGCAGCGCTTCCAGGAACGCCTCCACGTCCTGCACGACAACGCCCTGCATCGGAAGCTCAGGCATCATCTTCCCGCCGCCTTCAATGAGCGCTGGACCCGCCGCCATTGGATGCACGCCAGCCTGTTCGCGACCATCGGCGCCCTGGTGGCGACGATCGTCCCCGGCTTCTCGCACACCATCGATGCACCTTACGCCGACAGCCACACCAGCCTGGCGCTGCCGTTGCCGCCGCTGGCGATGGCCCGCCAGCAGCAGGTGCCCGGTGACAGCTGGCAGGTGCTGCGGGTGCAGCGCGGCCAGACCCTGAGCGACCTGTTCGACAAGGCTGGCATCCCGGCCACCACCCTGCACCGGGTACTGGACCACCCGGGCGCGCGTGAGGCGCTGACCAAGCTTCGCCCGGGTGCCGAGATCGCCTTCGACATGCCGCTGTCCGGCGACCTGCGCAGCATCCGTTTCGACCGGGATGCCGACAACCGGGTCGAACTGAGCCTGGCCGGCGATGACATCAAGGAGAAGGTGACCCAGCGCGAGACTTCCACGCGCACCGTGGTCACCAGCGGCGAGATCACCAGTTCGCTGTATGCCGCAGCCCGCCGGGCCGGGCTGTCGCCGTCGGCGATCGCGACGATGACCGACGACATTTTCAAGTACGACATCGACTTCTCGAAAGACCTGCAACCGGGCGATCGCTTCAGCGTGGTGATGGATGAGACCTGGCGCGAAGGCGAGAAGGTGGACACCAGCAAGATCCTGGCGGCGACCTTCACCACCGGGGGCAAGACCTATTCCGGCTTCCGCTTCGACCGCAACGGCAAGTCCGAGTACTACGACATCAACGGCCGCTCGCTGAAGAAGAGCTTCATCCGCATGCCGATCCCGTTCGCGCGGCTGAGCTCGACCTTCGGTGCGCGCAAGCACCCGGTGCTGGGCAAGATGCGCATGCACAAGGGCGTGGACTACGCTGCGCGCACCGGCACCCCGATCATGGCCGCCGGCGACGCCCGCGTGCAGTTCGCTGGCGTGCAGCGCGGCTACGGCAACGTGGTGATCCTCGACCACGGCCGTGGCCACACCACCCTGTACGGCCACATGTCGCGCTTTGCGAACATCAAGACAGGCCAGCGCGTGGCCCAGGGCACGGTGATCGGCTATGTCGGCTCGACCGGCCTGGCGACCGGCCCGCACCTGCACTACGAATTCCGCGTCAACGGCGAGCACCGCAACCCGCTGACCGTAACCATGCCGCCGCCGGAGCCGCTGAAGGGTGCCGAGCTGGTCGCCTTCCGCGCGCAGACCGCACCGGCGATGGCGCGCATCCAGGGCATGGAGAAGCTGATCTACGCCGATGCCAGCCCGGCACCGACCAGCCGCGACGAGGCCGCCCCCGAGGTGGCCAGTGCCAAGGACAAGCAGGCGACCGGCCGCAAGCGCGGCTGAGCCCCTGCGTTGACGAAGAAGGACGCGGCAGCCCAAGCTTGCCGCGTCCTTTTTTTATGCCTGCCATGAACACGACTGCCGACGTTGACGCCCCCCTTTACCTTGGCCTGATGTCGGGCACCAGCGCCGATGGCATCGATGCCGCGCTGGTGCAGTTCCCCAGTGGCGGTGGCTGCCGCTTCGTGCACGGCCTGACCGCCCGCTGGGAGCCGGTGCTACGTGCGCGGCTGGTGGCGCTGGGTGAAGGTGGGCCGCTGGACTCGCTGGAGGAACTGGGCGAGCTGGATGCGCGGATCGCGATCAACTTCGCCGACGCCGCCAACCAGCTGCTGGCCGAAGCCGGCGTGGACCGCAGCCAGGTGCGCGCGATCGGCTCGCATGGGCAGACCGTGCGCCACCGCCCGCTGGCCGACCCGGCGTTCACCGTACAACTGGGCGACGGCAACCGCATCGCCGAGCTGACCGGGATCACCACGGTGTCCGACTTCCGCCGCCGCGACGTGGCGGCCGGGGGCCATGGTGCGCCGCTGATGCCGGCCTTCCATCTGGGCATGCTGGGCACCGCCGATGAAGACCGTGCGGTGCTCAACCTGGGCGGCATCGCCAACCTGACCCTGATTCCGCGCGAGGGCGCGGTGCGTGGCTTCGATACCGGCCCGGCCAACGCGCTGATGGATGCCTGGTGCCAGCGCCACACCGGCCGCACCTTCGATGCCGACGGCGCGTATGCCGCCAGTGGTGCGGTGGACGAGAGCCTGTTGGCCAGCTGGCGGTCCGACCCGTGGTTCACGCTTCCGCCGCCGAAGAGCACGGGCCGCGAACAGTTCCACCTGGCATGGGCCGAGGCGCATATGGACGAAGGCCAGTACGCCGCCGCCGATGTGCAGGCCACCCTGCTGGAGCTGACCGTGGCGACCGTAGTCGATGCGCTGCTGGCGCAGCAGCCGCAGACCCGGCGCCTGCTGGTCTGTGGCGGTGGGGTGCGCAACCAGCAGCTGATGAAGCGCCTGGCGGCGCGGCTGCCGGGAGTGCAGGTGGAGTCCAGCGCGGTGCACGGGCTGGACCCGGAGTACGTCGAGGCGATGGGCTTTGCCTGGCTGGCGCAGCGGACGATGGACGGGCTGGCCGGCAACCTGCCGAGCGTGACCGGGGCGAAAGGGCCGCGGATCCTGGGCGCGATCCACCTGGCGTGAGGTGGTGCCATCCGCGCATGGCGTGGATCTACCGGGAACGGCAGTCGAGCATGGCTCGACTCCCCAAAGGCGCTAATCGAAGCCCTGTCCTGCGGGCAGGGCCTGCAGGGCGGCGATGGCGTCGGAGAGCGCGTCCACTTCGGGATCGCCGAAGCCGGAGCGGACCTCCAGTTCGCTACTGAACAGGCCCTGCTCCAGCAAGGCGGCGCAGGTCTGTTCGTGGGTCCAGCCGCGGGCAACCGCGACGCGTCGGATACGTTCCAGCAGCAGCGGGTCCAGGTCCCGCAGCACAACATCGGCCATGCTCACTTCCCCGTTCGCAAGGCACCGCCCCCTCGGCGCGTCGGGGGCGATGATCCCGCAGTCGGGGCGGGCAGGCAATCAGGCGACCGGCGGCCCGCGGTCGGCGATCCGCGGCCACAGCCACGCCAGCAGCAGCAGGGTCGGCACCACGGTGATCGAGCTGAGGATGAAGAACGTGCTGTAGGACGTGGCTTCGACGATATAGCCGGAGACACCGCCGACGAACTTGCCCGGCAGGTTGGCGAGAGAGACCAGCAGCGCGTACTGGGTGGCGGTGAAGTTGCGGTCGGTCAGCGACGACATGAAGGCGACCAGCACGGTGCCGGCAAAGCCCTGGAACAGGTTGTCGGCACTGAGCGCGGCATAGAACGCCCACAGCTTGCCCGGATTGTGCGCCATCAGCAGGAAGGCGAGATTGGACAGCGCCACGCCCAGTGCGGCCACCAGCAGCATGCGGCGGAAGCCGAACGCGGCTACCGCGATGCCGCCCAGGAACGCGCCGCCGATTCCCATCCACACGCCGAACAGCTTGGACACGGTGGCGATGTCGGCCTTGTCGAACCCCGAATCGAGATAGAACGGCCCGGCCATCACACCGATCACCTGATCGGGGAACTTGAACAGGCCGACGAAGGCCAGCAGCACCAGCGCCAGCGCCACGCCATTGCGGCTGAAGAAGCTGGAGATGGGCTGGACGAATGCTTCGGCGATATCGATGCGGCGTTGCACGGCGATGGCCGGGCGCTCCGGTTCGGCGCACAGCAGGGTGGTGACGATCGGCAGCAGCATCAGCGCTGCCATCGCCAGATAGGCGACGATCCAGCCTTCGAACTGCGCCAGGTACAGCGCACCAGCACCGGCCAGGATCAGGCCGATCCGGTAACCCAGCGTATAGGTGGCCGCCAGCGCCGCCTGGGCGGCCTGCGGTGCGATCTCGATGCGATAGGCATCGACGGCGGAGTCCTGGGTGGCACCGGCGAACGACGCCACCAGCACCCACATCACCAGCGGCCAGACACCCTCCTCCGGCCGCACGAAGGCCAGCGCGACCAGGCCAACCAGCACCAGCACCTGCGACACCAGCAGCCACGAACGGCGGCGGCCGAGCCCGCCCAGCAGCGGAAAGGCATAGCGGTCCAGCAGCGGTGCCCACAGGAACTTGAGCAGGTAGAAGAAGCTGGCCAGGCTGATCAGGCCGATGCTGCCCAGGTCCAGGCCGACGTCTCGCAGGCGCGTGGACAGCGTCTGCGAAGCGATCAGCAGGAACGGCAGGCCGCTGCCGAACCCGAGCATGGCCATGGTCAGCGCCGACGGGGTACCGAAGGCGCGCTTGATGCCTGCCCAGCCCTTGTAGCTGACCGGCGTGGCGGCCTCGGTCACAGGTCGTAGTCCACGGTGAACGGCGCGTGGTCGGAGAAGCGCTCGTCGCGGTAGATCGAACAGCTACGCAGTTTGTCGCGCAGGCCCGGGGTGACGAACTGGTAATCGATGCGCCAACCGACATTGTTGGCGCGGGCGGCGCCACGGTTGCTCCACCAGGTGTAGTCCTCGCCGGTGGGGTTGAGCAGGCGGTAGGCATCGGCCCAGCCGCGGCCAGCGGCGACATCGGTCGCCTGGCCGTGGTCGGCGCAGAGGGCGTTGAGCCAGTCGCGCTCTTCCGGCAGGCAGCCGGAATTCTTCTGGTTGGACTTCCAGTTCTTGATGTCCAGCGCCGAACGCACGATGTTCCAGTCGCCGCACAGCACGTAGTCGCGGCCGCTGCGCGCCCACTCCTCGAGGATCGGCCGCAGCCATTCCATCACTTCGAACTTGAAGCCCTGGCGCAGGTCGCCCGAGCTGCCGGACGGGATATAGAAGGAGACCACGCTGAGGTTGCCGTAGCGTGCCTCGATGTAGCGGCCTTCGTCGTCGAACGGGGCCCAGCCCAGCGAGGTGATGACCTGGTCCGGCTCGCGCTTGCTGTAGATCGCCACGCCGCTGTAGCCCTTCTTGGTGATGGCGTCGCGGTAGAAGCAGTGGTGGCCATCGGGGCGGAACATCGGGTCGGTCAGCTGGTCTTCCTGGGCCTTGGTTTCCTGGATGCACAGGACGTCCGCGTCCTGGGCACGGAACCAGTCGAGGAAGCCCTTGGTCGCGGCGGAACGGATGCCATTGGCGTTGAAACTGATGATGCGCATGCGGGGACCTGCGG
Source organism: Stenotrophomonas sp. 85239_Sma (assembly GCF_056481725.1). NCBI lineage: Bacteria > Pseudomonadati > Pseudomonadota > Gammaproteobacteria > Lysobacterales > Lysobacteraceae > Stenotrophomonas > Stenotrophomonas sp. 85239_Sma. The sequence continues at coordinate 340,794 of NZ_CM151163.1, read as the reverse complement.
CGGGAAACCGGGCAAGCATACCGGTTGCCCGCAGCGCTGCGCAGTCCGCAGGGCCGGGCCTGGACAGCCTTCACAAGGGCCCGGACGAGCGCGAAACGCCCAGCTGGATTAGGATTTGTGCTCCAAATGAAGATGAATCGAGTTTTGATGAGCGACCACCGCCACCGTTTCCTGCAGCTGGCCCTGACCGCCGACGCCCTGCGCTTCGGCCAGTTCACCCTCAAGTCCGGCCGGCTGAGCCCCTATTTCTTCAACGCCGGTCGTTTCGACTCCGGTTCGCTGCTGTCGCAGCTCGGCGCCTGCTATGCCGATGCCATCGACGCCACCGGGATCAAGTACGACGTGGTGTTCGGCCCGGCCTACAAGGGCATCCCGCTGGCCACCGCGATGGCCTGCGAGCTGGCCCAGCGGGGCCGCGACCTGCCGCTGTCGTTCAACCGCAAGGAAGCCAAGGACCATGGCGAAGGCGGCAAGCTGATCGGCGCCGACATGAATGGCAAGCGCGTGCTGATCGTCGATGACGTGATCACCGCCGGTACCGCGATCCGCGAAGCGCTGGACATCATCCGCACTGCCGGCGGCACCCCGGCCGGCATCGTGGTGGCACTGGACCGCCAGGAGATCGCCTCGGAAACCGACCGCCGTTCGGCGGCGCAATCGGTGGCCGAAGAGGCCGGCATTCCGGTGATCGCCGTGGCATCGCTGGCCGATCTGCTTGATTTCGCCTCCGGCAACCCGGAACTTGTGGGCTACCGACAGCCGCTGGAAGCCTACCGGGCCCAGTACGGCGTTCGTTCGATCCGCTGACCGACCAGGGGAAAGGTCATGTCCCGAGTTCCTGCTGTTCTCTTTGCCGGCCTGCTGCTGGCCGTGCCGTTCACGCTGCCGGCGCAGTCGCGCGACGGCGGCAAGGTGGAAAAGAAGCTGTACTGCTGGAACGAGGGCAAGGAGCGGATCTGCAGTGATTCGCTGCCGGCCGATGCTGTCAATCACGCCCGCGAGGAGTTCAATGCGAAAAGCGGCCTGCGCAATGCGCAGGTCCAGCGCGCGTTGACTGACGAAGAGCGCGCCGCGGCCAGCACCGTGGCACAGCAGCAGCAGCTGGACCTGATGGCCGAGCAGACCCGCCAGCGCACCGAGCAGGCGATGCTGTCCACCTATGGCAGCGAGGACGACCTGCGCCGGGTGTTCGCCGAACGCCAGGAAGTGCTGGACAACAACCTCAAGACCGCCGAGTACAACGTCACCAGCCTGCGCGAATCGCTGGTGGCGCTGCTTTCAGCCGCCGGTGACCGTGAACTGGCCGGTGCCAAGGTGGCCGACAAGCAGGCCGAGGCGATCCGCCAGCGGCACGTGCAGCTGCAGTCGCAGCAGCGCCTGCAGGCCGGATTCCTGCAGCAGCAGCAGGCGCTGAAGGCGGAAATCGAAAGCAGCCTGCAGCGTTACCGCGAACTGAAGGGGCTGGTGCCGGCGAGCCAGGTTCCTTGATTCCCGTTGCAGAGCCGGGCCCATGCCCGGCTCTACGGAAGGCAGGCCTGGTTACGGCTTGGCCCGCGGAATTTATGCACTCTTTACGCGTCGGCCCGGTCCGGCGCGTAGTGCGTTTATGGGGGGCAGGATGACGATGACGGCCTGAGGTGGAGGGGTTCCACCAGGACGCTATTGCAATGTCCCCCTGGCTGTCGTTGTTGTGTGGCGTGCTGGTGCTGGTCGCCGCCGCCTATCTTCTTTATGTCGTGCTGCGGCCCGAGTCGTTCTGAGCGGAGACTGCCATGACTGAGATTCTTGCCATTCTTGCCGCCAGCGTGCTGCTGGCCTGGCCGCTGGGCCTGTACCTGGCGCGCGTGATGCGCGGTACGCCGATGAAGGTCGACGTGCTGTTCCACTGGATCGAAAAGCCGCTGTACAGGGTGTTCGGCGTCGATCCGTCGCGCTCGATGTCCTGGCGCGGCTACGTGCTGGCCTTCGTGCTGAGCAACGTGGTGGTCGCTGTGTTGACCCAGGCGGTGTTCATGACCCAGGCCTGGCTGCCGCTGAATCCGGACCAGATCCCGAACATGCGCTGGGACACCGCGCTGCACACGATGATCTCGTTCCTGACCAACACCAACCAGCAGCACTATTCGGGCCAGGCACAGCTGTCCTACCTCTCGCAGATGACCGGCATCACCGGCCTGCAGGTGGTGACACCGATGATGGGCCTGGCGCTGGCGGTGGCGACGCTGCGCGCGTTGTTCTCGCGTGCGCCGCAGGCCACGGCGGCCAGCGGTACCGGCGATGATCGCCAGGTGGCGGTCGGCAACTACTACGTGGACGTGGTGCGCCTGTGCGTGCGCTTCCTGCTGCCGCTGTGCCTGGTATGGACCCTGCTGCTGGCCAGCCAGGGCGTACCGTCGACGATGGCCGGTGGGCCGCAGGCCACGCCGATCGATGCCAGCGCCGGCATGGCCGAACAGAAACTGCCGTTGGGCCCGGTGGCGGCGATGGTCGCGGCCAAGCAGCTGGGTGCCAACGGTGGCGGCTGGTACGGCCCGAACAGCAGCTTCCCGCTGGAGAACCCGACCCCGCTGTCGAACGCGCTGGAGATCGTCGGCATCCTGCTGGTGCCGATGGCGGTGATCTTCATGATCGGCGCGTTCACCGGGCGCCGTCGCTTTGGCGCGCTGGTGTTCAGCTGCATGCTGGGCATGTCGCTGCTGTCCACCGGCGCGACGGTGTGGAGCGAAGGGCATAGCGCCAGCGCCGCCACCCCGCTGCTGATGGAAGGCAAGGAAGTGCGCTTCGGCGCCGACGGCACGGCGCTGTGGGCGGCGGTGACCACCCAGGTCTCCAACGGCTCGGTGAACGGCATGCACGATTCGCTGGCGCCGCTGAGCGGTGGCATCGCGATGGTCAACATGCTGGTCAGCGCGATCTGGGGCGGCATCGGCTGTGGCCTGCAGCAGTTCATCGTCTATCTGCTGCTGGGCGTGTTCCTGGCCGGGTTGATGACTGGGCGCACGCCGGAACTGTTCGGCCGCAAGCTGGAGACGCCACAGGTGCGGCTGCTGGCCCTGCTGGTGCTGCTGCAGCCGATCACCCTGCTGGTGTTCACCGCGATCACCCTGGCCGTGCCCGGCCTGGCCGGCACCTCCAATCCCGGTTTCCATGGCATCAGCCAGGTGTTCTACGAGTATGTCTCGGCCTACGCCAACAACGGCTCCGGATTCGAAGGGCTGGCTGACGCCACGCTGTGGTGGAACCTGAGCTGTTCGCTGGTGCTGCTGCTGGGCCGCTTCCCGCTGCTGATCATCCCGCTGGTGGTGGCCGCACAGCTCGCCGCCAAGCGCCAGGCGCCGGAGTCTGCCGGCAGCCTGCAGATCGAAACCCCGACCTTCGCCCTGACCTTGGTCTCGGTGATCGTCATCCTGACCGTGCTGCAGTTCATGCCGGCGCTGGTACTCGGCCCGATCGCCGACCACCTGAGCCTGGGACTGCACTAAGGACACCCCGATGAGTACCCAAGCAAGTTCAACCCGTAGTACCCATGCACCGCGCCCCGCCCTGCTTGATGGCGCCGGCCTGCGCCATGCGCTGGTCGAAGCGGTGCGCAAGCTGTCGCCGATGCATCTGGTGCGCAGCCCGGTGATGGCGGTGGTGATGGCCGGCACGATCGTCGCCGCGATCGTCACCCTGACCGGCAATGCGCCGCTGGGCTTCGGCCTGGCGGTGACCGCGATCCTGCTGGTGACCGTGTTGTTCGGCAACTTCGCCGAGGCGGTGGCCGAAGCGCGCGGCCGTGGCCAGGCCGCCTCGCTGCGCCGAGCCCGCCAGGACCTGGTGGCGCGCCGGCTGGCTGCGCCGCAGCCGGGTGCCGCTGAAACCCAGGTGCCGGCCGCCGAACTGCGCCCGGGCGACCACGTGATCGTCAGTGCCGGTGAACTGGTGCCGGCCGATGGCGAGATCGTGCAGGGCCTGGCCACCATCAACGAAGCGGCGGTGACCGGCGAATCGGCCCCCGTGCTGCGCGAGGCTGGTACCGACCGCTCCGGCGTGATCGGTGGCACCAAGGTGCTGTCCGACCAGATCATCGTGCGGGTGACCGCCGAACCGGGACACAGCTTCCTGGACCGGATGATCGCCCTGGTGGAGGGCGCCAACCGGCAGAAGACCCCGAACGAGATCGCGCTGACCCTGCTGCTGGCGGCGATGACGCTGACCTTCCTGATGGTGGTGGCGACGCTGCCGGCCATCGGTGCAGCCGTGGGCGTGCAGGTCGATCCGCTGCTGCTGATCGCGCTGCTGGTGTGCCTGATCCCGACCACCATCGGCGGCCTGCTGCCGGCCATCGGCATCGCCGGCATGAACCGTGCGCTGGCCGCCAATGTGCTGGCCAAGTCGGGCAAGGCGGTGGAAGTGGCCGGCGACGTCGACGTGCTGCTGCTGGACAAGACCGGCACCATCACCTACGGCGACCGCCAGGCCAGCCACTTCCATCCGCTGGCCGGCATCGACGCCAGCCAGCTGCGCGAAGCGGCACTGCTGTCCTCGCTGGCCGACCCGACCCCTGAAGGCAAGTCGATCGTGCGCCTGGCACGCGAACAGGGCTGCACCACCGCCGAACCGGACCATGCCGACTACCTCGCCTTCAGTGCACAGACCCGCATGTCGGGCGTGGACCTGGAACACGGCCGGCAGATCCGCAAGGGCGCCGCCGATGCGATCCGTGCCCATGTGCAGGCGCTGGGCGGCAGCGTGCCGGCTGAACTCGGCGGGCGGGTCGAGCAGGTCGCGCGCAATGGTGCCACGCCGCTGGTGGTGGCCGAGGGCCGCCACGTGCTGGGCGTGATCGAGCTGTCGGACGTGGTCAAGCACGGCATGCGCGAGAAATTCGCACAGCTGCGGGCAATGGGCATCCGCACGGTGATGATCACCGGCGACAACCCGCTGACCGCCGCCGCCATCGCCGCTGAAGCCGGCGTCGACGACTACATCGCCGAGGCGCGCCCGGAAGACAAACTGGCGCGCATCCGCCAGGAGCAGGCCGGTGGCCGCCTGGTGGCGATGGTCGGCGACGGCACCAACGACGCCCCGGCGCTGGCGCAGGCCGACATCGGCCTGGCGATGAACTCCGGTACGCAGGCGGCGAAGGAGGCCGGCAACATGGTCGACCTCGATTCGGACCCGGCCAAGCTGCTGGCGGTGGTGGAAGTGGGCAAGCAGCAGCTGATCACCCGCGGCGCACTGACCACCTTCTCGCTGGCCAACGACGTCTCCAAGTACTTCGCGATCCTGCCGGCGCTGTTCGCCGCGGCCGTTCCGACCATGGCCGCACTGAACGTGATGCAGCTGTCCAGCCCGCGCAACGCGGTGCTGGCGGCGCTGATCTTCAACGCCCTGGTGATTCCCGCCCTGATCCCGCTCGCCCTGCGTGGCGTGCGCTTCCGCCCGGCCACTGCAACGGCGCTGCTGCGCCGGAACATGCTGGTGTACGGCGTCGGTGGCGTACTGCTGCCGTTCGCGGCGATCAAGTTGATCGACCTCCTCCTTGTCCTGGTATTCGGCGCATGAACCGTTCTGTGTCCACGTCATCTTCCCTTCCGCGCGAACAGAAGGCCGGGGCCCGCGTGGCCAGCCTGCAGGATGGCGCCAGCTGGCGCCCGGCGATCGGCCTGGGCCTGGCCACCCTGCTGCTGGCTGGCGCGGTCTACGCCGGTATCGCCACGGGTTTTGCCGGCCTGGCCTACCCGACCCAGGCCGAAGGCAGCCTGCTGCGCGATGGCAGCGGCGAGGTGCGCGGCTCGGCATGGTTGTCGCAGCCGTTCACCGGTGACGGCTACTTCCAGGCACGTCCGTCGGCGGCCAACTACGACCCGATGGCCGCGGCCGGTTCCAACATGGCGCGCAGCAACCCGGCGCTGGCCGAGCGTGTTGCGGCCAGCACGGCTGCAGTGGCCGCACGCGAAGGTGTCGCCCCGGCGCAGGTGCCGGCGGACCTGGTCACCCAGTCCGCCGGCGGCCTGGATCCGCAGCTGTCGCCTGCCGCCGTACAACTGCAGGTGGCGCGCGTGGCGCGTGCCCGTGGCCTGCCGGTGGAGCGCGTGCAGGCATTGGTGCAGGCGCATACCGAAGGGCGGCAGTGGGGCCTGTTCGGCCAGCCGCGGGTGAACGTGGTGACACTGAACTTCGCGCTGGACCATGCGGCCAAGGCGCCGTGATGCAGGCCTGCACCGGCGGCGCGCACAATGGCGGCCATGACAACGGCCCCCATGACTGATGCACGTACCCGCCAGGCCGATGCCCTGGTTGAAGGCCTGCAACGCGAAGCCGGCGGCAAGCTGACCGTGTTCCTCGGCGCGGCGCCGGGCGTGGGCAAGACGTACACCATGCTGACCCGCGCGCAGGAACAGCTGCGCCGCGGCGCCGACCTGGTGGTGGGCCTGGTGGAAACCCACGGCCGCGCCGATACCCAGGCGCTGCTTGAGGGCCTGCCGCAGCTGCCGCTGAAGGCAGTGGCCTACCACGGCCACACCCTGCAGGAGTTGGACCTGGATGCCGTGCTCGCACGGCACCCGGCACTGGTGCTGGTGGATGAACTGGCCCACCGCAATGCACCCGGCAGCCGCCATGAGCGGCGCTGGCAGGACGTGATGGAGCTACTGGACGCCGGCATCGACGTCTGGACCACGGTCAATATCCAGCACCTGGAAAGCCTCAACGACGTGGTGATGCGGATCACCGGCGTGCGCGTGAGCGAAACCGTGCCGGACGGCGTGCTCGACCGCCTGCATGACATCGTGCTGGTCGACCTGCCGCCGCGCGAACTGATCGCGCGCCTGCAGCAAGGCAAGGTCTATGTGCCCGAACAGGCTGCGCAGGCACTGCAGGCATTCTTCTCGCCGGCCAACCTGACCGCGCTGCGCGAACTGGCGATGCAGGAAGCCGCCGACCGCGTCGACAGCAGCCTGCGCGAGACCCGCGCCGCGCGTGGCGAAGGCAACCTGCCGTTGCGTCGCGGCGTGCTGGTGGCCATCGATGGGGGTGGCCAGAGCGAATACCTGGTGCGGGTGGCACGGCGCATCGCCGAACGCCGCGACGCCCCCTGGACAGTGGTGACCGTGCAGGGCCGGCGCCAGGACGAAGCGACCCGGCGCGAGATCGACGCGGCCTTCGCACTGGCACGGCGGCTGGGCGGTGACGCCGAACTGCTGCATGGTTCGAGCATCGCCGATGCCCTGCTCGACCACGCCGCGCACAATGGCATATCGACCCTGGTACTGGGCCGGACCCGAGAACGTCCCCTGGCGCGGATGTTCAATCGTACCCTTACCCAGCAGTTGATCCAGCGTGGCGCCCACTACGAGATCACCATCATCAGCACGCCGCAGGCGCGGGCACGCTCACGCCGCGAGAGCCTGCTGCCGCCGGTACGCGGCATCAGCCATGAACCGGCGCAGGCACTGATCGCTACCGCGCTGGCCTGTGCGGTGGCATGGCTGGTCGAACGCTGGGTGGGCATGGCCGACCTGTCGATGGTGTTCATCGTAGCGGTGGTACTGGTGGCGGCGCGCACGCGCGCCAGCGTAGCGGTGATGGCGGCGATCCTGTGTTTCCTCGCCTACAACTTCCTGTTCATCGCACCCCGCTTCACCTTCGCCATCGGTGCGCGCCAGGGCGTGATCACCGTGTTCCTGTTCCTGGCCGCTGCACTGGTGGCCGGGCGCCTGGCCTCGCGCCTGCGCATGCAGGTGATCGCGCTGCGTGCAGCCAACCGCCACGCACGTGCGCGCCAGCAGCTGGGCCGTCAGCTGGCCAGTGCCGCTGGCAACGGCGAGGTGGCACAGGCGGGTCGGCATGCGCTCGAACAGGCCATGGACGTGCCGGCGTGGCTGCGGATCGGCGCGGATACCGCAACCGGTGGCCGCAGCCAGCCCGGCGATACCGACCTGGCCGCCGCCGACTGGGCGTTGCGCCATGGCCAGCCCAGCGGCCGCTTCACCGACACCCTGGCCGGGGCACAGTGGTGGTTCCTGCCGCTGCTGGATGGCGAGGACCGCGCCGTCGGCGTGGCCGGCCTGTACCTGCCCGGCGCACAGGCGCGCTTGTTGCCCGAGCAACGGCAGCTGGCCGAAGCAATGGTCGATGACATCGCCCAGGCCGCGCTGCGCACGCGGCTGGTGGCCGAACTGGAGCAGGCGCACGTCAACAACGAAACCGAGCGGCTGCGCTCGGCGCTGCTCTCTTCGGTATCGCACGACCTGCGCTCGCCACTGGCGGCGATGATCGGTTCGGCCGACAGCCTGGCCAGCTACGGTGCGGCGATGGATACGGCTGATCGCCGTGCCCTGCTGGACACCATCCTGGTCGAAGGCGAACGGCTGGACCGCTACATCCAGAACCTGCTGGACATGACCCGGCTTGGCCATGAAGGGCTGAAGATCAACCGCGACTGGATCGGCGTGGACGAACTGATCGGCTCGGCCGCGCGGCGCCTGCAGCGCTACCAGCCCAGGGTGCGGCTGGAGCTGGACATCCCGCCTACGCTGGCGCCGATCTGGGTACACCCGGCACTGGTCGAACAGGCCGTGTTCAACGTGATGGAGAACGCGGCCAAATTCTCGCCGCCCGATGCCGCCGTGCAGGTGCAGGCGCGCGAACTGGACGGCCAGCTGCGCATCGACGTGATCGATGCCGGCCCCGGCATTCCCGACGACGAGCGTGCGCGCATCTTCGACATGTTCTACAGCGTCGAACGCGGTGACCGGGGCCGCCACGGCACCGGCCTGGGCCTGACCATCTGCCAGGGCATGATCGGCGCGCATGGCGGCAGCGTGCAGGCGCTGCCCGGACGCGACGGTCGCGGTACCCTGATCCGCATCACCCTGCCCCTGCTCAAGCCAGCCTCCCACGATGAGTCCGACTCCGATTGATGCCAGCGTACCGGCCGCGCGCGTGCTGGTGATCGATGATGAAACCCAGATCCGCCGGTTCCTGGACATCAGCCTGCGCGCGCAGGGCTACCAGGTTAGGCAGGCGGCCACCGGGCAGGAAGGCCTGCAGCTCGCCGCCAGCGAGGACATGGATCTGGTGATCCTGGACATCGGCCTGCCGGACATGGAAGGCCACGAGGTGCTGGAACAGCTGCGGCAATGGAGCCAGGTGCCGGTGATCATGCTGACCGTGCGCGCAGGAGAGGCCGAGAAGGTGCGCGCGCTGGATACCGGCGCCAACGACTACGTGACCAAGCCGTTCGGCACGCAGGAACTGATGGCGCGGGTACGCGCGCTGCTGCGCACGCGCAGCGTGCCGACCGATGGCACACCGCCGGTGTTCGACGATGGCCACCTGCACGTGGACCTGGTGCGGCGCGAGGTGGCGCTGGAGGGCGAGCCGGTGGCGTTGACCCGCAAGGAGTATGCATTGCTGTCGCTGCTGCTGCGCAATGCCGGGCGCGTGGTGACCCAGCCGCAGATCCTGCAGGAGATCTGGGGCCCGACCCACCAGCACGACACGCATTACCTGCGCATCCTGGTCGGCAAGCTGCGGCACAAGCTGGGCGATTCAGCGCTGGATTCGCGCTACCTGTTCACCGAACCGGGCGTGGGCTTGCGGTTCAAGGGGTGAGGCGTGCCGACCAACGTTCGGCACCCTCCAAAGCGAATGATGGTGATGCTGCCGTTGCTCCGGCGGGTACCGGGCGCAGCCCGGCCCACCTCAGAACCCCAGCGGGGTGTCGCCCAGCACCGGTTGCAGCTGGCTGCGGAACAATGCCTTGATGCGCTCCAGCGCGGCCTCATCGCTGCCCTCGAAACGCAGCACCAGCACCGGCGTGGTGTTGGAGGCGCGCACCAGGCCCCAGCCATCGGCAAAGTCCACGCGCAGGCCATCGATGGTCGACAGGCGGCCCCCCACATACGGGCTGTCCGGCGACTGTGCGGCCGCCACCAGCATTGCCACCAGCGCGTGCGGCGTTCCGTCGGCCACCGGTACCTTCAGCTCCGGCGTGGCGACCATCTCGGGTAGTTCGCCCAGCACCTCGTCCGGAGTCTCCCCGCGCTGGGCCAGGATCTCCAGCAGGCGCGCAGCGGCGTACAGGCCGTCGTCGAAACCGAACCAGCGTTCCTTGAAGAAGAAATGGCCGCTCATCTCGCCGGCCAGCTCGGCATCGGTCTCGCGCATCTTCGCCTTCATCAGCGAATGCCCGGTCTTCCACATCAGCGGGCTGCCGCCATTGCGCAGCACATGGTCGGACAGCTTGCCGGTGCACTTCACGTCGTAGATCACCATCGCGCCGGGATTGCGCATCAGCACGTCGGCGGCAAACAGCATCAGCAGGCGGTCGGCATGGATGATCCTGCCTTCGCCGGTGACCACGCCCAACCGGTCGCCGTCGCCGTCGAAGGCCACGCCGAGGTCGGCGCCGAAGCGCTTGACCGTCTGCACCAGGTCTTCCAGGTTGGCCGGCTCGCTGGGGTCGGGATGATGGTTGGGGAACGTGCCGTCGACATCGCAGTACAGCGGGATGACGTCGGCGCCGATTGCTTCCAGCAGCTGCGGCGCCAGGGCACCGGCCACGCCATTGCCGGCATCGGCCACGACCTTCAGCGGACGGTCCAGCTGCACGTCATCGGCGATGCGCTGGATGTAATCGGCACTGACATCGCGCTGCTGGTAGTCACCCGGCTCGGCGGCCTGCACCAGGCGGCCCTCGACGATGCGCTGGTAGAGATCAGTGATGGCATCGCCGGACAGCGTCTCGCCGCCGATGACCACCTTGAAGCCGTTGTATTCGGGTGGGTTGTGGCTGCCAGTGACTGCCACGCAGCTGCCGGTACGCAGGTGGAAGGCCGCGAAGTACACGAGCGGGGTCGGCGCCAGGCCGATGTCGATCACCGCGCAGCCGGCACGGCGCAGGCCCTCGGCCAGCCCGGCCGTCAGCTCGGGGCCGGACAGCCGACCATCGCGTCCGATCACCACCTCACGCAGCCCCTGCTCCAACACCACGGTACCGATGGCCTGGCCGATCAGCGCCGCGGTCTTCGGTGTCAGTTCGCTGCCCACCACGCCGCGGATGTCGTAGGCGCGGAAGATTCCGGCAGCCAGTTCTTCGGCCGGCACCGGCGGTGGCGGTGGCGTGGCATCGCCACTGCTGGCCACGGCCGCCACCGGTGGCGGCGCCTGCTGCAGGCTCTCGCTCAGGGTCGGGCCATGGTCGACCTCGGACGCGGCAGCACGGCGCGGCAATGGCAGCGACTTCGGCAGGCGACCGCGACCGACCACCAGCAACACGGCAATAAAGGCCAGCAGCAAGGCAACAATGGCGCTGGCCAGCGCGCCCAGGCCGAGCGGACCGGCTTCGACATTCGGCACCGACGCGACCAGCCGCAGCGGGGTGCCTGCAACCGGGCGCGCCAAGGCTTCCGCACTTTCGGCCAAGGCCGGGTTGCCCTGGGTGACCAGATCGAACCCTCCCTGGCGCAGGCCAAGGAAGCCGGCGGATGGCGCACGGACCTGGTCCAGCGGCGAGGTCAGCCGCAGCAGCGGCTGGCGGACATAGACGACCGCCGGCCCCAGGCTGCCCAGCTGCACCGGCGCGGCCAGGCCGAGGCGGTTGCCGCCGCCGTCGCGGACCACGCGCAGGCTTGGCCTGGCCTCAGCCAGCGCGGCTTCCAGCAGCGCCAGGCGGGCGTACCCGAAGGTAGCCGGGTCGGCATAGGCCTTGCCCAGATCGGCCGCCAGCACCTCGACCTGCTCGACCCCCGTCCAGCTCTCGCGCAGCGCCAGCGCCGCCGCAGCGGCATCGCCGGCCTGCAGCGCCTGCTGCACGCGGTCGTTCTTCAGCTGCTGCCGCAGCTGCTGCAACTGGCCCGCGGCGGCCTGCTGCAGGCCCTGCACGGCCTGGTCACGCGCCTCTTCCAGCGCTTGCCCGTTGGCCTCCTGGCGCCATTGCTGCACCGCGCTCCATCCGAACCAGCCGGCCAGCACGATCAACAGCACCCCCAGTAGAGGTGCATTGCGACCCAACGACCGTCCCCGCTGTCCTTCCCCGATGCCGCTCATCGATGTCCCCTGTCAACGCACCCCGGTATGGCCGAATCCACCCGCGCCCCGCACGCTGTCGGTGAAAGTATCCACCACCTGCAGGCTGACGCGGGCAATCGGCACCACCACCAGCTGCGCGATGCGATCGCCCGGCTCGATGGTGAAGGCCTCGCGGCCACGGTTCCAGACGCTGATCAGCAGCGGCCCCTGGTAGTCGGCATCGATCAGTCCGGTACCGTTGCCCAGCACGATGCCATGCCGATGGCCCAGCCCCGAACGCGGCAGGATCACCGCGCACAGGTTCGGGTCGGCAATGTGGATGGCCAGGCCGCTGGGCACCAGCGCGGTGTCACCCGGCTGCAGGGTCATCGCGGTATCCAGTGCTGCGCGCAGGTCCATGCCGGCGCTGGCTTCGGTGGCGTAGGCCGGCAGCGGCCAGCTGTCGCCGAAGCGCGGATCAAGCAGCTTGACCTGCAGCGGGTGGGAAAGGGATGCCTGGGTCATGCCTGGAGTCTCCGCGCGATCAGCGCCAGCAGTTGTTCGGCCAGCTCGCGCTTGGAGGCGGCCGGGAATACCTGTTCACCGTCCTGCCAGAAGGCAGTGGCGGCATTGTTGTCGCTCTCGAAACCGCCGCCACTGATGCCGACCTGGTTGGCGATCACCAGGTCCAGGCGCTTGTCGACCAGCTTGCCGCGCGCGTACTTCTCCACATCGTGGGTTTCGGCGGCAAAGCCGACCACCAGCTTCAGAGACTGCGTCTGCGCGGCGACTTCGGCAAGGATGTCCGGCGTGCGCACCAGCTCGATCACCAGCGACTGGCTGTCGGCGGTCTTCTTCAGCTTCTGCGGGGCGACCTGGCGCGGCGTGTAGTCGGACACCGCTGCGGCACCGATATAGATGTCGGCCGGCAACGACTTCAGCACGGCATCGCGCATCTGCGCGGCCGAACGCACATCGACCCGCTGTACACCGGGGGGCGTCGCCAGCTGTACCGGGCCGCTGACCAGTACCACCTGCGCCCCCAGCGCCGCTGCGGCAGCCGCCAGAGCGAAACCCATCTTGCCGCTGCTGCGGTTGCCGACGTAGCGCACCGGATCGATGTCCTCGTAGGTCGGGCCGGCACTGATCAGCAGGCGCAGCCCCTGCAGGGCACGGGTTTCCGGCGCGGCAACCGTTGCAACGGCGGCGCCATTGGCCGCCAGCGCGGCCACGATGTCGACGGGTTCGGCCAGCCGGCCGGGACCGGATTCACCTTCGGCCAGCGGACCATCCACCGGGCCGATCACCTGCGCGCCTCGCTGGCGCAGCAGGCCAATGTTGGCCTGGGTCGCCGGATGCAGCCACATGCGGTGGTTCATTGCCGGGCAGATCGTCAGCGGTGCGGTGCTGGCCAGGCACAACGTGCTGACCAGGTCATCGGCATGGCCCTGGGCCAGTCGGGCCAGCAGATCGGCCGTTCCCGGCGCGACCACGATGCGATCGGCCCAACGGGCCAGCTCGATGTGGCCCATGGCCTGTTCGGCAGCGCTGTCCCACAGTGTGGTGCGGGTCGGCTGCCCGGACAGCGCCTGGAAGCTGAGGGGGGTGACGAACTGCTGGGCGCCGGCGGTCATCGCCACCTGCACCTGGGCACCGGCATCGCGCAGGCGACGCACCAGTTCCAGGGCCTTGTAGGCCGCGATCCCACCTCCGACGCACAACAGCAGTTTCTGGCCTTCCAGCGCGCGAGCCGGCGCGGGGGAAGCGTTGGGGGAGTCAGCCACCTGGAATTCCTGTGCAAACGAGGGCATTAGCTTACCCGATGGTCGGTAATGTCCCGGTGCACAGTGCACATAGCGGGCGGCTATCAGCAGATGGGACTTGCACCACAGCGCTTCCGGGGTTCAAACCACTGCGTTTCGGAACTTTCCTATACCTGCAGGCCGGTCACGTTTGCAGAATCGTCAGTGGCCACCGCAGGTGTGCCGCTTCGCTTTTCAAGGATTCCGCGTGCACCCGCGCATCATCATCGCCGACGACCATCCCGTCGTCCTGCACGGCATCCGCATCGTGCTGCAGACCCATCTGATGGAGGTCGTCGGCAGCGCGCGTGACGGCGCCCAGCTGCTGCAACTGGTCGAGCACCACGGCTGCGACGCGGTGCTGACCGACCTCCACATGCCCGGCGACGGCCCGGACGGCCCGGAACTGATCGCTGAACTGCGTACCCGCCACCCCGGTATGCCGGTGGTGGTACTCACCGGCGCCCGCCACCCCGGCCTGCTCGACGGCCTGCTGCGTGAGGGTGTCAGCGGCCTGGTCGACAAGTGCGCCGATTTCGGCGAGCTGCCGCAGGCCTTGAACGCAGCCATGGCGGGCCAGGTGTTCGTCTCGCAGCAGCTGCGCCACCACCTGCAGGCGCGCGACCTGATGTTCGCGCGCGAACCGGCGGCGCTGTCGGCCCGCGAGCAGGAAGTGCTGGACCTGCTGGCCGCGGGGCTGAAGGTGAACGCCATCGCCGTCCATTGCGGCCGCAGCCCGAAGACGATCAGCCGGCAGAAGGCCGAGGCCAAGCGCAAGCTGGGCCTGCAGAACAACCAGGAGCTGTTCGCCTACCTGCAGTCGCGGCGCGACTGAGGCAACGTCCGACCCGGACGTGCGCGATGCCCTGATGTGACGCATCGTCCGTACTGCCGATGATGCAGGCATGCCCATCCATGACTGGCCCGAACAGGAACGCCCCCGCGAAAAGCTGATCGCACGCGGCCCTGCCACGCTGTCCGACGCAGAGCTCCTGGCGCTGTTCCTGGGCTCGGGCTTCGGTGGCCGCGACGCGGTGCAGACCGCGCGCGACCTGCTGCAGGCGCATGGCCCCCTGCGCGTCCTGCTGGACCGCCCCGCCCGCGAGCTGGCCCGCCTGCCCGGGCTGGGCCCGGCCCGCAGCTGTACGCTGGCTGCCGGACTGGAACTGGCCCACCGTTATCTGGCCGCGGAGCTGGAACACGGCGAAGCAGTCGGCAACAACCCGGCCGCAGTCGGCCGCTATCTGCAGCACCGCCTGCGCGGCCAGGCCCGTGAAATCTTCATGGCACTGTTCCTGGACAACCGCCACCGCCTGATCGCCTGCGAGGAGCTGTTCCAGGGCACCATCAACGCCGCCCCGGTCTATCCCCGCGAGGTGGTGCGGCGAGCCCTGCTGCACAATGCAGCAGCGGTGATCCTCAGCCACAACCACCCGTCCGGCGACCCCGAGCCCTCCAGCGCCGATACCCGCATCACCGACGAACTGCAACAGGCGCTGGCACTGGTGGACGTGCGCCTGCTGGATCATTTCGTGGTGGGCGAGGGTCGTCCCGTTTCGTTTGCTGAACGGGGCCTGCTGGCCCAGCCCCAGCCGCGCCTGTTCGGCTGAACGGCCCTGGCCCGGGGCGGGCGGATGCCCCGGCAGGCATGTTCTGGTCAGCGTGGGCGCGGGTATCTGCGCTAAAATGGGCGATTCCGCCGCTCATTCTCACAGCAGGCCTCGTGAAAAATCTCCTCCGCGCCCTGATCAGCCAAGGCATCGAAGCCTTGCGCGCCAATGGCACCCTGACCGCCGACTCGCTGCCGCCGGAGTTCGTGGTCGAGCGCCCGAAGACCCGCGACCATGGCGACTTCGCCACCAACGCCGCGATGCTGCTGGCCAAGGCCGCGCGCAGCAATCCGCGTGCACTGGCACAGGCGCTGGTCGAGGCGCTGCCGCGCAGCGAGGACGTGAGCAAGGTCGAGATCGCCGGTCCCGGCTTCATCAACTTCCACCTGGCCCCGGCCGCGTACCAGCGTGAAGCCGCGTCGGTCATCAAGGAAGCCCACGACTACGGCCGCAACCTGTCCGGCAATGGCCGCACGGTGGGCGTGGAGTACGTGTCGGCCAACCCGACCGGCCCGCTGCATGTCGGCCATGGCCGCGCGGCGGCGATCGGCGACTGCGTGGCACGCGTGCTCGATGCGAACGGCTGGAACGCCAAGCGCGAGTTCTACTACAACGACGCCGGCGTGCAGATCGAGAACCTGGCGCTGTCCACCCAGGCCCGGATCAAGGGCATCGCACCGGACCAGGACGGCTGGCCGGAAGGCGGCTACCGCGGTGAATACATCGCCGACGTCGCCCGCGCCTACATGGCCGGCGCCAGCGTCGACCTGGAGGGCAGCACCGTGGTCGGTGCCAAGGACCCGGACGACATGCAGGCGATCCGCCGCTTCGCTGTGGCCTACCTGCGCAACGAGCAGAACCTGGACCTGGCCGCGTTCGGCGTCGACTTCGACATCTACTTCCTGGAAAGCTCGCTGTACGCCGACGGCAAGGTCGCCGAAGCGGTGGCCAAGCTGCAGGCGTCCGGCCACACCTATGAGGAAGGCGGCGCGCTTTGGCTGCGCAGCACCGACTTCGGTGACGACAAGGACCGCGTGATGCGCAAGTCCGACGGCACGTTCACTTACTTCGTGCCGGACGTGGCCTACCACCTGTCCAAGTGGCAGCGCGGCTACGAGCGCGCGATCACCGAACTGGGCGCCGACCACCATGGCTCGCTGGCGCGCGTGCGCGCCGGCCTGCAGGCGATGGAAGTGGGCATCCCGCAGGGCTGGCCGGAATACGTGCTGCACCAGATGGTCACCGTCATGCGCGGCGGCGAAGAAGTGAAGCTGTCCAAGCGTGCCGGCAGCTACTTCACCCTGCGCGACCTGATCGAGGAAGCCGGCCGCGATGCGACCCGCTGGTTCCTGATCGCGCGCAAGCCCGATTCGCAGCTGACCTTCGACATCGACCTGGCCCGCCAGCAGAGCAACGACAACCCGGTGTTCTACGTGCAGTACGCGCACGCCCGTGTCTGCAGCCTGCTGCGCCAGGCGCAGGAAAAAGGCCTGGTGTACGAGCAGGGCAATGGCCTGGCCAACCTCGGCCGCCTGTCCGACGATGCCTCGCTGGTGTTGATGAACGAGATCTCGCGGTATCCGGAAGTGGTGGAAGCGGCCGGCGTGGCGCTGGAGCCGCACCTGGTGGCGCAGTACCTGCGTGAATTGGCGCACGCCTTCCACACGTGGTATCACGGGACGCCGGTGCTGGTGGACGACGCCGCCGATCGCAATGCCAAGCTGACCCTGGCCTGCGCGGCGCGCCAGGTGCTGGCCAACGGCCTCGAACTCCTGGGCGTGAGCGCCCCGGAAAAAATGTAAGCATCAGGAGACGCAGTACACATGGCAGCACGACGCGGCAAAAGCCAGGCACGACGCAACAGCAGCAGCCAGGGCACACCCGGATGGGTGTGGCTGGTGGCCGGTGTGGCGATCGCCGCCGTGGTGTTCCTGGCGGCGCCGAACCTGTTCAAGGGCGAAGGCGACGGCTTCCTGCGCGCCGGTCCGCAGCCGAACCCGAACGCGCAGCCGGCCCCGGTTGCTGATGCCGACAGCGATGTCGGCAGCCAGCCCGCCACGCAGCCGGCCACGCCGAAGCCGGCCGAACCGGAGAAGCCCGCCGCGACGCAGTACGACTTCTACACCCTGCTGCCGGGCAAGGAAGTGGAAATGTCCGACGCCGAACTGGCCGCCAGCGCGCGCGCCGAGGACCAGCGCCGGGCCAAGGCCGAAGCGTCGCGCGCGCAGGCCGCACTGGAAGGCAAGCCGGTGCCGCCGGCGAGCACGGCCACGCCGGCAGCGACCTCAACGGCCAGCGTCGCCAGCACCGCACCGGTGACCGCAACCCACCGTCCGCTGCCGGCACCGCTGAGCGAACGCCCGGCCGCGGCAACCCCGCCGGCCAGCACCGCCCCCGCGTCGACCAGCACGGCGGCCGCCACCCCGGCACCGCGCGCGGAAACCGCACCCTCAACGCCGGCGACCACTGCCGCCCCAGCAGCGGCCGACAACGCGCGTTACATCCTGCAGGCAGGTGCCTTCGGTGCGTCCGGCGATGCCGAAGCCACCAAGGCCAAGCTGGCGATGATGGGCCTGGCGGCTCGCGTGGAATCGGCGCAGATCAACGGCAAGACCGTGTACCGCGTACGCATGGGGCCATACGGCAGCGCCAGCGAGCTGTCTGAAGCCAAGCAGAAGCTGGATGGCACCGGCCTGCAGGCGATGGCGATCAAGGCGCAGTGAGTCTGCCGGCGTGGATGAAAATGAAAAAGCCGGGCATTGCCCGGCTTTTTTTTTGCTTCTGCAGCGCCGGGCCATGTTCGACGCTACAAACGGCGGTCAGCTCTCGCGGGCGACCTGGAAACCAGCGAACGACTGGCTGACCGGCATCAGCTCCAGGCGATTGATGTTCAGGTGCGGTGGCAGCGTGGCCACCCAGAAGATCTGTTCGGCGATGTCCTCGGCGGTCATCGGGTTGGCGCCGCTGTACAGCTTGTCCGACGCGTTCTGGTCGCCGTGGGTGCGAACCACGGTGAACTCGGTCTCGGCCATGCCCGGCTCGATGGTGGTCACGCGCACGCCGGTGCCGTGCAGGTCCGAACGCAGGCCGAGTGAGAACTGGCTGACGAAGGCCTTGGTGCCGCCGTAGGCGTTGCCCCCCGGGTACGGGTAGACACCGGCCACCGACGAGATGTTGATGATTGCGCCCTTGCGCTCCACCAGCTGCGGCAGCAGGCGGTGGGTCAGTGTCACCAGCGCGGTGATGTTGGTGTCGATCATCGTGGTCCAGTCCGACAACGTGGCGCTCTGCGCCGGCGCGGTGCCCTGCGCCAGGCCAGCGTTGTTGACCAGCAGATCGATCTCGCCGAAGGCCGGCGGCAGTGCCAGCAGCGCCGCTTCCATCGCGACCGGATCGCGGATGTCGAAGACGGCGGCATGCACCACGTCCTTGCCATAGCGCTCGACCAAGGGCTGCAGGCGTTCACCGCGGCGGCCGGTGGCGATCACCTTCCAGCCCGCCTGGGCGAAGCGGTGGACGGCTGCGGCGCCGAAGCCGGAAGTGGCGCCGGTAATCAGGGCAGTGCGGGTCATGCAGACAACTCCGTGAGGAACCAGGCCATCATTCTGGCACCCTCGGCCGCCCGCTGCGTTGCCGCATCAGGCCGCGGTCTGGGCCGGCGAGGTTCAACGCAGGCGGAACACCCTTGCCTTGGGCAGGTCTTCATCCACCTGCAGGAACCAGCGCCCCGCGATACCCGGAATCACTTCGATCTGCGGTGCCTGCAGGGTCTTGCGCAATGTCATCTGGCCCTTCATCACCTGCCACTGCTGGCCGTTGTCCAGGGTGAACACCGTACCCGGTTCCCAGCCCGCGACGTCTCCGACCACACGGGCGCTGACCGGCCCCTCATCCAGGCCCAGGTGCATCGCCGCCGGGGCGGGAACGTTGGCCGGCACCGGCGCGCCCGCAACCGCAGTGACTGGCACCGGGTGGCGCCCCTCGGCATCGCGCAGCACGCGGTTCAGGGCCTGCAACTGAGCCGCACTGAGCCCAACTTCGGCCAGCTGGGCCGCACTGAGCCGTTGTTCGACCGGCACGAAGCGGTCCAGCGCGTTGGCGGCGAAGCTGCTGGCAGCAAGCAGGGTGGCGAGGAGGTACCGGCGCATCGGCAAAGATCTCTGCAGGAGAGCGCTCACGATGCTGCAATACGATGACAGTCCGGTGACAAGCGCCAGGCCGGTACAATGGGCCATGATCAACAACGATGTCCTGCGCAGCGTGCGCTATTCCCTGGACCTGGGCGACCACCACGTGGTGACCCTGTGCCAGATGGCCGATCCGGCCTTCGCCGTGGATCCCGAGCAGGTGAAGGCCTGGCTGCGCCGCGAGGACGAAGCCGGTTTCGAGGCGATGAGCGACAGCGCGCTGGCGCACTTCCTCGATGGCCTGATCGTGCACCTGCGCGGTCGCGATGAGAGCCAGCCGCAGCGTGCGGTGGAAACCCGCATCGACAACAACCTGGTGCTGAAGAAGCTGCGCGTGGCGTTCCAGCTGCGCGACGTCGATCTGATGGAGATCTTCGCCAGCGCCGGCTTCAAGGTGTCCAAGTCGGAAGTCGGCGCGCTGTTCCGCCAGCCCGGCCACGCCAATTACCGGCGTTGCCTGGACCAGATGCTGCGCAATTTCCTCAAGGGCCTGAGCCTGCGCCTGCGCGGCTGAGCACGGCCTCGACGAACGCCCGCGCCGCCGGTGTCGGCAGCCGCTGCCAGACCAGGTGCACGCGTCGGGTCGGGGCCGGCTGCAACGGAATCTGCACCACCCCCTGGAACCCTTCGGCGATCAACGCCGGCACGATGCCAACCGCCAGCCCATGGCGGACGAAGCGCTCGACCAGTTCCATCAGGTTGACCTCGAAACGCACCGTGTGTGGCAGCCCCGCGACGGCGAAGGCATCGTCGGTCTGCCGGCGCGCACCGGTACCACGCGGGAAGTCGACCAGCGCTTCATCCTGCAGCGCGGTCAAGGGCAAGCGTTTGCACCCGGCCAGCGGGTGCGATGGCGCCAACACCGCCACCAGATCCTCCTCCTGCAGCATGCGGTGACAGACCCCGTCCAGCGCTGCCGACGGCGCCAGACCGACCAGCGCCACGTCCAGCGCACGTGACTGCACCTGCGCGATCAGGTCCTCGCTCTTGTCCACCCGCAACTGGAACTCCACCTGCGGGTGCACCTGCTGGAAGGCCGCCAGCATCGCCACGACGTCGATGCCGGTCAGCGAAGAGATCTGCCCGATGGCCAGCAACCCGCGCACCTCGCCACTGACGGCAGCCACGTCGGCGCGCAGATGGCGCAGGCTGGCCAGCACCTGGCGTGCGTGCACCAGCAGCGCCTCGCCGGCGGCGGTGGCCCGCACCTGGCGTGGCAGGCGCTCGAACAGCGTTGTGCCCAGTTCCTGTTCAAGATGGGCGATCTGGTGACTGAGCGCGGACTGCACCACGTGGCAGCGCTCGGCGGCACGGGTGAAATTGCCCTCTTCGGCCAGCGCCACGGCGAATTCGAGCTGCTTGAGATTCATGCAACCATCTCATTTTCAGATGACAGGGATGATGATGATTCATTTCCATCATGATCGCAGCAGGCGGACACTGTGCACCCCGCTTCCTGGAACACCGCGTGAGCCCGTCCCTCCCCCCTCTGCACCGCTGGCAGGTGCTGCTGATGTCGGTCGCCACCGGCGTGGCCGTGGCCAGCAACTACTATGCGCAACCGCTGCTGCACACCATCGCAGATGCCTTCGGCGTGCCGTTCGGCCAGGTCGGCATGGTGGTCACCGCTGCGCAGCTGAGCTATGCCGCCGGACTGATCCTGCTGGTGCCGCTGGGTGACCTGTTCGAACGCCGCCGCCTGATCGTGGTGATGAGCCTGCTGTCGGCGGGTGGGCTGGTGATCAGTGCCTGTGCGCCGTCCTTGACATGGTTGCTGGTGGGCACCGCGATCACCGGCCTGTTCTCGGTGGTGGCACAGGTACTGGTTCCGTTTGCGGCCACGCTGGCCGCGCCGGAGCATCGTGGCCGCGTGGTCGGCACGTTGATGAGTGGCCTGCTGCTGGGCATCCTGCTGGCGCGTACCGTGGCCGGCCTGCTTTCCAGCCTGGGCGACTGGCGCCTGGTGTATGCGATCGCCGCCGGCACCCTGGTGCTGACCGCACTGGCATTGCAGCGCGGGCTGCCGCGATTCCATCACAGCGCCGGCCTCGGCTATTTCGCATTGCTGCGCTCGATCGGCGTGCTGTTCGTGCAGGAGCCGGTGCTGCGCCAGCGCACCCTGCTGGGTGCCTGCAGCTTCGCCATGTTCGCGATCTTCTGGACTCCGCTTGCGTTCCTGCTGGCGCAGCCGCCTTACGCCTACAGCGATGCCACCATCGGCCTGTTCGGGCTGGTCGGTGCCGCCGGCACGCTGGCCGCGGGCCTGGCCGGCCGCATGTCCGACCGTGGCCAGACCGGTCGTGCGACCGCCATCGCGCTTGTGCTGTTGCTGCTGTCGTGGCTGCCACTGGGGTTGTCGGCCCACTCGCTGCTGGCGTTGCTGGTTGGCGTGGTGGTGCTGGACCTGGCCGCGCAGCTGCTGCACGTCAGCAACCAGAACCTGATCTATGCGCTGCAGCCTGCGGCACGCAACCGCCTCAATGCCGGTTACATGACCGGTTATTTCATCGGCGGCTCGCTGGGCTCGCTGCTGTCGGCGCAGGTCTACCAGCGCTTCGGCTGGACCGGCATCTGCGTGGCCGGTGCCGCGGTGGCCGTGCTTGCCCTGCTGCTGTGGTTGCCCGGCGCGCTGCGTGCGCGCCAGGCGGCATCGTTGAACTAGAAACTGCCCTGCAGCGCCAGTTCCCATCGCCCGCCGGCGTTGCCGGGGAACAGGCGCTTGGCGGCACTGTCGGTGTCATGCACGGTGGCGCGCAGCTCCCATGCCGGAGCCAGCGTGGCAATGGCACTGAGCTGGCCATGCAGGTAGTCCGGGCCCTGTGTGGTGGCCAGCCAGTACTGCCCCACCGCTGCTTCCAGGCGCACGCGTTCGTGCAGCGGCACACGCACGCCCAGTTGGGCATAGGTTCCGCGATGGCCACCGGCCAACGCATCATTGGAATGCGCGACCTGCAGCCAGGCACGCTGCTTCCAGGTCAGCGTGGTGTTGAGTTCGGTCCAGTCCAGCGCGCGGCCGGTGCCCGGGTACACATAGCGGGTCAGGTTCGCATCCAGCGTCCAGTCCGGTGCCAGCGCGCCGGACCAGCCCGCCACCAGGTCGAATTCGCTGCGAGCGCCATTGTCCGGTTTGAACGAGACGTTGGACCCCCACACGCTGGCGTACCAGCCCGATGGGATCGAGACCTTCGCGCCGGCCTGCACCGCCGGGTCGCCATCGCTCTGCGAGCTGCCGCGCCACACGTAATCACTGGTCAGTGCTGCGCTGCCACTTGCCTGCACCTGTGCCTGCGCGCTGCCGATGCCGAGCAGGCCTGCCAGGGCGGCCACCACCGCCGCCATCATCCCCTTGCTGTTCACTGCACTGTGTTCCTCGTCGAAAGCGGCCACGCCGCCGGGACGGCAGTGTCCAGTGCGTGGCCGTAACGGATCGAGGGTGCGGCCCGGCCTGCGGCGCAAATTCGGCGTAAATCCCTTGGGATCGGGGCCACGCGCCAGCGGCGCGGTATCATGACGCCCTGTTTCCAGGAACCAACCGCGTGGACGCCATCCTGACCCCGGTATCGATCGGCGAGCTGATCGACAAGATCACCATTCTCCAGATCAAGGCAGAGCGCATCGACGATGCCGCCAAGCTGGCCAACGTGCGCACCGAGCTGGATGGCCTGCTGCCCCTGTTGCAGCAGCAGCTGCAGGCACAGCCGGCGCTGGCCGCACTGCAGCAGCAGCTGAAAGCGATCAACGAGCGCATGTGGGACATCCAGGACCAGCTGCGCGACAAGGAAGCGGCCCAGGCGTTCGACGATGCGTTCATCCAGTTGGCACGCGGCGTCTACGGCACCAACGGCGAGCGCGTGCAGGTGAAGAACGAGATCAACCGCGTGGCCGGTTCGGCACTGGTGGAAGAGAAGCAGTACCAGGGTGAGTAAGACCGCTCATCCGCACTCCAGCAGGTGCCGGAAGCGGAACAGGTCGCCGTCACCGCGGATGCCGAGCTTGCGGTAGGCCGACGTCTTCTGCGAGCTGATCGTGCTGGCCGAGCGCCCCGATCGCAGGGCCATTTCGCTGGTGCTGATCCCTTTCAGCACCAGCCCGAGCACTTCACGTTCGCGCTGGCTCAGCGGCGCCAGTGCCGGGGCCGGCATCCTGCGTGCACGGGTGCGTGGCAGATTCAGTTCCGCGCGCAGTTCCGGTGGCACGAAGCGGCCTCCCCGGGCGACCACGTCAATGGCACGCAGCAGCAGGTCCGGTGGCGTCGATTTGGACAGGAAGCCGCGCGCACCAGCACGCATCGCAGTGGCCACCGTGCTGGCATTGCAGTGCGCCGAGAGCACCAGCACCGGCAGCGCCGGCCAGCGCTGCGACAGCACGCGCAACAGGGCCAATCCATCGCCCAGGTCGCCCATCGGCAACGCATCGATCAGCAGCAGGTCGACGCATGCCGGGCTGCGCTCCAGCAGCTGCAGCAGATGGGCCTCGCTGGACAGGCTCACCCGGACCTGCACGCCACTGTGCTGGCGCAGCAGCACTTCCACCCCCAACCGCAGCACCGGGTGCGGGTCCAGCAATGCCAAGCGTCGTGGCCGATCAGGCAGCAGGGGCGGGAGGGTCGGTGGCATCGCGGCCTGTCCAGGCAACATGGGGCATCCACCGTAGGTCGGTGCCCGCAGCGGCGGAATCCAATTCCTTGCAATGGCCGGCCCGCCAACCCGGTCAGTCAGACAGCGTTCCGGTTTGCCACGCCGCAAACGCAACAGGCCCGGCAAATGCCGGGCCTGTTGGAGCTTCTCCAGCGCGGGAATCGCGCAGAGTGGGCAATTACCAGCTGAAGCGCGGGCCGACGGTGTATTCCTTGTCGCCGTGGCGGTTCATCTTCAGCTCGCCGTTCAGGCCCCAGTTCTGGTTCAGCTTGACCTGACCACCCAGGCGGCCGTACCACTCGCCATCCGGATTGACGCCGTGCTTCTTGGCGTAGTCTTCGTAGCCGACCATGCCGTAGACCTCGGCGTGGGCGCCGAAGGCAGTGCGGATACCGGCTTCAGCGCTGTAGCCGTTGAAGTCCAGACCGTGCTTCGGGTCGAACTTCTGGTAGGCAACGCGGGCAACGAAGTCGGTGCTCGGAGCGATTTCAACGTTGTAGCCGGCACCGATCTTCCACTGGTCAACCTTCAGGTTGGTGTGGTCGATTTCCTGGCGGCTGTATTCGCCGAAGGCGTGGAAGTTCGGCAGGAAGCCGTAGGAACCCTTCACGCCCCAGCCATCCGCCTTGATGCCATCGACGTCGGTCTTGGCGTAGTCGGCTTCGGCGTAGTTGTAGGACAGGTTCTCAGCAGCCGAGGCGGTGAACGGCAGGGCAGCGGCCAGGGCCAGAGCAATCAGCGAATTCTTCATGGGGGTACACCTTTACTTTCTTATGGTGTGCAGCAGCGCCAGGGCGCCATCGCATCGGGAATGTAAATTCTCCGTTATTCGCCACAACGTTCCCTGAAAACAGCAGTCTTCGCATTGCTGAATTTTTTGCCTTGATTCAGGCTTCGTCTGGCATACGCGCGCGGCGCGCGTGCATCTGAATCCCGCCGACGATTGCAAAAGGAGGTTGCCTTGTACGTGCCTGCCCCGCTGCGGTTGCCGTTCTGCGCCGCCATCCTGGCCTTCGCCGGCGTGATTTCCATCGCATCGGCGCAGCCGCTGCAACCCTCCGACTACCAGCGCGCCGAACGCGTGCACGACAGTCATCTGCGCGGTGCACTGCGCAATGCTTCGATCATGCCGAACTGGTTGGCCGATGGCCGCTTCTGGTACGAGCGCGAAGATGCGCAGGGCCGACGCCAAGCGGTCCTGGTCGATCCAGCGCAGGCCACCCGGCAGATCCTGTTCGAGCCAGACGCACTGGACACTGCGGTTGCGCCCTTCGGAGCCAGCGGACCACGCCTGCGCCTGGCCAGCGTGCAGGTGATGGGTGATGGCCTGCGCCTGCGTTTCAGCGGTGAGATGCCGATCGACTGCCAATGGCCACGCTGGCACTGCGTGCGGTCGCAGGATGCAATGCCGCCGGCAGATGCGCTGCCTGCGCCCGCTGGCGATGCCTGGCTGCAGGTGCGCGACCACAATCTGTGGCTGCAGTCGCCCGGAATGGCAGCACGAGCGCTGACCACCGGCGGTGAACCCGGCCAGGGTTATGGCGTACTGCCGGACTTCACCCTGCGTGGCATTCCACGCCGCCAGGGCCGGATGCCGGCGCGGCCGTTCGCGGTCGGCTGGTCACCGGACGGCCGCTACGTGGCCGGCATCCGCTACGACGAACGTGCGCTGCAGGACTACCCCTATCTGGAAAGCACGCCGGCCAACAGCGCGCGCCCGCGCGTGCATACAGTGAAGCTGGGAGTGCTTGGCGATGCACAACAGGTACGCGACAGCCTGTATGTGGTCGATACCCGCAGCGGCAGGCAGCATGACATCGCGCTGCCCGAGGGCTGGAACACCCTGAGCGAGGCCGGCATCCTGGGCTGGGACGGTGGCCGCCTGTATGCCGTGGTCGCGCACTTCGCAGCGCCACGGCGCCTGCGCCTGGTGGAGATCGAGGCCGGCAGCGGTGCACTGCGCACCGTGCTGGAGGAGGCCAGCGATACCCGCCTGCAGCTCAACGTGTACTCGTACAACCGGCCGGCGGTGGCGATCCTGCCTGGGCAGGACACGGCCGTGTGGTTCTCGCAGCGCGATGGCTGGGGCCATCTGTACCGGGTGCGCCTGTCCGACGGCAAGGTGCTGCGCCAGCTGACGCGTGGCCGCTGGGCGGCGCGTGACCTGTTGGGCGTGGACGCTGCGCGCGGCTGGGTGTACTTCAGCGCCGGGGGTATCGAGGGGGGCGATCCCTACGTGCGCGGCCTGTACCGGGTCTCGCTGCAGGGCGGGCCGGTCCAGCGCCTGGCCGCCGAAGGCAATGACCACCTGGCCGATGCCGGTACCGGCGCGCTGTTCGGCGGGCGCGCTCCCCAGGCACTGTCGCCTGGCGGTGGCTATCTGGTGGATACCGTTTCCCGTCTCGACCAGCCACCACGCACCCTGCTGCGGGCCAGCGATGACGGCCGTGAAGTGATGGTGCTGGAAACAGCCGATGACAGCGCGATCGTTGCTGCCGGCTGGCGCCCACCACGGCGCGAACGGCTGCTGGCTGCCGACGGGCGCACGCCGATCTTCGCCACCGTCTACCTGCCCCGCGACTATCGCGATGACGGCAGCTTCCCGGTGATCGATGCGATGTACGGCGGTGCCTTCATCAGCAATGCGCCGGTGACCTATGCCGAAGCCGTATCGGCGTTGAATCCCGTCTCGCGCGCCAGCCTGGCCGAACTGGGCTTCGTGGTGGTCAGCATCGATGCGCGCGGCACCGGCGGCCGCGACAAGGCGTTCCATGACAGCAGCTTCCTGCACGCCGCCGATGTGCAGCTGGATGACCATGTGGCTGCACTGCGCCAGCTGGGCGAACGCTACCGGGGCATCGATCTGCAGCGGGTCGGCATCTATGGGCATTCGTTCGGCGGCTACAGTGCAGCACGCGCCCTGCTGCGCTATCCGGCGTTCTACAGGGTCGGCGTGGCTTCGGCTGGCAGCCACAACTTCCAGGGCATGTACGGCGGCACACTGCACGGCATGGACCGGCTGTTCGGTGGCGTGCTGCCAGCTGCGGCGATGGCCGATGGCGTGCCGCCACCCTTTGCCGGGCTCGACAATGCAGCGCTGGCCGGCAACCTGCGCGGACATCTGCTGCTGGTTTACGGCGAACTGGACGAGAACGCACCGCCGGCACTGACCCTGCAGCTGGCTGCGGCCCTGAACACGGCCCAGCGCCGCTACGACCTGCTGTACCTGGCCCGGCAGGACCATGAGCTGTTCCGCAACGACGCCACCTACACGCACCGCATGTGGGACTACTTCGTGCGTCACCTGGCCGGCCGGGAGCCGCCGGATACGGTGCTGGCACCGCTGCCCGGCGGCCCGGGCTGAACAGGCGTACACAGGATGTCGAACCAGGGCGCCCTGGTTCGTCGGGTACTTGAAGGCCGTGCATGCGGCACGGTCCATCCGGAGGCAGGCAATGAGCTACATCGATGGTTTCGTCCTGGCGGTGCCCACCGCCAACAAGGAGAAGTTCCTCGCCCACGCACGCACGGGTGATCCCGTTTTCGTCGAGTACGGGGCGCTGCGCGTGGTCGAATGCTGGGGTGACGACGTACCGCACGGCAAGACCACCGACTTCTTCGGCGCGGTGAAAGCCACGCCGGATGAGACGGTGGTGTTTTCCTGGATCGAATGGCCGGACAAGCCGACCCGCGACGCCGGGATGAAGAAAATGATGGAAGATCCGCGGTTCGATCCGGCGAAAAATCCGATGCCGTTCGACGGCGCGCGGATGATCTACGGCGGCTTCGTGCCGATCTACGAACTGACGCGCTGAACCCGGCGGACGTGCTCAGCGCGCGTCCGTTTCATCGCCGGCAGCGGCATGGCCGGCGCCCAGTGCGGCGCCGGCACCCAGGCCCATGCCACCCATGCCGGCACCCGTTCCGCCGCCGCCACCTCCACCACTGCGGGCGCCCTTGGCATCGCCATCGTTGCGGCCCTTGCCGCCGCCGCTGGCACTGGGCCGGGTCGGCCCCTGCGGTGGAATGTGCAGGTCGGACGGGATCGGCGCGAGGTCCAATGCTGCGCGCACGAAATCGCGCAGCGAGACCACCAGGTCGTGGATGTGCACCGGCCGCCCCTGTGCGAGTTCGTTGGCCGCACGCGCGGCCAGCCGAACCTGTTCGTCGGTGCCCAGCAGCAGGATGTCCGACAGCGCGGCCTCGACTGCATCGCGGATGCGGCGCGCGCGATCCGAGCGCGGCTCGGCGATGCCTTCGGCATCTTCGCGCTGGCGCAGGTCACGGCGATGGCTGGGATCCACGCCCAGTTCTCCAGTGAACGAACCCCCCAGCGTCTTGTAGGCCGCCATCAGCGTGCGCAGCCGTTCGTTGATCTGCCGGTTCTCGCGCTCGCGGCGCTGCTGCAGGGTCTGCATCACCAGCAGGCGGATGCCCACGCCCAGCAGGGTGATCAAAACCAGGCCGGCCAACGTGGACAGCACGCCCTGCCAGGAACTGAAGTCGATACCACGCATGGTCAGGGCTCCTGCAGGAAGAACCTGCATCTTGCCCCAGACCGCGCCCCATAAACGCGAAAGGCCCCACCACCCGGTGGGTGGCAGGGCCTTCGGTCACGGCGCGATTACTTGCGCTTGGCGGCCTTGCGCACGGCCTTCTTGGCCGGAGCCTTCTTGGCCGGAGCCTTCTTGGCGGCGACCTTCTTCAGCGGCGCAGCCTTCTTGGCGACCGTCTTGCGGGTGGCGGCAACTTTCTTGCCGACAACCTTCTTGGCAGCGGCGGTCTTCTTGCCGACCACCTTCTTGGTGGCCGCGGTCTTCCTGGTGGCGACCTTCTTGGTGGCGGCAACCTTCTTGCCGACAACCTTCTTCGCAGCCACGGCCTTCTTGCCAGCGACCTTCTTGGCGGCGACGGTCTTCTTGCCAGCGACCTTCTTGGCGGCGACGGTCTTCTTGGCCACGGCCTTCTTGGCGGTGGCGACCTTCTTGCCGACAACCTTCTTGGCCGCAGCGGCCTTCTTGGCAACGGTCTTCTTCGCGACGGCAGCCTTCTTGGTGGCGGCCTTCTTCACGGTGGCGACCTTCTTGCCGGCAGCCTTGGTGGCGGCCTTGGTGGTCTTCTTGGCAGCAGCGGCCTTCTTGGTCACAGCCTTGCCTGCAGCGGCCTTCTTCTTGGCCACTTCCTTCTTCAGGGCAGCGGCTTCGGCCTTGGCATTCTTCTTGGCCGCTTCCAGCTTCTTCTTGGCGTTGGCAACGGTCTTGCCGACCGACTTGGCGGCCTTCTCGGCCTTCTTGGCAACGGTCTTCTCGACCTTGGCCACAGCCTTCTTGGCCTTGGCAACGCGGGTACCGGCAGCCTTGGTGGCGCGCTTGACGGTCTTCTTGACCGACTTCACGGCGTCTTCGGCGGCGTGGGCGATGGTCTCGCCGACGTTGGCGGCGGTTTCTTTGACGTTCTCGACGGCGTCGGTCACGACCGACACACCATTACCGTTGCTCATGTTGCCCTCCTGGGGGCCTTAAGTATCAAAACGGGGCGATGCTATACCGACATTGACGATCGTGGAACGGGGCACGCGCCCGCAATCGCATCTGATGCGACGGCCATGGTGTAGCGCAGCACCGCTACAAGAGCGCCGGGTTTGCAGGAAACCCCTTTTTTTAAGGACTACGCCACGCCAAGCACGTGGTCGGGGATTGCCGTTGCGTGCGGTCGCACGGATACGGCATCCGGTGCATGTTGCGGCGCATTGCGGCACCCGGCTGCGCGGAACTGCGCAAGTATCCGTCGGTGTCCGCGCGCCAAGCGATCATCTTTGGTGGCGCAGGCGTCGCCTGTGCGGGTGTCGCCACAGCCTGTTGCCCCCCTCCGCGCCGGCCTTTTGCAGCCTGCGATTTTCATGGCGCATTTATCCAGACCGCGACACACTCATTCAGCCTGTTTTACCGTAGGGCCGAACCGCCCCCACCCACGCCAGCGAACCGACTCCCATGCGACCGCTTCCCACCCTGCTCACGCTCGCAATCGCCGCCGCCTTCGGTGGCTTCGTTGCCACCGGCATCAATGCCCACCTGGACAACCGTGCCGACGCCGCGCCACTGCCAGCGGTACTGCCGACCACGGCGGCGTTGCCGGCCGCGGTGGCCGGGCAGGCGGTGCCATCGCTGGCGCCGATGCTGGAAAAAGCGATGCCGGCGGTGGTCAGCGTCAACACCAAGCAGGTGGTGCGCGTGCGCAACCCCTTCTTCAACGACCCGTTCTTCCGCCGCCTGTTCCCGGACATCCCGCAGGAGCGCATCAACGAATCGCTCGGCTCCGGCGTGATCATCGACGCCAAGGAAGGCCTGGTGCTGACCAACCACCATGTCATCGAGAACGCCGATGACGTGCAGGTGACACTGGCCGACGGGCGCACGGTGAAGGCCGAGTTCCTCGGCTCGGACCGCGATACCGACATCGCGCTGATCCGCATCCCGGCGCAGAACCTGACCGACATCAAGCTCGGCAACAGCGACCGCCTGCGGGTAGGCGACTTCGTGGTGGCCATCGGCAACCCGTTCGGCTTCAGCCAGACGGTCACCTCGGGCATCGTCTCGGCGGTGGGCCGCAGCGGCATCCGTGGCCTGGGCTACCAGAACTTCATCCAGACCGATGCGTCGATCAACCCGGGCAACTCCGGTGGCGCACTGGTCGACCTGCAGGGCCAGCTGGTCGGCATCAATACCGCCAGCTTCAACCCGCAGGGCAGCATGGCCGGCAACATCGGCCTGGGCCTGGCGATTCCGTCCAACCTGGCGCGCAGCGTGGTCGACCAGCTGGTCAAGCACGGCGTGGTGGTGCGCGGCACGCTGGGCGTGGAGAGCCAGAACCTGACCGCGCAGATCGCGCAGGGGCTGGGCCTGGGCGAAACGCGGGGTGCGCTGATCACACGCGTGCTGGCCGGATCGGCCGCCGCCGCGGCCGGACTGAAGCCGGGCGACGTGGTGGTCTCGGCCAACGGCCAGCGCGTGGACAGCGCCGAAGCCCTGCACAACGTGGAAGGCCTGGCGGCGGTCGGCAGCCCGCTGGCGCTGGACGTCCGACGCGAAGGCAAGCCACTGCAGATCAAGGCAACGCTGAAGGAACAGGCGCGTGCGGTCACCGGTGAGAGCCTGGACCCCCGGCTGACCGGTGCCACCTTCGTCGACCTGCCCGAGTCGCTGCGGCAGTCGGGCGTCGGCGGCGTGCTGGTCAGCGAGGTCAAGCGCGGCAGCCGCGCGGCGACCAACGGCCTGCAGCAGGGCGACATCATCACCGACGCCACCGTGGGTGAATTCGCCGACCTGGCCAGCTGGCGAGCCAATTTCCAGCAACGCCCGCCGACCCTGGTGGTGCGCGTGCTGCGCAACAACGGCCAGCAGCAGGGCCAGCTCGTGATGCGCTGATCGCCCTGCCGTAACACCCCCTATACCGCGGCAATGCTATTGCTGTCAGTCCAGGTCGGCACCGCCGACACCCGTTCCCCCATCGCAACAGGAGTGATTCGATGAGCCCCACCAATACCGAGAACCTGAAGGAACACCTGGGTGAAGCCGGTTCCCATCTGAAGCAGGCCGCCACGGCCGCCGGCGGTGCGATCAAGGGCGCAACCGGCGCAGCGACCGACGAACTGCGCATCGGCAAGGCCAACGTCAAGGCTGAACTGTCCGACAGCGCGCTGTCCGGCCTGGCCGCCGCCGAGTTCGGTGGTGCCGCCGCCAAGGAGCAGGTCGATGCCCTGATGGACAAGGGCAAGGACCTGATCGACAGCGCAGCCGAGTTGATCCGCGAGCGTCCGCTGGCCTCGTTCGGCGTCGCCTTCGCTGCCGGCTGGATCATCGCCAAGCTGGCCCGCGGCAGCAGCGACAAGTAAGCCGCGGCGTGAGCGAAGACAACGCGCAAGCCCCTGATCCGGCGGCCACCCCGCCGCTGGATGAGAGCATCCGCCAGGTCGGCGCGGCCGGTCGTGCCGCCGCCGATTCGGCCAAGCATTCACTGCGCTCGCTGCGCCGCCTGGCCTCGGCCGACTTCGCGCTGGCACGCAGTGCGTTCGGGCGTGCACTGGCCTGGGCCGGCGTGGCGATCGTGTTCGGTGCCTCGGCCTGGCTGCTGATGGCCGCCACCCTCATCGCCCTGCTGCAGAGCTGGGGCCTGAGCTGGCTGCAGGCGCTGCTGATCACCTCGCTGCTGAGCCTGGCCGTTACCGGCTATGCGATCTGGCGAGTGTCCTACTTCTTCCACCACACCGGCATGCACGCCACCCGGCGCCAGCTGTCACGCCTGGGCCTGTTCGACGAGCCCAGCGAAGACGATCCCGATGCCGACGTGCAGCTGCCAGAGGGCAAGCCATGAAGTTCGGTGCACTGCAGCGGCGGGTGAAACGCTGCGAACAGGTGGTGACCGTGCGCCTGGTCGAGACCCAGGACCACTGGTCCACGCTCAGCCAGGTCTGGCGACAGGGCTGGTCACCGCTGCGCATCGTGGTGGTCGGCCTGGCCGGCGGCTTCATTGCCGGCAAGCTGGAAGTGCCGGGCAAGGTCAACGGTGCGCGCTGGCTGCAGATGGTGGGTTCAGTCTCGAACCTGTTCGCCAGCGCGCAGGCCGCGTTCGCCACGGCCATGGCGGCGCAGGCAGCCGCCACCGCCGACGACGCGGCCGAAGAAGCCGGCGAGGCCAGCGAACAGGCGTCAGCGGCAGCCTCCGCTGCTGAAGCACCGCCTGCACCGGCACCGCGCCCGGAACCCGAACCGGAACTGCGCGAACCGCGCCCGGCCGAAGCGGCCACCGAGCTGTCCGAACGTTGATCCACGGAATCCGCCGCGCCGATCACGGCCGGCGGATAATGCGCTCCCCTTCCCGGTTGGTGCGTCGATGAGCGAGTCCCACCTGTCCCCGTCACCGGCCAGCCCCGAACAGCCCGATGCACCGTTGCCGCCACCGTCGCGTCCGCGCGGACCGATGTCGCTGGTGGTGCTGGCGACCCTGGCGGTGGGCTACACGCTATGGGCGGCGCAGGACATCATCCTGCCGGTGCTGCTGGCAATGTTCTTCGCGCTGGTCGGCAATCCGATCCTGCGCCTGCTGCAGAAGCTGTGGATTCCGCGTGCGCTGGGCGCCCTGCTGATCCTCGGTGCCGGCCTGGGCGTGACCGGCTCGCTGGCAGTGCAGCTGATCGGACCGGCGATGGAGTGGGCGCAGGAAGCACCGCAGCAGCTGCGCAAGATCGCCCGCCAGGTACAGGGCCTGACCAAGCCGGTGCAGCAGGCCAACCAGGCCGCGGAGAACTTCGCCCGCGTTGCCGGCGGCGACAGCAACCGCAAGGTGCAGGTGATCCGCGCCCAGCTCGACGACCCGTACCGCATGCTGACCCGTGCGCCACGGCTGGCCGCGTCGGTGCTGGCGGTGGTGCTGCTGACCCTGTTCTTCATGATCTACGGGCAGAGCCTGCAGCGCGCGGCGATCGCCCTGTTCCCGAACCGCCAGCAGCAGCGCTTCACCAGTGACATCCTGCGTTCGATCGAGCGCGAGGTCTCGCGGTATGTGCTGACCATCAGCGTGATCAACACCCTGGTCGGGCTGGTGTTCGCCGGTGTGCTGATGCTGCTCGGCATCGGCCTGCAGGAAGCGCTGCTGTGGGGCACGGTGGCTGCGCTGCTGAATTTCGCCCCGTACGTGGGGCCGCTGATCGGCGTGGCACTGATGCTGCTGATGGGCTTCGTCGAGTTCCGCGATCCGCTGCAGGCCCTGCTGCCGGCCGCCGCCTACCTGGCCCTGCACACCCTGGAAGGGCAGATGGTGACCCCGATCGTACTGGGCCGGCGCATGAAGCTGTCGCCGCTGGTGCTGATCCTGGCGCTGATGGTGTTCGGCTGGGCCTGGGGCATGATCGGCCTGCTGCTGGCGGTGCCGCTGCTGGTCTGCATCAAGCTGGTGCTGGCGCGACTGGACGGCATGCAGGGCTGGGCCCGGCTGCTGGAATGAAAGCCCGCGCGGGCAGGCGTAGAATGGCGGGGTGAATTTCCCCGTCCAAGCCATCACTCTCGACCTTGACGACACGCTGTGGCCGTTCGCTCCGATCGGCGCCCGCATCGACCTGGTCCTGCACGAGTGGATGCGTGAACACAGCCCCGCCACTGCTGCGATGTATCCGGTGGCGGCAATGCGCGAACTGCGCGAGCGCCTGTACCACGCCCATCCGCACCTCCACCACGACCTGAGCGCGCTGCGCCGGTTGACCCTGCACGAAGCCCTGCAGGCCAGCGGCGCCAGCCTGGAGCTGCTGGAACCGGCGTATGACGTGTTCTTCGCCGCACGCAACCAGGTCGAGTGCTACCCCGATGCGATCGACGCGCTGGCGCGGATTGCCGCGCGGGTGCCGGTGGCAGCGCTGAGCAACGGCAATGCCGATCTGGAGCGGATCGGCCTGGCCCATCATTTCGCCTTCCAGCTGGGCGCGCGCGAGCACGGCGCCGCCAAGCCCGAGGCGAGCATCTTCCACGCCGCCTGCACCCGCCTGGGTGTGGTGCCGGCACAGGTACTGCATGTCGGCGACCATGCCGAGATGGACGTGGCCGGGGCGATCGCTGCCGGCCTGCGCGGGTGCTGGATCAATCGCGAAGCAGCCACCTGGACCCATCCGCACCTGCAGCCGGACCTGCAGTTCAACACCCTCACCGGCCTGGCCGACTGGTTGGACGCCAACCTCGACGCCGCCGCACCCCGGAGTACCTGACGCATGAGCGAGATCACTGGTTTCACCACCGACACCGCCGCAGCGCTGCCGCTGTACGTGCTGGACCGCGAGCAGTTCGCCGCCTGGAAGGACGGCCAGCCGGCCGCCACCCAGGCCTGGCTGGCGTCGCAGGGCTTCAATGCCGGCGCGCACAGCGTGGCCCTGCTGCCCGGCACCGATGGCCTGGCCGGTGCGGTGATGGGTGTGGGTGATCGTGCTGATGCCTACAGCTATGCGCATGCCCCGCACGCCCTGCCGGAAGGCAGCGTGTGGCAGCTGGCCAGCGAACTGCCGGCCGCCGAACTGGCGCTGCTGCAGCTGGGCTGGGGCCTGGGCAGCTACCGCTTCGACCGCTACCGCAAGCGCAACCGCGCGCCGGCCCAGCTGGTGGCGGCACCGTCCGGCGAGGTGGCCGACCTGATCGCCGCCAGCCTGCGCGTGCGCGACTGGGTCAACACCCCGACCGAAGACATGGGCCCGCAGCAGCTGGAAGACGCCGCGCGCGCCTTGGCCGATGCGCATGGCGCGCAGGTCGAAGCGATCACCGGCGATGAACTGCTGAAACAGAACTTCCCGGCCATCCACGCCGTGGGCCGCGCATCGCACCGCGCGCCGCGCCTGATCGTGCTGCGCTGGGGCAAGGACACCGATCCGGCGCTGGTGCTGGTCGGCAAGGGCGTGTGCTTCGATACCGGCGGCCTGGACATCAAGCCGGCCGACGGCATGCGCAACATGAAGAAGGACATGGGCGGCGCCGCGCATGCACTGGCCCTGGCCGGCCTGGTGATGGCGCGCGGGCTGCCGGTGCGCCTGACCCTGCTGGTGCCGGCGGTGGAGAACGCGATCGGCCCGGATGCCTTCCGCCCGGGCGAAGTGATCGCCACCCGCAAGGGCCTGAGCGTGGAGATCGACAACACCGATGCCGAAGGCCGCGTGATCCTGTGTGATGCGCTGACCTTCGCCGGTGAGCAGAAGCCGGACCTGGTGCTGGACTTCGCCACCCTTACCGGTGCCGCACGCATCGCTCTGGGCCCGGATCTGCCGGCGCTCTTCAGCAATGACGACAGCGTGGCCCAGCAGTGGCTGCAGGCTGGCGACGCGACGCGCGACCCGGTCTGGCGCATGCCGCTGTGGCGCCCCTACCTGCGTTACCTGAGCAGCGGCATCGCCGACCTGGCCAACGCCGGTTCGCGCATGGCCGGCTCGGTGACGGCCGCGCTGTACCTGGAGCGCTTCCTGGAAGACGGCCAGCGCTGGGCGCACCTGGACGTGTACGCCTGGAACGACGGCGAACGCCCGGGCCGTCCGGCCGGTGGCGAAGCGCTGGCGCTGCGTTCGGCGTGGGCGATGCTGAAGCAGCGCTACAGCTGATCGGGTGGGTGCCGACCGTTGGTCGGCACGCCGTCCCCGGCAAATCTGACGAAAAATTGAATTCCGGCCCCGGCCGGGTTCTGCGAGGATGTGTGGGTCGACCACCCACACGCTCCGTGAAGGCAGGAACCCGACCATGTCGCTCTTCCGCTACACCCGTGCCGGCCAGACGGCGGGCGCACCGCGCGGGCATTCACCGCTGCTCTGGATCGCACTGATCGCGCTCATCCTGGGCGGCGTCGCGCTGGCCTTTGCCTGGCTGGCCGGCTGGATTGGCGACCGCCTCACCGCGCAGCGCTTCACCGACACCATCGAGGCCACCGGACCGGCACATCCCGGCTTCCGCCGCGCGCACAGCAAGGGCATCTGCGTGAACGGCTGGTTCGAACCCAGTGCGCAGGCCCCCACCCTGTCCAGTGCACGGGTGTTCTCGCAACGCCGCGTGCCGGTGATGGGCCGCCTGTCGATCGGCGGCGGCGACCCGTATGGCGCCGACAACACCGCGCGCGTGCGCAGCCTGGCGGTGCAGATGGTCAGCGATGATGGCCAGGAATGGCGCATGGCGATGAACAGTTTCCCGTTCTTCGCCGTGCCCAACGCCGAGGCGTTCTACGAACAGACCCGCGCCTCCATCCCGGACCCGGCCACCGGCAAGCCCGACCCGCAGAAGATGGCTGCGGTGCTGGTCAAGTACCCCAGTGCACAGGCCTTCCAGCAGTGGGCCAAGACCGCGCCGTGGACCAGCAGCTGGGCCGACACCACCTTCAACAGCGTCAACAGCTTCTGGTTCACCAACGCGCAGGGCCAGAAGCGCGCAGTGCGCTGGCACTGGCAGCCGCAGTCGCCGGTGGTGGAGATGGATGCGGAAACGCGCAAGAAGGCCAGCGTCGATTTCCTCAGCCAGGAACTGCAGCGGCGCCTGGCCAGCGGCCCGGTGCGCTGGAACCTGGTCGTGACCACGGCCGAGCCCGGCGATGCCATCGATGATCCGTCGGTACCGTGGCCCGAGTCGCGTGATCAGGTGGTGGCCGGCGTGCTCAGCCTGGACCGCATGCAGTCGCAGGAACAGGGCGCGTGCGGCCAGATCAATTTCGATCCGCTGATCCTGCCCAGTGGCGTGCGTGGCAGTGACGATCCGATCCTGGCGGCCCGCTCCGCCGTGTACTCGCAGTCCTTCAACCGCCGCGAACGCGAACGCGCCACCGGCAACGTCGAGCAACCGAAGGAGGCCGCGCGATGAGCACCGGCAACGGCCACTTCAACCTGCTGGCGCGGGTGCTGCACTGGTCCATGGCACTGATGATCATCGCCATGCTGTTCGTCGGCGTGACCATGGTTGCCTCGCTGCACCTGCGACCGATGCTGATCGACCTGCACCGTCCGCTGGGCATCGCCATTGGCGTACTGGTGCTGCTGCGCCTGTACAACCGGCTGCGCCATCGCCCGCCGCCACTGCCGGCGGATCTTCCGGTGTGGCAGGTGATGGCGGCCAAGGCCTCGCACTGGATGCTGTACGCGCTGATGCTGGCGATGCCGTTGATCGGCTGGGCGATGCTGTCGGCCGGCGGCTACCCGATCGTGCTGTGGGGCGGCCTGCACCTGCCGCCGATCGTGCCGCATACCCCAGCGCTGTATGCCGCGTTGCGTAATGCGCACAGCCTGCTGGCGTATGTGTTGTTCGCCACGGTGCTGATGCATGTGGGTGCGGCGCTGTTCCACCTGTGGATCCGGCGTGATGGGGTGTTCCAGGCGATGGCGCGCGGGAAGGATTGAGCGGGTTCGCCGGGAGTTCCCGGTGATGTCATTTCCGCGACCGCGGGGGGGTGTCACTTTCTTTGCGCGCAAAGAAAGTAACCAAAGAAACGCTCCGCCGGCCGCGAGCCGACGTGCTGCGCACGCCGGTGTCCTGTGCTCCTCGGCCCGTCGAGGGACGGCGCGGGAACTCGCTGCGCTCAAACACCCGCGCCTCTTCGCCCTCGCCGGACCTGCGGTGCTCGGCTCGCTCAAGGCGGACTGGAAGGTCAAGATCAACAGCAAGAGCATCCACGCATGGCGTGGATCTACTGGGTGCAGCTTTTGCCTTTGACGTTGGGTCCGCCTTGAGCGAGCCGAGCATCGCAGGGGAATCAGGGGCGAAGAGGCGCCAGTGTCTGAGCGCAGCGAGTTCGGCGCCGTCCCCTGATTCCCCGAGAAGCGCAGGGCACCGGTGCGTAGCACCGGCTCGCGCTCTGGCGGCGTGTTTCTTTGGTTACTTTCTTTGCACGAGCAAAGAAAGTGACACCCCTCCGCCGTCGCGGAAACGACATCACCAGGAAAGGCAGGCCGCCCCTACAACCACCCCTTCTGCCGCGCCAGCCGATACGCCTCGATCCGATTGGCCACGCCCAGCTTGCCGATGCACTCGGACAGGTAATTGCGCACCGTACCGTGCGACAACCCCAACTGCTCGGCAATCTCGCTCGCGCTGCGGCCCTCGCCCGCCAGCCGCAGCACGCGGCGCTCACGGTCGGTCAGTGGATCGGCCTGCGACCACGCATCCAGTGCCAGCTGCGGGTCGATCGCGCGGATGCCCTGCTTCACCTTGCGCAGCGCGTCGGCCAGGTTCTCGGCCGGTGCGTCCTTCAGCAGGTAGCCCAGCACGCCCGCCTCCAGCGCGCGGCGCAGGAAACCGGCACGGGCGAAGGTGGTCACGATCACCACCTTGATCGGCAGTTCGTGGCGGGCGATGCGCTGCGCCAGTTCCAGACCGGACAGGCCGGGCATCTCGATGTCGGTAACCAGGATGTCCGGTTGAAGCTGCTGCAGCATCCGCCACGCGGTTTCGCCATCGGCGGCGCTGCCCAGCACCTCGATATCCGGCTCCAGGCCCAGCAGCGCCGACAGTGCACCGCGCACCATCGCCTGGTCTTCGGCCAACAGGATGCGGATCATGCGGCACCGTCCTGCGCCAACGACGTGGACGACAGCGGCGTGGTCGCGGCCATCAACGGCACCCGTACCGTCAGCACTGTGCCGGCCCCGCGCGGCGACTGCAGCGTCAACTGGCCACCGAGTGCTGCGGCCCGCTCACGCATGCCGCACAGTCCATTGCCCTCGGCCTGCACGCCGCCACGGCCGTCATCGCGTATCTGCATCGCCAACTGTCGTTCCTCAATCGTGAAATCCACCTGCACCCGGGTCGCCTGCGCATGGCGCACGATGTTGGTTGCCGCCTCGCGCAGCACCAGTGCCAGGCCACGTTCCACGTCCACCGGCATGGCAGGTGGCGTCGTGTACTGCAGATGTACCTGCTGGCATTCCAGCAGCAGGCGTGCCGATGCCAGCTCGCCAGCGAGGTCGCTGGCGCGGATGCCGGTCACCGCACTGCGCACCTGTGCCAGCGCTTCGCGGGCGATCGCCTCGGCTTCGCCGATCTCCTGCCGCGCGCGCGCATCGCCACGGTCGTGCAGCTTGCGCGCCAGTTCCAGTTTCAACGTGATCAGCGACAGGGTATGGCCGAGCAGGTCGTGCAGGTCGCGGCCGATGCGCTCGCGCTCGGCGGTGGTTGCCAGCCGCCGCACCTCGTCCTGGGACAGCTGCAGGGCAACGTCGCGCTGCTGGCTCAGGGCCTCCACGTTCACCACCAGCCCGACGATGAACGAGACCGCCGGCATCCACACCATGGCCTGCCACGGATAACCGAAGTACAGCGCGGTGCTGCAGAACAGAAGGTTCAACCCAGCGAGCTGCAGAAGATACTGCCACCAGCCGCCCCGCCCGCTCATGCGGATCATCACGCAGCCGAACACGAAATAGCTCAGTCCCGAGGGATACCACGGCAGCAGTACCAGGGCCATCACGATCATGCCCAGCGCATAGCGCCATGCATGGTGCCGTGGCGCCAGCATCACCTTGGCGTAGAACAGCAGGAACAGCGGATAGCTGACCAGAGTCAGCAGCAGCCAGCGCAGGGTGAAGCCGTTCCCCAGCACCGGGGTGAGGAAGATCCATACCGACCACAGAAGGTGGATCGCACCGCCCCAGGGCGACTTGCCACGTCGCAGCAGCTCGGCCACCGCCGAATCCGGTGCGGGGCGCAGCAGGGAGGCAAGCCAGCTCGGTGGCACGGGCGGATCCAGGCGGGGACGATCGCTGCCGATCATGCCAGTTCAGCCGATCCGGCGCAGGCGGCGCCGTGCCAACAGCAGCGCCACTACCGTGACCACCAGCAGCACCAGCAGATGGCTGGCGAGACTGCCCGCGGAGGGCAGCCCGACAACCGGCAACGCCAGCTGCGCCAGATGCCAGGTCGGCCACAGCGGTGCCATCGTCGAGAACACGGCGGGCAGCGCCGACAGCGGCAACCACAGGCCCGACAGCAGGGCCAGCGGCAGGTAGACCAGGTTGACCATCGCCGGCGCCGCGCTGGCACTGGCATGGCTGCCGATCAGCAGGCCGATCGCCCCCAGCGGCACTGCCGCCAGGCCCGCCACCGCCAGCAGCTGCAGCACCTGCAGCGCATGCAGCCGCACGCCACCGAACGCGTGTGCCACGCCGATCAGCAGCGAGGCCACCAGCAGCGCGAACATCACCGCCATGGCCAGCCGTGCCAGCAGCGGTGCTGCCGTCGGCGTCGGCAGCGCGCGCTTGAGGGTCAGCAGGCCGCCTTCGCGGTCCAGCGCCAGCTGCACGCCGAAGCCGAACAGCGCCGGGGCCATCGCACCAAACACGCAGTAGGTGGCCAGCAGGTACAGTGGCGCGTGACCGCGCCCCAGCAGCACGCCGAACAGCAGGTAGAACAGCACCGGGAACAGCAGCGAGGGCACTGCGAACGCCGGTGTGCGCCAGGCCCGGCGCAGTTCGGCCAGCAGTTCGGCACGGTAGGGGCGCAGTACCTGCCGCCACACAGGCAGCGGTTGCCCGGCGGGTCGGATCAGGGTGTTCATGCAGCCTCCCGGGTCATGTCGAGGAAGGCGTCGGCCAGCGCCGCGCCCTGTACTTCCAGTTCGCGCAGCTGCGCGTCGGCAGCCAGCAGGCGGGCCACCACCGGCTCGGCCGGGCTCGCCAGCAGCTGCAGGTGTTCACCGTCACGCTGTACCTCCTGCACGCCCGGCCACCGCAGTACGTCTTCAGCAGGCAGCACACTGCGGCAGCGGATGCGGCGCGGCCGATCAGTCAGGCGCAGCTCGCTCAATGGCGCATCGGCCAGCACCCGCCCCTGCTCCAGCACCACCACCCGCTGCGCCAGCGCTTCAGCCTCCTCCAGGTAATGGGTGGTCAGCAGCACACCGCAGCCTTCGGCCACCAGCTGCCGGATCGCCTGCCACATCGCCTGCCGCGCCTGGATGTCCAGGCCGGTGGTGGGCTCGTCCAGGAACAGCACGCGTGGGCGGCCACACAGGGCGATGGCGAACTGCACGGCACGCCGCTGGCCGCCGGACAGCTGGCCATAGCGACGGCGCGCCAGCGCCTGCAGGCCCGCGCGCTGCAGCACCTCCTGCAACGGCATCGGGTCGGGATAGCAGGCGCTGGCCTGCGCCACCAGTTCATCCACCTGCAGCATCGCTGGCAGGCTGGTGCTCTGCAGCATCACGCCCAGGCCGAGGCGGCTGGCGCGATGCTGCGGGTCGCCGCCGAGCAGTTCGACCTGGCCGGCGTCGACACGGCGCAGGCCCAACAGCACGCTGATCGCGGTACTCTTGCCGGCACCGTTGCGGCCCAGCAACGCCAGCACCTGGCCAGCACGGACCTGCAGGTCGATGCCATGCAGGGCGGTATGGTCGCGGTAGCGCACCTGCACCTGCTGCAGGCGGGCCAGCGACGGGGCGATCGGATCCATGGGCGGTACCGGTAGCGGGGACGTTGCCATCCTGTGCCGCCGTGGTCACATTTCGCAGTTGCTGCCGTCAGTGTCATCGGGTGACAGCTGTCACTGCCGTCATCGCTGTGCCTGCCTTCATGCTGTGCCGCACGCTCCACCGCCGGAACCGCCGCCGTCTGCGCTTCCGGCCACACCCGCCCGAACGCCTGTGATGGAACGAATGAACGCTTCTGC
Source organism: Stenotrophomonas sp. 85239_Sma (assembly GCF_056481725.1). Lineage (NCBI taxonomy): Bacteria > Pseudomonadati > Pseudomonadota > Gammaproteobacteria > Lysobacterales > Lysobacteraceae > Stenotrophomonas > Stenotrophomonas sp. 85239_Sma. The sequence continues at coordinate 298,403 of NZ_CM151163.1, read as the reverse complement.
CGAGCTGTTGAAGGAACTCCGTATCGAACGCAAGCCGCCGCCCGCCTCCGGTGGTGGCAGCAATGGCGGTGGCCGCCGCTGGCTGTGGATCGCAATCATCGTGGTCGTGTTGCTGCTGGCCGCTGCGGCCTTCGCCCTGTTCGGCCGCGCGCCGGCGGTGGACGTGGAAACCGCCCCCGCCGTGGCCATCCAGCAGGGCAGCGCCAGCAGTTCGGTGCTCGACGCCAGTGGTTACGTGGTCGCCCGTCGCATGGCCACGGTCTCGGCCAAGATCACCGGCAAGGTGCGCGAGGTGATGATCGAGGAAGGCATGCGGGTGGAGCAGGGCCAGATCATGGCCACGCTGGACCCGATCGATGCCGACGCCCAGCGCAGCCTGTACGCCTCGCAGCTGCAGGCCGCGCGCAGCCAGGTCGCCGGGTTGGAGGCGCAGCAGCGGCAAGCTGCCGCCGAAGCCAGCCGCCTGCAGGCGCTGGTCGGCCAGCAGCTGGTGTCGCGCTCGCAGTACGACCAGGCCGTGGCCCAGCGCGACAGCCTGCGCGCGCAGCTGGATACCGCACAGCGCAACGTCAAGGTCGCCCACGACCAGCTGGCCATCGCCGACCTGGGCGTGGACAACAACATCGTGCGCGCACCGTTCTCCGGCGTGGTCACCGCCAAGGCGGCGCAGCCGGGCGAAATCGTTTCGCCGCTGTCGGCCGGCGGTGGCTTCACCCGTACCGGCATCGGCACCATCGTCGACATGGACTCGCTGGAGATCGAAGTCGAGGTCGGCGAGGCCTTCATCGGCCGCGTGCAGCCCAAGATGCCGGTGGAAGCCACGCTCAACGCCTACCCGGAATGGAAGATTCCCGGCGAGGTGATCGCCATCATCCCCACCGCCGACCGCGGCAAGGCCACGGTGAAGGTGCGCGTGGCGCTGAAGGTGAAGGACCCGCGCATCGTGCCGGAGATGGGCGTGCGGGTCAGCTTCCTGGAACAGGCGCAGCCGCAGGCCGCGGCCAAGCCGCAGGGCGTGCGCGTGCCGGGCGGCGCCGTGGTCCAGCGCGACGGCGCCTCGGTGGCCTTCGTGCTCGGTGACGAGAACCGCGTGCAGCAGCGCACGGTCGAGGCCGGCCAGGCGATGGGCAAGGACCGCCAGATCCTCAAGGGCGTAAGCGCAGGCGAGTCGGTGGTGGTGAACCCGCCCGACACCCTGCGCGATGGCGCCAAGGTGCAACAGAAACAAGCGCAGTAACGGCCTGGCGCCTTCGGGCGCCGCCGGCAGCACCGTTCGACGCACGCCCCCCGGCCTCCGCCGGTGCGCTTCCCCGTTTCCCGCCTTCCGTGGAGAATCACCCATGTCGACCCTGGTTTCACTGCGCAACATCACCAAGACCTACCAGCGTGGTCCCGAGAAAGTGCAGGTGCTGCACGGCATCGACCTGGACATCGCCCGCGGCGACTTCGTCGCGCTGATGGGCCCGTCCGGCTCTGGCAAGACCACCCTGCTCAACCTGATCGGTGGCCTGGACAATCCCAGCGGCGGCGAAATCAGCATCGAGGGCGAGCGCATCGACCAAATGAGCGGCGGCCAGCTGTCGACCTGGCGCAGCCATCATGTCGGCTTCGTGTTCCAGTTCTACAACCTGATGCCGATGCTGACCGCACAGAAGAACGTGGAGCTGCCGCTGCTGCTGACCCACCTCAATGCCGCCCAGCGCCGCCGCAATGCGGAGATCGCGCTGACCCTGGTCGGCCTGGCCGACCGCCGCAGCCACCGCCCGAATGAATTGTCCGGCGGCCAGCAGCAGCGCGTGGCGATCGCCAGGGCGATCGTCTCCGACCCGACCTTCCTGATCTGCGACGAACCCACCGGCGACCTCGACCGCCAGTCCGCCGAGGAGATCCTCGGCCTGCTGCAGCAGCTCAACCGCGAGCATGGCAAGACCATCATCATGGTCACCCATGACCCGAAGGCCGCCGAGTACGCCACGCACACGGTGCACCTGGACAAGGGCGAGCTGGCCGACGCGCCGCTGGCCCACTGACGGAGGCCACGGCGATGAAATACTTCTCGTTGGTGTGGGCGCAGCTGTTCCGCAGCCGCACGCGCACCCTGCTGACCCTGCTCTCGGTAGTAGCCGCGTTCCTGCTGTTCGGCATGCTCGACTCGGTGCGCGTGGCGTTCACCTCCGGCGGCAGCGTGGAAGGGGCCAACCGGCTGGTGGTCGCTTCGCGGCTGTCGATCACCCAGTCACTGCCGATCCGCCTGGAAACGCAGGTGCGGCAGGTCGCTGGCGTGCGCGACGTGGCCTATGGCATGTGGTTCGGTGGCATCTACCAGGACCCGAAGAACTTCTTCCCGAACTTCTCGGTATCGCCCAACTACTTCGATGTCTACCGCGAGCTGCAGATCGACCCGGCGCAGCTGGAAGACTGGAAGCAGACCCGCACCGGCGCCATCGTCGGCGAGACCCTGGCCAAGCAGTTCGGCTGGAAGATCGGCGACACCATTCCGCTGCAGGCAACGATCTTCCCGCGTGGCGGCAGCAACGACTGGCCGCTGGTGCTCAAGGGCATCTACCGCTCCAAGGACCGTGCGCTGGCCGCCAATGAAGAACGCCAGTTGATGATGAACTGGAAGTACTTCGATGAATCCAACGATTACATCAAGAACCAGGTGAGCTGGTACACGGTGACGCTGGACAACCCGGACCACTCCTCGCGGGTGGCGCAGGCGATCGACGCGATCTCGGCCAACTCCGACCACGAGACCAAGACCCAGACCGAATCGGCGTTCCAGCAGGCCTTCGTCAAGCAGTTCGCCGACATCGGCATGATCGTCACCTCGATCATGGGCGCGGTGTTCTTCACCCTGCTGCTGTTGACCGGCAACACCATGGCACAGGCCGTGCGCGAGCGCGTGCCGGAGCTGGCCACGTTGAAGACGCTGGGCTTCAAGGACAGCACCGTGCTGACCCTGGTGATGGTGGAGTCGGTGCTGCTGATCGGCCTGGGCGGCCTGATCGGCATGGGCCTGGCCGCGCTGATCCTGCCGGCCATCGGCCCGAAGAGCATGGGCATGCTGCCGCCGCACGTGCCGACGCCGACCTGGCTGATGGGGCTGGGCCTGATCGTGGTGATCGGCATCATCGTCGGCCTGTTGCCGGCGCTGCGTGCCAAGCGCCTGAAGATCGTCGACGCACTGGCCGGCCGCTGAGGAGAACACAGACATGTTCAAGAGCAAACTCAAGAAGTGGCTGGGCAACGGCGTGACGGTGCTGCTGCTGGTGGTCGGCCTGGTGCTGTGGATCAGCCTGCCGTGGATCGGCGTGCTGGCCGTGGCCGTGCTGGTGGCACTGTGGCTGCTGCTGACCCGCGGCGGACGGCTGGCGCTGGCCGCCACCCGTATTGGCGTGGCCAGCCTGCCGCAGCGCTGGGGCGCCTCCTCGGTGATCGTGGTCGGCATCGCCGGCGTGGTCGGCGTGCTGGTGGCGATGCTGGCGATGGGCGAAGGCTTCCAGGCCACGCTCAACAACACCGGCGATGACACCACCGCCATCGTGCTGCGTGGCGGCTCGCAGGCCGAAACCAACTCGGTGATCACCCGCGAGCAGGTACCGATGCTGTCCACCCTGCCCGGCATCAGCCGCGATGCGCAGGGCCGGCCGCTGCTCTCGCCGGAGCTGTCGCAGGTGGTCAACCTGGTGTCGAAGTCCGATGGCACCGACGTCAATGCGCAGTTCCGCGGCGTGGGCCCGCAGGCGTGGGCGGTGCATGACAAGGTCAAGATCGTCGAAGGCCGCAAGTTCGCTACCGGCCTGCGTGAGATCGTGGTTGGCCAAGGCGCCAAGGGCCAGTTCCGCGATCTGGACGTTGGCAAGACGCTTACCCTGGGCAACCAGACCTGGACCGTGGTCGGTGTCTTCGCCACCGGCGATGCGCATGATTCGGAACTGTGGACCGACGCCGATACGTTGGCCACCACCTACCAGCGCAGTGCGTGGCAGTCGATCAGCGTGCGCACCGATGGCAAGGCCGGCTTCGAGCAGTTCAAGGCCGCCGTCGCCGCCGACCCGCGCCTGAAACTGGACGTGGAAACCACCCGCGTCTACTACAGCAAGCAGGGCGGCGGGCTGACCAAGCTGATCGACATCCTGGGTAAGGTGATCGGCACGATCATGGCGGTCGGTGCGGTGTTCGGCGCGCTCAACACCATGTACGCAGCGGTGGCCACGCGTGCCCGCGAGATCGCCACCATGCGCGCGATCGGCTTCCGCGGCCTGCCGGTGGTGACGGCGGTGATGCTGGAGACGATGCTGCTGGCGCTGCTGGGTGGCCTGCTGGGCTGTGCGGTTGCATGGCTGCTGTTCAATGGCTACAGCGTGTCCACCATCGGCAGCAACTTCAGTGCGGTGGTGTTCAAGTTCCACGTCTCGCCGGAACTGCTGTGGACCGGCCTGAAATGGGCACTGGGCATCGGCCTGGTCGGTGGCCTGTTCCCCGCACTGCGCGCGGCGCGTTTGCCGATCACCACGGCGCTGCGCGAAACCTGAGCATCACGCAGCGACAGACTGCGCATCCTGCAGAGGGACGGAGCGAAAGCTCCGTCCCTTTTTCGTTGCCGAACTCAGAAATCCGCCGCCGCGGCATCAGACGGCAGGGCGCGCAGTGCCAGATGCTGACGCAGGGCTTCTTCAGGCGCATATGCCGTGCCCAGCGCGTGCTGCTCGCCCGTCTGCCTGTCGAAGAAGATCGGCCCATTGCCGGCCAGCGCGTCTGAGATCTCGCCGGATTGCAGGTAGCGCAACGACTGGAAGCAGAACAGCCAGCCTTCGACCACCTCATGCTCGTTCGTGATGACAACCGGTTCTTCGTCGTCGACAAGTGCAGCCTCTACGCGACGGCGTGCCTCTTCAAGATGAATCACTCCTTCATCTCCTTCGTTCGGTGACAACGAGACGAGCATTCCATGCAGGTGGGCGCGTCGCAACTGAAGAGCGACTGGGCATGGTTGTGCACTGCGACGTGTTGTCGCAACCGCTCAAGCATGCCGGGTTTGTGCCGCTATCGATGCCTCTTCCCATCGCAAACGCAGCGCGCGTGACGCTGCGCACAGCGCATCTGTGGATTGTTGGTTGCGATTCATTTTCGCGCACGTCCAGCGGCGTCGAGACAAACAGTTACGAATGGAAACATTCTAGAATCGCGCCCCCCACGTTGGTTTGCAGCACCCCACGCGCCCATAGAACGGGCGCTTGTTTTTACTGAAACACGAGATTTCACGGATGTCCCTGAAAACCAATCCGCTGCGCAACGCGATCGTCATCGCGCTGGCCGCCAGCTGCACCACCCCCGCCTTCGCACAGAGCACTGGCGATACCCCGACCAACCTCGACCGCATCGAAATCACCGGCTCGCGCATCCGCCAGGCCAGTGTCGAAACCGCACAGCCGGTGGTCGCGCTCAATCGCGCCGAGATCGAGAAGAAGGGCTACGTCAACGTCGCCGACATCCTGCAGGACATTCCTGCCGCCGGTGCGCCGAGCATGAGCCGCGCGTCTTCGCTGACCTCCTCGCGCGATTTCGGCGGCATGTACGTCAGCCTGCGCAACCTGGGCCCGGAACGCAGCCTGGTGCTGATCGACGGCCGCCGCATGGGCGTCAGCGCCGGCGGTTACTCCGACCTGGCCTCGATCCCGTCGTCCATCGTCGAGCGCGTGGAAGTGCTGACCGACGGTGCCTCCGCGCTGTACGGCTCCGATGCCATTGCCGGCGTGGTCAACATCATCACCCGCAAGAATTTCGATGGTGGCGAAGCCAGCGTCTATGTCGGCCAGTACGGCCAGGGTGACGGCCAGAAGCGCGCCTACAGCGCGACCTTCGGCAAGACCTTCGACCGCGGCTGGTTCAGCGTAGGCGCCGAGCGCACCAAGGAAGACGAGGTGCTGGGCAAGGACCGCGAGTTCAGCCGCTACACCAACGGCCCGCGCCACCCGAACGATGGCCTCAACGGCAACACCCCGTGGGGCAGCGTCACCGTCGGCGGCAGGAACCTGACCGTGGGCCCGGGCGGCGACCCGAGCAAGGCCGGTAACTTCCACGCGCCGGATCCGGCCGATGGTGCCAACACCAAGTCGAACATGAGCCTGCTGACCGGCCTGGAGCGCACCTCGGTGTTCGCCAACGGTGGCTTCTCGATCACCGACAACCTGCGCATCGTCGCCGACGCGCTGTACAGCAAGCGCGAATCGACCAAGCACCTGGCCGGCTACCCGTACTCGGTCAGCGCCGCACAGGCCCGCAATGGCAGCCGTGCCGCCCTGTCCAAGGACAGCACGTTCAACCTGTGGGGCCAGGACGCGCTGTTCGCGCACCGCACCGAGGAACTGCCGCGCGGCACCGAGAACAACCTGGAAACCAAGCGCGCCAGCATCGGCCTGGAAGGCAGCTTCGAAACCGGTTCGCGGTACTGGGACTGGAACGTCAACTACATGTACAACCGCAACGAAGGCGAGCGCATCGGTACCGGCAGCATGTACCAGCCGCACGTCAACCTGGCCGTCGGCCCGTCCTTCATGGACGGCGGCGTGGCCCGTTGCGGTGCGCCGGGCGCGGTGATCGCCGGCTGCGTGCCGTGGAACCCGGCCGCCCCGATGGGTTACACCGGCCCTGGCTCGCTGAGCAACCAGGACGTGCAGGACTACCTGTTCACCCGCTTCGTCGACAAGATGCAGAGCACCACCAAGGTCGCCAGCGGCAACATCTCCGGTTCGCTGTTCACCCTGCCGGCCGGCGACATCCTGGCCGCGATGGGCTTCGAGCACCGCAGCGAAGAAGCCAGCTACACCCCGGACACGATGGTGCAGAAGGGCGAGATCGCCGGCACCAGCGGCCAGCCGACCCGCGGCAACTACTCGCTCAACGAGGTCTACCTGGAACTGCAGGTGCCGCTGCTGGCCGACCTGCCGTTCGCCCGCGAACTGTCGCTGGACATGGCCGGTCGTTACTCGGACTACAACAACTTCGGTTCGACCACCAACAGCAAGTTCGGCCTGAAGTGGAAGCCGATCGACAGCCTGCTGGTGCGCGCCACCTATGGCACCGGCTTCCGTGCGCCGACCGTGGATGACCTGTACGGTGGCACCGTCAGCAGTCGCGACTCGTTCACCGACCCGTGCGATACCTCCTTCGGTACCGCCGCCACCAGCCCGACCGTTGCTGCCCGTTGCCAGGCGCTGAAGGTGCCGGCCAACTTCCGCCAGCTCAACAGCGATGGCAGCGTGGCCACCAAGCCCGGCCAGCAGGCCACCACCGATTTCAGCTCGGGTTCCAACCCGGACCTGAAGCCGGAAACCGCCAAGACCTGGACCGTGGGCCTGGTCTACAGCCCGGACTTCGTGCAGGGCCTGGACCTCAGCCTGGACTGGTGGAAGATCCGCATCGACAACGCCATCGTTGGTGAGTCGGCCACCAACATCCTGGAACAGTGCTACGTGCAGGGTTCGGATGCCGCCTGCGGCCGCTTCACCCGTGGCAGCAACGGCCAGGTCAACGCGCTGGACCGCTCGCTGGTCAACGCGGGCTACCGCGAAACCGCCGGCTATGACATCAACGTGCGTTACCGCCTGCCGGAAACCGCGTTCGGCAAGTTCGCCGTCAACTGGAACACCACCTACACCGACTACCTGGAGCAGCGCAACGACAGTGCCGCCACCACCCCGGTGGAACAGCGTACCGGTTGGGCGGGCGACTTCCGCGTGCGCTCCACCTTCAACCTGGATTGGCAGTACGGCGACCTCGGCATCGGCTGGACCGCGCGCTACTACTCCAGCATGAAGGAGAAGTGCTCGTACATGGACGAGTGCAACATGCCGGGCTTCAACTCGTCGTACACCAGCGCATCGCCGACCAACAAGGTGGGCTCCAACACCTTCCACGACCTGCAGGTGCGATACAGCCTGCCGTGGGATGGCACCGTGTCGCTGGGCGTGAACAACGTGTTCAACCACCAAGGTCCGATCATGTACACCCAACCGAACAGCAGCTTCACCTACTACGGTGGCTTCGACATCGGCCGCTTCATGTACATGAAGTACCAGCAGCGCTTCTAAGCCTGCAACCGCGTTCCCGCCACGGCCATCCCTCTCTCCTGGCCGTGGATGGAAGCAGAACGGCGCCCTTCGGGGCGCCGTTCTTTTTTCCGGGAAGCGGGGTCGGATCCCTTCGCCCCGCGAAGGGCTCTGACCCCGTTCCATGCGACCCCGCCCCGGTCAGCGCCTCGCGGCGCGCATCGTGCGGATGTTGTCGCCGACGAACAGCACCAGGCCGGCCCAGATCGCGGCAAAGCCGACCGCCTTGGCGGTGTCGAACGCTTCGTGGAAGAAGAACACACCCAGCAGCAGCTGCAGGCTCGGCGCGATGTACTGCAGGATGCCGACCAGCGACAGCGGAATGCGCTTCACGCCGTAGGCGAAGCCGATCAGCGGCACGGCGGTGACTGCGCCGCCGAAGATCAGCAGCAGGTCGTTGCGCCAGCCCCAGCCATGGAAGAACGCGCCGCCATGGCCATTCTCCGCCCAGATCGCGAAGGCCAGGGCCGGCAGGAACAGGTACAGGCTTTCCACGCCCAGGCCGGCCACCGGGTCGACCGAAACCAGCTTGCGCAGCAGGCCATACAGGCCGAACGAACAGGCCAGGCCCAGCGCGATCCACGGCGGTGTGCCGGCGTCGATGGTCAGCCAGGCCACGCCCACGGCTGCCATCGCCACCGCCACCCATTGCAGCCGGCGCAGGCGTTCCTTCAGCACCAGCACGCCCAGCAGCACGTTCACCAGCGGGTTGATGAAGTAGCCCAGGCTGGTCTCGATGACATGGCCGGCGTTGACCGCCCAGATGTACAGGCCCCAGTTGAAGGCGATGGTCAGGCTCGACACCAGCAGGATCGGCAGCGCGCGCGGCTGTGCAGCGATCTTCCGCCACCAGCCCAGGCGCGCGCTGATCAGCAGCCAACCCAGCACCATCACCGTGCTCCAGATGATGCGGTGGGCGATGATCTGGAACGACGGCACCTCGTTGAGCAGGTGCCAATAGACCGGCACCAGGCCCCAGATCACGAAGGTGGATGCGGTGACCAGCAGGCCCCGGCGTTGTTCGTTCTCGTCCATGCTCATCGCTTTCGCGTCCTTGCCATCGTCAGTACCACCACGCCCAGAAGAATCACCGCCATCGCCAGCAGGTCGCGCCAGCCGAAACGTTCACCATTGAGCAGCGCGCCCAGCAGCACCGCGATCACCGGATTGACGTACGCGTAACTGCCCGCGAGCGCCGGGCGCACGTTCTGCAGCAGCCACACGTAGGCGGTGAAGGCGACGATGGAGCCGAACACGCACAGGTAGGCCATCGCCAGCAGGCCACCGGTGTCGGGCAATGTGGTCGGGCGCTCGCCCACCGCCAGGCCGATCAGCACCAGCAGCACGCCGCCGCAGACCATCTGCCCGGCCGCGGTCATGAACGGGCCCGGCAGGTCCAGGCCGCGTGCCCACACCGAACCGAAGGCCCAGCCGATCGGTGCGATCAGCAGCAGCACCAGCCCGGTCGGCGAGGCGGTCAGGCTGCTGCCGGCATTGAGCCAGACCACGCCGAGGAAGCCGATGGCGATGCCCAGCCACTCACCGCGGCTGGCATGCTGGCCGCGCAGCGCCGAAAACAGCGCCATCCACAACGGCACCGAGGCCACCGCCGTGGCGGCCAGGCCCGAGGACACCTCGCGCTCGGCCAGCACCACCATGCCGTTGCCCAGCACCAGCATGGTCACGCCCATGATGACCAGGTTGCGCCATTGCCGCAGGGTCGGGTTCGGCAGCTTCCAGAACAGGCGCAGCGCCAGGAACATCAGGCCGCCGGCAATGATGAAGCGGCTTCCGGAGACCATCGTCAGCGGCAGTGCGCCGCCGTGCAGGGCCTTGGCGATGCCCAGGTAGGTCGAACCCCAGACCACGTAGACCAGCAGCAGTGCCAGCGCGACAAGGCCACCCCGGGGGGCAGCCGCAGACGAAGAGGGGGGAGCCGACATGACACACCAGGGAGCCGGGGGAAGGCGGATTCTAGGACGTTTTGAGTATGGTCCGGGACCCCATACGGTGGCACGCTGTCATCCATCCATGCACCCTGCCCTGGTCTGCTACCCCGCATTGACGGCCGATGCAGTACCAAGAGGGGCTGCCCGGCCGCGCCGCCCCAAGGCCGGGCGCCGTTTTCCCTGCGCACGGACGCGCCGCATCGAGGATTTCCACCCAGATGAGCACCACGCCCCAACCTGCTGTCCCCGCGAACGACCGTGCCGCCCTGCGGCGGTCGATCTCCAATACCCTCAAAGGCTCCGCCGGCAACCTGGTGGAGTGGTATGACGTCTACGTCTACTCGGTGTTTGCCGTGTACTTCGAATCGCAGTTCTTCTCGCCGGACGACAAGAACTCCACGATGTACGTGTGGGCGATCTTCGCGGCGACCTTCCTGATGCGCCCGATCGGCGCCTGGTTCTTCGGCCGCTTCGCCGACCGCCATGGCCGCCGCCTGGCGCTGACCGTATCGGTCACGTTGATGGCGCTGTGTTCGTTCCTGATCGCCATCACCCCCACCGCCGCCAGCATCGGCATCTGGGCCGCAGTCATCCTGCTGTGCGCACGCCTGCTGCAGGGTTTCGCCACGGGCGGCGAATACGGCGCCAGCGCCACCTACATGTCCGAAGCCGCCATTCCCGGCCGCCGCGGCTTCCTGTCGTCCTTCCACTACGTCACCCTGGTAGGCGGCCACGTACTGGCCCAGCTGACCCTGCTGCTGATGCTCACCTTCTGGGGCAAGCCGGAAATCTCCGAGTGGGGCTGGCGCATCGCCTTCGGCATCGGCGGCATCGCCGCGGTGGTGGTGTTCTGGCTGCGCCGGGGCATGGACGAGTCGCTGTCAGAGTCGTCGATCGAGGCCGCGCGCGAGGGCAAGGCGCAGAAGTCCGGTTCGATGTACGAACTGTTCGTGCACCAGTGGCGGCCGCTGCTGCTGTGTTTCCTGATCACCGCCGGTGGCACCGTGGCCTTCTACACCTACTCGGTGAACGGCCCGAAGATGATCCAGAGCGCCTTCGCCGGCAACGACCCGATGACCGGCACCCTGATCAACCTGGGCGTGCTGGCCTTCCTGATGGTGCTGCAACCGGTCGGCGGCTGGCTGTCGGACTTCATCGGCCGCAAGACCCTGCTGGTGTTCTTCGGCGTCGGCGGCGTGCTGTACAGCTGGTACCTGATCACCCAGCTGCCGCACCAGCATGACGCCACCCTGGCCTTCCTGACCCTGGCCATGGCGTTCGTCATCCTCACCGGTTACACCTCCATCAACGCGGTAGTGAAGGCCGAACTGTTCCCCACCCACGTGCGTGCACTGGGCGTGGGCCTGGGCTATGCGCTGGCCAACTCGCTGTTCGGCGGCACCGCCCCGCTGCTGTACCAGGGCGCGCTGAAGACCGGCCACGTCGACTGGTTCGCCATCTACGTGACCGCGACGATCGCGGTATCGTTGGTGGTCTATGTGTTCTTCCTCACCAACAAGGGCCCGAACTGGCTCGACGGCACCCGCAAGTAAGCGCGTTGCCCTGATCGCGGCCACCGGTGCACTGCCGGTGGCCGCTGCGTCTCCCGCCTCGCCGCTGATGTGGATCGCGGCGACGCTGGCCGCAGCCACGGCATTGGCCTGGCTGCTGCGCCGCCCCAACGCGCAGGCTGCATGGCCACGCATCGGATTCGGGATCGCCCTGCTGGTGTTCTGCGCCGCGCTGGCGCTGCAGCTGGCAGTGGACCTGGGCAGCGGCCACAGCTCGCTGCAACTGCGCCTGCACCGCGGCATCAATTCCGGGTCGCCGGTGGGACTGCGCACGATGGTGGCGTGCTATCTGGCAGCGCTCGCCGCCGGCGGCTGGGGCGCGTGGAAGCTGCTGCGCCAGCGACGGTAGCGCCGGCCGCTGGCCGGCACCACCTCAACGGCGGGCCGCTTCGCTCTTGTCGCGCGCGCCACGGAACTCCGACTCCTTTTCCCACGTCGGCCAGCGGCGGCTGTTGGCCAGCTCCGCGCCCAGGTCGTAGACCAGCAGGGTGTCGGCAGCGTGGCCGCTCGGGTCCCAGCTCGGCGTCCAGGCATCGCAGGCCTGGTGGTAGCAGTCGGCGAAGTACTTCTCGCGCAGCGCGCGGCCGGCTTCAACCCCACCGTCCAGTTTGTCCAGGCCCGGGCCGATGGTGATCGCCGGCACGCCCAGACGGGCGAAGGCGAAGTGATCGGCGCGGTAGAAGAAGCCGGCTTCCAGGTTCGGGTCCGGGCTGTAGCTGCGGCCACGGGCCTTGGCCACGCGTTCCAGGTCGCCTTCCAGCGAGACCCGGCCCTTGCCCCATGAGGCGATGTCACGGGTCGCGCCATCCGGGCTGAACATCTCGATGTTCAGCACCGCGGCGGTCTTGTCCAGCGGCGCCAGCGGGTGTGCAGCGTAGTAGCTGGCACCCAGCAGGCCCTTCTCTTCGGCGGTCAGCGCCACGAAGTACAGCGTGCGCTGCGGCTGCGGGCCGGCGGCGAATACGCGCCCCAGTTCCAGCACCGTGGCCACGCCGGTGGCGTTGTCGATCGCGCCGCGGCGGATGCGGTCACCCTTGGCGTCGGGCTGGCCGATGCCGAACGCATCCCAGTGCGCGGAGAAGATCACCGCTTCGTCGCCATGCTCGCCACCGGGCAGCTTGGCCACCACGTTGCGGGTGACCACCTGCTCGCGCTTCAGCGCGAAATCCACGCTCAGCTTCGCGTTGTCCAGCGCCACCGGGCGGAAGTCGGCACGCATCGCCTTGCGCTTCTCCGCATCGAAGTCGAGGCCGGCGTCGGCGAAGATCGCCTCGGCCAGCTCGCGCTGCATCCAGCCACGCAGCGGCGTGTGCTGCGCCATTGCCTCGGCCTGGCCGCGCTCGATGTCGAACAGCGGCGAGGTACCCGAGCTCTTCACCGTGGCCCAGCCGTAGGCCGCCGGCGCGGTCTCGTGCACGATGAGCACGCCCTCGGCACCACGGCGCGCGGCTTCCTCGAACTTGTAGGTCCAGCGGCCGTAGTAGGTCACCGCCTTGCCGTCGAATGCGCCCGGTGCATCGGCTTCGAAATCGGCATCGTTGATCAGTACCACGGCGATCTTGCCGTGCAGGTCCACGTCCTTGTAGTCGTTCCAGTGGCGTTCCGGCGCGTCGATGCCGTAGCCGACGAACACCAGCGGCGCGTCCTTGATCTGCACGCGCTTGCGCGGCTGCAGGCTCTGCAGGGTCACGTCCACGCCATTGGCCAGCGCACGCTTGCCCTGCTTCAGCGACAGGCTGGCCTTGGCCGCGCCCTCCAGCTGCGCGCGCACCAGCGGCACCGGCTGCACCCAGCTGCCGTCCACGCCGCCCGGCTGCAGGCCATAACTGCGGAACTGCTCGATCAGGTACTGCACCGTGCGCTCTTCGCCCTCGGTGGCCGGCGCGCGGCCCTCGAATTCATCCGATGCCAGCACGCGCACATGGCGCGACAGTGCCTGCGGATCGATGCCGCCGCCCGGCAGGTCGTTGGCCGCATGGGCCAGGCCACCGACGAACAGGCAGGACGACAGCAGCAACACGCGCATCGGATTCACGGCAGTACCACGGCTAGCTTGGAAGTCACCAGAGTGTAACGTGGTCGTGACATCGCCGCGCGGCGTGGAGGCGCCTCATCCGCGCATGGCGCGGATCTACTGGCGGACGCGGTCCAGCCAGCAGGCCAGGCCCTGTGCGTTGAGCTCGATGTCCATCGCCAGCACGGCGGTCACCGCCGCCTGGTCCAGCGCACAACCATGCAGCTGTGCACGTTCCAGGTACAGCGCCTGCAGCGCCGCCAGCAAACAACGGTGGCGGTCCGGCCGGCCGTCGCACCGGCGGCCGATGGTCGCCATCGCATCGATCTGCTCGAACAGGTCGTTGGCCAGCTTCTCCACCTGCTGCACGCGCCCATAGTGGGTCAGGTACATCGCCTGCGGCGCGTAATCGAGCATGCGCCGGATCGAGGCCTTCATCGCCTCCGGATCGAACTGCACCGGCGAAGAGGTCGGGAAGATGAAAGCACCCTGCGTGCTGTCCAGCTCGCGGTAGGAGATACCGAACGTATCGCCGGTGAACCAGCTGCGGCTGCGCGCATCCCACACGCAATAGTGGTGCAACGCATGGCCCGGGGTATGCAACAGCACCAGCTCGCGGCCGGCCAGGTCGATGCGGTGGCCGTCTTCGGCCACCACCACGCGCTGTTCGGGAATCGGTTCGATGCGGCCATAGCTGCGCGCGATCTCTTCGGCGCCGTACACCGCCGTGGCACCGGCGATCAGCCGGGCCGGGTCGATCATGTGCGGCGCACCGCGCGGGTGCAGTACCGCCTTCGCATTCGGCAACTGCTGCATCAGCAGGCCCGCACCGCCCGCGTGATCCAGATGCACGTGGGTGAGCAGCAGCCAGTCCACCGCCTCCACGCCAAGGCCAGCGTCGGCCAGTGCCTGCAGCATCGCCGGCACCGACAGGCCGGTGCCGCAGTCGACGAACGCGGCGCGGCCGTTTTCGACGATCAGGTAGGCCGCGTCGAAATCCGGGCGCTGGAAGCCGGTATCGATGGTGTGGATGCTGGGGTCGGCGGTCATCGGCACGCACCTGGCAGGATCGGGAATAGACCCCCATGTTAGGCGCGCTGGCGGGCCGGGTTCGATGCGGCTTTGGTCGGGTAGTGCCGGCCAGCGGCCGGCACTACCGATCAGCCGGAGCGCAATGCGAACCGCGGCCGCAGCAGCAACGCCAGCACCAACACTGCCAGGAACGCACCATAGGCGTACAGCACCGCCAGCACCTGCGGCCAGATCGGGCCGGCAGCAGGCTGCACCACGCCGATGCGGTAGCCCCACAGCATCGACGCGATGCTCAGGGCGAACGCGAGCACCAGGGTGGCGCCATCGAACAGGCGCCGCCGCGCGGTACGCGGCTGGCGCGGGAACAGCCAGTACAGGCTGCCCAGCAGCAGGAACCAGGGCAGGAACAGCAGCAGCGACAACCAGGCCATCGCAGACTCCATGTCATCGCGCCGGCGGCGCGCGGACATCATGCCACGGGCACGACCCCTTACGCTTCGCGCAGAACGGCCAGCGCGGCCAGCACTACATCCACGTCCGCTTCCAGCTTGAACAGCTCGCTCTGCAGCTGGTCCCCCTGCTCTGCCTGCTTGATCACCGCGATCAGCTGGCCCGCATCGCGCGGCGAATCGAAGCCTTCGCTCTGGATCAGCAGCGTGCCGTCACCGGCGGTCAGCTTGAAGTAGAAGCGCCCATCCTTTTCGCGGTACTGCTTGAACAGCGGCGGTGCCACGCGGGCCACGCCGGCGTCCTCGCTGGCGATGTCGCCCGCAGTGGACAGGTCACGCAGGCCCACCGCATGGCGCAGCTCGTCCAGCAGCGGTGCCGCCAGCTGCTCGCGCAGCTGCTGGCCACGGCGCTTGAGCAGCGCTTCGATCTTCTCCGGCTCGGCCATCAGCGCGTTGTAGCGCTCGCGCAGCGGCGACAGCTCGCTGTCGATGCGCTCGAACAGCTGCTGCTTGGCATCGCCCCAGCTGATGCCCGCAGCGAACGCCTTGGCGAACTCCGCCGTCTGTTCCGGCGTGGCGAACGCCTGGTACATCTGGAACAGCGCCGAGCCTTCGGTGTCCTTCGGCTCGCCCGGTGCGCGCGAGTCGGTCAGGATCGAGAACACCAGCTTCTTCAGCTCCTCGCGCGGCACGAACAGCGGAATGGTGTTGTGGTAGCTCTTGCTCATCTTGCGGCCATCCAGGCCCGCCAGCGTTGCCACCTGCTCGTCGATCACCACGTCCGGCAGCGGGAAGTACTCCTTGCCGTACACGTGGTTGAAGCGCTGCGCGAAATCGCGCGCCATCTCGATGTGCTGGATCTGGTCACGGCCCACCGGCACCTGGTTGGCCTTGAAGATCAGGATGTCGGCGGCCATCAGCACCGGGTACATGAACAGGCCGGCGCTGACGCCTGCGTCCTCGTCCACGCCTTCCTCGCGGTTCTTGTCCACCGCGGCCTTGTAGGCGTGCGCACGGTTGAGGATGCCCTTGCTGGCGATGGCGGTCAGGAACCACATCAGCTCGGTGGTCTCGCGGATGTCGCTCTGGCGATAGAACCACACATGTTCCGGGTCCAGGCCGCAGGCCAGCCAGCTGGCCGCGATCTCCAGGGTCGCGCGCTGGGTGCGCTGCGGGTCCTGCGACTTGATCAGGCTGTGCAGGTCGGCCAGGAAGAAGAAGCTCTCGATCCCCGGGGCGCGGCTGGCCGCGATGGCCGGACGGATGGCGCCAACGTAGTTGCCCAGGTGGGGCGTGCCGGAGGGGGTGATGCCGGTAAGAACTCGGGTCGTCATGACTGCGTGGGGTAACCTTCGATGAACGGGGCCAGTTTACCTTGCACGCCACCAACCCCGTCAGGGCCTGCGGCGCGTTCATTCACGCAACCCCGCTGGAGACGCCCGATGAAACGCCTGCTGCCCCTGCTGCTGATCCTGCCCCTGGCCGGCTTCCGCCCGGCCCCGATGCCGCCGCCGGTGTACGAGGGCGGCCCCGTGCGCATGGCCCTGGTCGACCGCGACCGCGGTACCGAACTGCGCAGCTACCCCGCCGAAGGCCAGCGCTGGGTGGCCGGCGAGCGCGGCCACCGCTACGCCGTGCGCCTGTACAACGACAGCCCGCGCCGGGTGCTGGTGGTGCTCTCGGTGGACGGCGTCAACGCCATCTCCGGCGAGGATGCCGATCCCTCGCAGACCGGCTACGTGCTCAATCCCGGCCAGCGCGCCGACATCACCGGCTGGCGCAAGAGCCAGGATGAAGTGGCGCAGTTCGTGTTCAGCAGCCCCAGCGGCAGCTATGCCAGCCGCACCGGCCGCCCGGACAACATCGGCGTGGTGGGCGTGGCCGTGTTCGAGGAAGCACGCCGCTGGCGCCCGGAGCCAATCCTGCGCCGCAGCCTGCCAGCACCGGCCCCGGCGGCCGAAGCTGCGGCCGATGCCAGCGCCAGCCGCATCGAGGGCTACGCCAGCAAGTCGCGAGCCCCGGCGCTGGGTACCGGCCATGGCGCGCGCGAACAGTCCTCGGTGCGCGATACCGACTTCGAACGTGCCAGCCGCAGCCCGGCCCAGGTCCTGCAGTTGCGCTACGACAGCGCGCGCAACCTGCGCGCGCGCGGCATCCTGGTGGATTCCCCCTCGCGCCTGCCGCGCGAGCCGCAGGCATTCCCCAACCGCTACGTGCCGGACCCGCCGGCACGCTGACCACCCCGTACAGACAACACAACGCCCGCAACCTCACGGTGCGGGCGTCGTGTTGTAGGGCAAACCGTGGTGCTTACTTGTAGTCCGGATAGTCCTTGCGCACGCTGTCTTCAAAATCCCGGACCTCCTTCTCGGCGCGGTCCTTGGCCCAGCCATAACGTTCCTGCAGGCGACCGGCCAGATACTCGGCATTGCCTTCGGCCACATCGAAGTCATCGTTGGTCAGATCGCCCCACTTGGCCTGGGCCTTGCCCTTCAGCTGCGACCACTTGCCGGAAATGATGTCTTTGTTCATTGCTGGGAGTCCTTGGTTGCAACGGCGTTCTTACCGTGGCTCCAGCTTCGCGTGGCGGCCGTTGAATGCCGGTCAACCCGCAATGAAATACATGCTCACCTGCTTGAATGGTTCACTCCGCTTCGACAGTCGTACTGCGAAAAGCACAAACGAAAAAGGCCGGGATGATTCCCGGCCTTTTCGCTTTCCAGTCCGCGCCGGGCTCACTTGCCCTTGGCGGCGTCCTCTACCTTTTCACCGGCCTTCTGCACGTCCTTGCCAGCACCGGCAACGGTGTTGCAACCGGCCAGCAGGGCCACCGAGAACATCGACAACAGCATCAGGGCAACTACGCGCTTCATGGGCTTCTCCTTGGGTTCGCCGCTATACCGCTTCATTCGCGGATGGGATTCTTTCGCTCGGCGGGAGGGCACCAATGCCCACTGCCGCCGCGTGAAGTGCAATCTGGCGGCAGGGGCGTGGAGCGGGTGTGAACGGTTCGGCGATCCGTTCAGGCCGGGAGCTCAGTCGCGCATCAGGGTGGACTTGCCGAACAGGCTTTCCACCAGGTCCACGGCCAGCTCGGCGGTGGCATTCTGCTTGTCCAGCAAGGGGTTGAGCTCGACGATATCCAGCGATCCCATGCGCCCGGTGTCGGCGATCATCTCCATCACCAGCTGCGCCTCGCGGTAGTTCACCCCGCCCGGCACGGTGGTGCCCACGCCCGGCGCGATGCTTGGGTCGAGGAAGTCCACATCGAAGCTGACATGCAGGTGGGTGTTCTCGTCGATGCCGGCCAGCGCTGCTTCCACCGCGCGCTTCATGCCGTTCTCGTCGATGTAGCGCATGTCGTAGACATCCACCTTGTGGGTCTTGATCAGGCGCTTCTCTTCCGGGTCCACCGAACGGATGCCGATCTGGTGCATCTGCGCCGGGGTGATCGCCGGCGACGTACCACCCAGGCGGGTCAGCGCGTCCGGGCCGAGGCCACACAGGCACGCCACCGGCATGCCGTGGATGTTGCCCGACGGGGTCACATCGCTGGTGTTGAAATCCGAGTGCGCATCCAGCCACAGCACGCGCAGGGTCTTGCCCTGCTCGCGGCACCAGCGCGCAACGGCGGTGATCGAACCGATGCCCAGGCAGTGGTCGCCGCCAAGCATGATCGGCATGCGCCCGGCCTGCAGTTCGGCATAGCTGGCTTCCATCAGCGCATGGTTCCACGCCACCACTTCATCCAGATGGCGATAGCCTTCCACCGGCGCCGTCCACGGGTTGCGCGGACCATCCAGGTTGCCCAGGTCGCGCACGTCCACGCCGCGCGCTTCCAGCGCCTCCGGCAGGCCCGCCACGCGCAGCGCTTCCGGCCCCAGCCGTGCACCGCGATGGCCCGCACCGACATCGGTGGGAACGCCAATCAGGGATACGGAGATGGGATGGGCCATGGGTGCCTCCTGCGGTGGGGAAAAAGAAGCACAGTCTAGCCAGAGCTGTGTGACACCACTCGCGGCGGTGCAGCAGGGCATTGGCCAGATCGCCGCGGCCTGGCAGCCCTATCCGGTCAGGCATTCCAGCGCTGGGTCGTCAGGAATTCAATCTTCCGCGACCCACTTCACACCACGGTCGGTTTCGCCTCTTACGCGAAGCTGATGTTGTCTCCACGCTGCGCCGGCACCCTGAAGGTGCCGTTTCACTTCCTCACTCATGGAGCACCACGCGCATGAAACATGCACTCAATGGATTGGCGGTACTGGCAATTGCCCTGGGCGGACTGTTTCCCGCCGCTGCCAGTGCCTCCTCGCAACGCGTCACGCATACGGTGACCACCGACGCGTATCCCATGCAGACGGCGGGCGCACGCAAGGTGCTCGACTGGGTGGCGCAGCGGGTGAAGCCGTCGTTCGCCCCGCAGGGCTACGGCAACGTACAGGTGGAACGACAGGCGCTCTCCGTCGGGGGCGCATCTGCACGCTCGGACGGATCGATTCCTGGCAAGCTGCCGGAGCAGGGCATTCCCGGTGAGATCTACCGGGTGGAAAACCTGCTTCCCGATGGCTCCCTGCAGACGTGGGAATTCACCTGGGTAGAACCCTCATCCGGCCATGGCGGCGGCTGGGATGTCACCGGTTACACCTACAAGAAGGGCAATGACCCGGTAAACCAGCAGTAACGAAACAGGGGCAACGCGCACCGCGCTGCCCCCTTCAGACACGTGGCCGACGGCGGATTCGCCGCCGCGGCACCTCAACCGCCGCGGCGGCGAACCGGCGTCAGGCTCTGCACCTGGCCGTTGTTGCGCATCATGCACAGGAAGCGGCCTTCGGGATAATCGATGATCAGTTCCTGGTAATCGTTGCCCACCGGCATCTGGGTCACCAGCGTGCCCTGCGCGCCCTTGCGCATGTTGCAGGAGCCCAGTGCGGTATCACCCGCCGGTGCGCTGTACGCCACCTTGGACACATTGCGGAACACGGCGCGGCAACCGCCGTTCACCCATACCGAGTGCCGCGACAGGCCCCAGTTCCTGCCCTCTTCGCAGCGGGTGTGGCTCAGCTGGCGCACCACCTCCACGTTGCCGCGCGTATCCATGTCGCACGACACCTGCTGCTGGTCGGTGGATTCGCAGGTCACCTCGCGCGGCAACGCCGCATCGTTGTCGTCATCGTGGCGACGGCGGTCGCGATGCTCTTCCCGCGCGGGCGTTCCGCTGGCACTGACCTGGCAGATGCCATTGGCGCCGCCACGGCCGGTGTAGCTGATCTGCGCCGTGCCGTCGTCGCTGCTGCTGATCGACAACGTGATGCCGCTGTTGGCGTCGCGTGCTTCGAAATAGCGGTCGTTGAAGCGTTTCAGCGTGGCCTCGCGGCCCTGCACGTAGACCGGGCCGCCTTCGTCGGCGTGCACGTCGATGCCGCCCGGGCAGCTGGCGTTGAAGAACGGCACCGCGGCCATGGCCGGGGCCACGAAAACGGTGGACAACAGTGCGGCGGTGAGCGGCAGGGCGTGGCGACGCATGATCGGATCCCGAAGGGGCCCGGGGTGGGCCTGTGGCGGCAGTATGCGATGGGGCGTGGCGGGCTTTCCGTGAGGAATATCAAGAACCGGGTGCCGCGCATGGGGATTCAGGTCTGGTAGGGTGGTCCTGAAGCGCCGCCGGGCTGGTTAAGCCAGCTTTACACCGTGGCCCGCCATGGCCAGTGCGAGAGCGATGGCACGGCCTGATTTATCGTGGATCACGGCACTGCGCGATATGTCGCCTCTGGCATTGCGATGCTCGAAACGGGCCAAAGGCGATAATTCATTTTTCCTCTCAGATCACCCGATGTCATCGAAACAAACGACTGGCAGGCGGTGATTTCGCGTGCGCATGATGAATTGCCACCTTCAGCGGGGTGGCCGGGATTTCCAACCCGAAGACTGAAAGCTGTATACGCTTGCCAGCCGGCGCCGTCTTCTCAAGAGCGGCGCCGGCTGGCAATCCGTTCGCCGATCGACGGCGGGCGGTGCGTGGGGGCCTCGTGCCCACCGGCTCATTCAGTCCCGGGATTGGAAACCACGTATCGCCCGCCACCCCTCTCCGGTGGCACCTCTGTTCCGCACGAGGATGCCCGCATGTCCAAGCCCCACCACCCATACCTGACCGCCACACTGGGCGAGGCCGCCCTGCGACTGCCGCCCGAACTGGCGCAACCGTTGGAAGCCGCTTTTGCCGCTGCGAACGAGGCACCCGCGCCGATCAACCTTCCCAGCTGCCTGCAGCGCATCCGCGCCGGTGATGCCGCCGACGGACAGCCGTGGCAAGGGCCGGCCAGCACACCCGGCCAGGCCGTGGCCGCCGCTCGCCGGGATCGCGCCGCGGTGGGCCTGGTGTCGCTGCTGGAGCTGTACCACGCCGCCGAGCGTGTGCGCGTGGACGGGGAAGAGAAAGACGACATCGGCGATGGCACGCGCGAAGGGCTGATGCTGGCCTGCCGGGGGCTGGCGGAGTATGTGGCGTTGCAGGTGGGCGGGGCTCAGTAATGCGGAACGTTGAGATCCCCAGCGTGCAGCCTTATAACGCCACGCCCCCAGCCATCGAATCAGGCAGACCCACTGCTGGGTAGTAAACAGCAGGGGATGCGGGTGCGCCTTGGGCACCCGCACTTTTGGGAGAAGCGATGAAAGGCGAGCTATTACCTCGAGTGTGAGGTGCGCGATTGCGTCAATCACTCAGCGCCACACTTGTGCATGCCAATTTGCTACTGGTTAACTCACCGGAGCGGGGGCATCCATCCCGCTTCTACACGGGGGCGGGATGTACAGAGTCGCGATGTTCCTTTTCGGTGTCTGCACCGTTTTGCTTTCAGGCTGCACTACCACTGCGGTTCCCAAAGGGGTTGCCTCAGCTGGATACACCGAAGTTGTTTCTGTTCCTCTGGGCCCTCTCCGCTACTTCCACACTGCTTCCCTGCTTCCCGGGCGAAACGCCGTAGGCACTACGCACGTCCACCGCTGTGCAAACACTGAGCGGAGCATCAGCCTGCAGATCGCGGATGGGCTTGTGATCGTTGCTGAAGATGTCTGTTCACGGATCGATGCGGCGGCGGACCTGGCCGAGTCATGGATACCGGCGGCATCCAACAGCTATCGGATCCTGCTCGTGCCGGAAGGCACTGCGGGGGCAATACGGACAAGATCGCTTGGCCGCTTTGCGACAGGCAGGACGCTTGCACTTGCATCGCACGTCTACGGCGATCAACGACAAGCCTTCGCGGATCTCGTTGACCTGGTTGCGCACGAGAGCCTTCACGCATTAGGGCACGCTACCAGGCATCCGCGAGCGCGCGACGAAAGAAGCGCCTACTACGCAGGGCTGTGTGCCCAGCTCAAGATCAACGGGCTCATCAAGGAAGAGAGCTTGCCCGGAGCCCCGCTTGCTTCGGGTGATCGGGCAGTACGCATCTCGTCCCAGCAGGCCTATCGTGTGCGGCTTGAGACCTATCCGTTGCTGGTGGACGGCACCATCCGGCTTGGAACGCCATCCGGCGAGTCGATGCTGCAACGGTGCCAGCAGATTGGAAACGAGTTGATTCGTCTGCAGTAGGCCTGAACGCGAAAAGGCCAGCGCACTGCGCTGGCCTTTCTCGCTGACCCCCTGCTTCCGGGGCGTAACGGAGATCCCAAGTGGTGCCGCTTGTCCGAATCGAACGGACGACCTACTGATTACAAATCAGTTGCTCTACCGACTGAGCTAAAGCGGCATGGGTGGTGCACCGGCGGCAGCGCCGCGGTCCAGGGATTCTAGCGCAACCGCGCGCATTCCAGCGACCGGCTCTGTGCCGCCCCGCTGCGCTGCTGGGCCTGGGCCGGCTGCGTGCCCGCCGCCAGCTGCCCTTCCAGCCACCATTGGCCGGCGTCGCCGCTGGCGACCAGGCGCGGCTGGAAGCCGGCGGCCTGCACCGCCGCCATGCGCCGTTCGGCGCCTTCGCGGTTTCGGTACTGGCCCAGCGCCACGGCGTTGGCCTCCTCGCCCTGGCTGATGATGTAGTAGTCGCTCAGGCCGGCGGCGACGATGCGCTTCACCGTGGCCTGCGCTTCGTCGCGGCTGGCGGCGGCCGGCAGCATCACCCGGTAGCGGGCACTGCCGCTGGCAGCGGGCTGTTCGCGCAGGCGTACCTGGCTGAGCAGCGTGCCGGCCTTCCCCTGCGCACTGCTCGCGGCGGCGCGGTCGGCGAACGGGCCCAGCGCGACGCAGCGCGCTGGCTCAGCAGCCGCGGGCGGGGTTGCGGGCTGTTCCGGTGCCGGAACGGGTGCGGGTGGCGCTACCGGCTTCGCAGCAGCGGCAACCGGCACAGCCTCTGCCGTCTGCGGCTTGGGAATTTCCGGCTTGGCCGGCACCGGCGCGGGCATCGCAGCCACAGCCGTCTTCGCCGCCGGCTCGCGTTCCACCAGCGGCGCGGTCGGGGCTGCAGCAGTCGCTTCGGCGGCTGCAGCGGCATCCACACCACCGGGCACCCAGCGCAGCTCGGCCACACCGGCCGGTTGCGGCGGCGGCGCGGGCGGTTGCGGCGCATCGCGCAGCAGCCACCAGCAGGCGACGCCAAGATTGAGAATGGCCAGTACGACGATCAGGGCACGGGTCAGCATGCGCGGATACTAGCGTGCGGGCTGGTGCACCGCCCAGCGGGCGAGGCCATCCAGCACCAGCGAGGGCTGGTAATCGGCACCGGGCAGCAACGGCATCAGCGCCGGTGCGCCGCCACCGTGCACAAGCAGCGACGGTGCCACGCCCAGCAGCGTGTGCGCCTGCTGCGCGCTGCGTTCGATCAGCGCCACCGCGGCGCCGTCGCAGCCGGAGGCCAGCGCATCGGCGGTGTCGTTGGCAAACTCGCTGTAGTCGCCGCCGGTCGCCGGCAGCTGCACCGCACGCGCGTGCAGCGCTTCGCGCATGGTGGTGGGCGATGCGGAAATGCGGCCCCCGTGGTGCTGGCCATCGGCGTCGAGCAGGTCAATGGTCAGTGCGGTGCCCACGCCGACTACCAGCACCGGGCGCTGTGCCTTTGCGGCAGCCAGCAGGGCCAGGAAACGATCGACGCCGAACTTTTCCGGCTTGGCATAGGCAATGCGCACGCCGGCACACTCGGCGCTGGTGCGCACGACATGCACGTTCTCGAAGCGGCGCTGCAGCTGGTCCAGCATGGCGCTGGTCAGCGACGGCGCGGCCACGCTGGCCACGAACGCGGTGGTACCGCTGGGCAGGCTGTGCGGCGGCTGCCCGGCCATGCCTTCGGCGCCATGCGCCCAGGCCTGCACGTCACCGGCGCGGTCGCCCTGCAACGGCGCGAACTTGAAGCGCGAGTTGCCCAGGTCGAACAACCAATCGCTCATGCTGCCCTCACGCTGACTTCGCCGGCATGCAGCAGGCGTTCCCGGCCATCGATGCGCACGCGCAATGCGCCGTCATCGGCCAGGCCAAGCGCGGTACCGTGCTGCCACTGCCCGTCCAGTTCCACGCGTACTTCGCGGCCGGCCAGCATGTCGAAGGCGGCGTAGCGCGGCAGGAACGGAGCGAGGCCTTCGCGATCGAATTCTTCCAGCGCCGGCAGCAGCCGCGTCAGCACGGCAGCGACGACCACGTTGCGGTCCACCGGCTTGCCAGCCAGCGTGTCCAGGTCCACCCACGGCTGGGTGATCTGCTCGGCGAACGACGGCGGCATGTGCGTGTTGATGCCGATGCCGATCACCGCGCGCGCCGGGCCGGCGTATTCGCCACCGCCTTCTGCGAGCAGGCCGACCAGCTTGCGGTTGCCATCGACGATCAGGTCGTTCGGCCACTTCAGCTGCGCTTGGGTATAGCCCAGGTCGTGCAGCGCCTCGGCCACGGCGATGCCCGCCACCAGGCTCAGCCCGGCCAGGCGGCCGAGGCCACCGGAATACAGGCGCAGCACCGACAGGTAGATATGCGCGGCCAGTGGCGAGGCCCAGCTGCGGCCACGACGGCCACGGCCACCGGTCTGGCGTTCGGCCAGCAGGACGCCGACCCCGCGCTGGGGCGCGCTGCAACGCAGCAATTCGGCGTTGGTCGAATCCACCGTCCAGGCCACCTGCAGGTCGTGCAGCAGCGGCAGAACCCCGGCCGGCAGACCGGCGCGGATCGCGTCCGAATCCAGCAGATCGACCGGGCGGGTCAGGCCATAGCCTTCGCCGGCGCGGCCCTCGACGTCCACACCGGCGGCCCTAAGCCCTTGAATACGCTTCCAAATTGCCGCGCGGGTCTGGCCCAGCTCACGGGCCAGGGCGTCGCCGGACAGGCGACCGGCAGCGAGTTTGGCCAGCAATTGGCGATCGTCCACGGCAGCTTCCACGAAGTCAGGAAGGAATTATGCGGGAAAGCCGCCAGCGACGCCCGCCACGCTGGGTTCCGCAGGGGCTTCCAACGGGGCGCCGGGTTCGGGCTAGAATCGGGAACTCACCCTCCCTTAACGTGGATGTCGTCAATGCGCCGTTATGCCCATTGCCTGATCCTGCTGATGATGCCCTTCGCGGCGTCTGCGACGGCAGCGCTGGACGACAGCCGCGGCGCCTGCGTGTCGTCCAACGGGGATGCCGCCTCGCAGCGCGCGCCGACCGCGACCACCTCGGCCGCCACCACCAAGCCGGCGGCGGTACGCCCGGCCGCCAGCAGTGCCACCAGCACCGGCGGCGGTGGCAGCGACGATGACGTGCTGCAACGCATCCGTGCGCCGAAGTGGCACAGCTACCTGCCGGGAATGTTCCGCTGATCAAGTCGTTGCTGCAGTGGCTGCGGCCTGCGCCGCGGCCAATCGACGATGCACTTTGGGAAGACGCCTGCCGCCGCGCGGCCTGGCTGCACGGCCTGGACGACGAACGCCGCGCGCGCCTGCGCGTACTGGCCACGCGCTTCCTGCACGAGAAGACCATCACCCCGATCGGCGAGCTGCAGCTGCAGGCCGGTGACGGGGTGCTGCTGGCCGCGCTGTGCTGCCTGCCGCTGCTGGAGTTCGGCGAGGTGGGGCTGGAAGGCTGGTCGCAGCTGATCGTCTACCCCGATGCGTTCCGCGTGCACCGCAGCCACATGGATGCGGCGGGCGTGCTGCACGAGTGGGATGACGAGCTGATCGGCGAGTCGTGGGACAGTGGCCCGTTGATCCTGTCCTGGGCCGACGTGCAGGCCGACCTGGCGGCGCCGCACGAGGGTTACTGCGTGGCAGTGCACGAGATGGTGCACAAGCTGGATGCGCTGGATGGCGCGATGGACGGCACCCCGCCGCTGCCGCGCGAATGGCAGCGCGAATGGGCAGCCACCTTCCAGCGCGCCTACGACGCCTTCTGTACCCAGGTGGACGCGGGCGAGGAAACGCTGATCGATCCGTACGCTGCCGAAGCGCCGGAGGAGTTCTTCGCGGTAACCAGCGAGTACCACTTCTCGGCACCGGATCTGCTGCAGCAGGCGTTGCCGGAGGTGGCCGCGCAGCTGCGACGGTTCTACGGCGAGCCGCCGAAGATCGAATTGCGGTAGTGCCGGAATACCCGCGCGCTGTTGCGCCGGGCGATGCCCGGCCGACGCGAATGCGCGGCTTACGGCCCCGGCGGCAGGCGCACTTCGAAGCGGGCGCCGCCCAGTTCGCCCGAACGGCCCACGGTCAGTTCACCGCGGTAATCCTTGATCAGGTCCTGCACGATCGACAGGCCGATACCATGCCCCTGCACGCGCTCGTCGCCACGCACGCCACGCTGCAGCACCTTGCCGATGTCGTCCGGGGCGATGCCGGGGCCATCGTCGTCCACCGCCAGCAGCAGGCCGGCACGGCGTGCGTTCGGGGCCGGCAGCGGCTGCGCGGTCAGCAGCACGCGGCGGTTGGCCCACTTGAAGGCGTTCTCCAGCAGGTTGCCGAGCAGTTCCTGCAGGTCGCCCGGTTCCCCGTGGAAGCGCGCGGCCGGGTCGATGTCGAATTCGCACAGCACGCCCTTGGAGGCGTAGACCTTTTCCAGGCCACGCACGATTTCCTCGGCGTTGGACTCGATCGGCAGCGGCGCGGAGAACAGTTTGTGGCCGGACGAGGCCGCGCGCGCCAGCTGGTACGAGACCAGGTTGTTCATGCGCTGCAGCTGCACGTCCAGTTCCTCGCGCAGTGCGTTGTCGCCGGCGCCGCTGTCCATCTGCGTGCGCAGCACCGCGATCGGCGTCTTCAGGCTGTGCGCCAGGTCGGCCAGGGTGTTGCGCTGGCGCTCGAGGTTCTCGCGCTCGCTTTCGATGAAGGCGTTGATGCTGTCGGTCAGCGGTTCCAGCTCGCGCGGGTGGCGCTCGCTCATGCGCTCGGTCTCGCCGCGCTGCACCTTGGTCAGCTCGGTGATCACGCGGCGCAGCGGGCGCAGGCTCCACTGCAGGATGACGGTCTGCAGCAGCAGCAGGATCAGGCCGATGCCGCCCAGGTAGAACCAGACGCGGCCACGGAACACGCGCAGCTGCGCACCCAGCGCGCGCGAGTCTTCCATCACGTAGATGGTGTACGGGAATTCGGTGGCGGGGTCGGCGTCGGCGCCCCACACCAGGCCCAGGCCATAGCGGTAGACCGAGCCCTGGCTGCCATCGATCTGGATCATCGGCAGCGGGCCTTCGAACACTTCCTGGCGCGGCGCCAGCAGGCCGCCGCCCACGGTGGGCAGCATCGGGCCTTCGGCGGACATCGAATTGCCCTTGCCGTGCGGCATCACCACCTGCAGGTACAGGCCGCTGCCGGGCACATCGAAGCGCGAATCCGGCGGCTGCTCGCGGATGTACAGCGAGCGGTCGCGGGTGAAGTCGATGCCGGCCGCGTAGGACGTGGCGTAGTTCTTCAGGCGCTCACGCAGGTTCGCCTTCGCCGTATCGGCGAAGGCGGCGTCGAGCGCGTAACCGGCCAGGGCCAGGAACGCGACCAGGCCCACGGACGCGGCGAGCATCTGGCGCGCCTGCAGTGAGCGCGGCCGCCAGCGTCGGAAGAACCACAGACGGCCGGACATCGTGTTATCGCCAGGGTGAGCCGGCTCAGCCCTCGTTGCGCGGGATCGCGAAACGGTAGCCGCGACCGCGCACGGTCTCGATCGGCTTCAGCTCGCCATCCGGGTCCAGCTTCTTGCGCAGGCGGCCGATGAACACTTCCAGCACGTTCGAGTCGCGGTCGAAGTCCTGCTGGTAGATGTGCTCGGTGAGGTCGGCCTTGGAGACCAGTTCACCGGCATGCATCATCAGGTACTCCAGCACCTTGTACTCGTAGCTGGTCAGGTCGACATTGCTGCCGGCCACGCTGACGGTCTGGGCGGCGAGGTCCAGGGCGACCGGGCCGCATTCCAGGGTCGGCTTGCTCCAGCCGGCGGCGCGGCGCAGCAGCGCGTTGACGCGGGCCAGCAGCTCTTCGACGTGGAACGGCTTGACCAAGTAATCGTCGGCACCCTGCTTCAGGCCCTCGACCTTGTCCTGCCAGCTCGAACGCGCGGTCAGGATCAGCACCGGGAACTTCTTGCCTTCGTCACGCAGGGCCTTGATCAGCTCCATGCCCGACATCTTGGGCAGTCCGAGGTCGATGATGCCGACATCGAACGGGACTTCGCGCCCCATGTAGAGGCCTTCCTCGCCGTCCTGCGCAGCATCGACGGCAAAGCCTTCGCGCTTGAGCCGGGCTGCCAGGGTCTCACGCAGCGGGGCTTCGTCTTCGACCAGAAGGATACGCATGAACTCTCCCTAGTGTCCTGGGTGTGGCCCGGAGGCCTGTGGGGTACGGGTTGATAGCGACAACTATCCCTGTTCAGGGGTTATCGCCGCGTAGTGATGACATATCCGACCGCGGCGTGCGCGGCTGTGAACGCGACGGGGCGGGGTCGTCCATATAGCGGACCCGGCCCCGGTCGTCCATGTACTTCACCCGGTTGATATCACGACCATCGAACGGCACGCGCTCGGCGCCGAGGATGTGGCCGCCGGTGGTGCGCTGCACGCGGCGCACGGCATCGGACAGCGACCGCTCGTCGCCACGGTTGCCGCGCTCGCCCCGCTCCATCATCTCCGCCCGCCCCTGGTCGCCACGCGGCGGCTGCTGTGCCAGCGCCGACGACAGCGGCGCAACCGCCAGCACCACGCAGGTGGCCAGGGCAATGCGGCAATGGAGGGGAACGGAAGACATCGATGCGATCCTAGCCGAGCACGGCGATTCGTTCAAAAGTCGTAAATCCGGATGCCGGGTTTGGGGTCCGGCGTTTTACAAATCCTTTGCAAATTCTTGGTTTGGGGCAGTGAATCCGGTCTGAACTTTTCCGGCGGCGACCCCGCGATGTTCAGCTAGGTGAACATTCGGGACGAATCGCCGCGCCTTGTCAAGTCAGGAATGTGACGAAGGTCACGCTGCGGCGCGATCGCTGTCGCGTTCGGTCACGGCAAGCGCCTGCTCGACCAAGCTCCAATCGGCACCAGGGCGGTGCGCGCCCTCGCTCAGCACCTGGCGGAATGCGCGGCCACCAGGCTGGCCGTGGAACAGGCCGAGCAGGTGGCGGGTGATGTGCTTCAGCGCCAGGCCTTCGCCCAGCCGCGCCTCGATGTACGGACGCATCGCGCGCAGCAGGTCGCCGCGCGCCTGCAGCGGGGCGCCGGTGTGCAGCGCCTCCAGCTGATGCAGCAGGTAGGGGTCGTGGTAGGCCGCACGGCCCAGCATCACGCCATCGACGTGCGCGGCCTGCGCCTGCACCGCCTCGAGGCTGGCCAGGCCACCATTGAGCACCACCGGCAGCGCCGGGCGCTCCTGCTTCAGGCGGTAGGCCCAGTCGTACTTCAGCGGCGGAACCTCGCGGTTCTCCTTCGGCGACAGACCCTTCAGCCACGCGTTGCGCGCGTGCACCACCACCATCGCGGCACCGGCGGCGACCTGGCGGTCGACGAAGGCGGCGAACACGTCGTAATCGTTGTCCTCGTCCACGCCCAGGCGGCACTTCACCGTCACCGGGATCTCGACCGCGTCGACCATCGCCGCCACGCAGTCGGCCACCAGCACCGGCTCGCGCATCAGGCAGGCGCCGAAACGCCCGGCCTGCACGCGGTCGGAGGGGCAGCCGCAGTTGAGGTTGACCTCGTCGTAACCCCACTCCGCCGCGATGCGCGCAGCCTGCGCCAGCAGCGCCGGGTCGCTGCCACCCAGCTGCAGCGCCAGCGGCTGCTCGCTGCGGTCGAAGCCGAGCAGGCGCTCGCGATCGCCGTGGATGACCGCATTGGCGTGCACCATTTCCGTGTACAGGCGCACACCCGGTGCCAGCACGCGATGGAACACGCGGCAATGGCGATCGGTCCAGTCCATCATCGGGGCCACGGACAGGCGCAGGGAATCGGCGTAACGGGCGGCGGCGGACGTCATCGGGGTGTTGATCGTGGAGACTGGCATTGCTAGTGAGATCAATAGTTTACACCGGGTGGCTGAACGGCGGCGGGGCGTCAGGCGGTGTGCGAAGCGTCGGCGCCCCATTGCCGGTGTGGCACACGCCCGCCATCCCGCC
The DNA here is from genome assembly GCF_056481725.1 of Stenotrophomonas sp. 85239_Sma. Lineage (NCBI taxonomy): Bacteria > Pseudomonadati > Pseudomonadota > Gammaproteobacteria > Lysobacterales > Lysobacteraceae > Stenotrophomonas > Stenotrophomonas sp. 85239_Sma. Next base: position 267,746 of record NZ_CM151163.1, on the reverse strand, counting down.
AAATACGAATGAGAAGTGCTATCATTTGAGCGCCGCATGACGATGTGCGGCATGGATGTCCCAGGCAAACGGAACATGTAATGCAGCAACGCACCTACATCGAACTGGTCCTGGAGCTGTTCGCCTTCATCAGCCTGTGCATGGCGATGACGACCTCCGGCACCCCGGTGCTGGTTTTTGGTCTCACGACCATCCTGCTCACGGTATGGATACCCTTCCAACGGCGCGAGATTCATCGCTTCACCCGCGCCGTGTCGATTGCGCTGGTCATTGCGTCAGTAGCCAGGATCGTCATTCATTTCCTACCCAATCCATCCATCTAGGAATCGAATTCGATGAGGCTGTTCCGATACGCCACTGCGGTGGCGTTGTTGCTCTGTGCGCAGGGAGCGCACGCGCAGGTGAAGCAGATACAAGATATCCCGTGCGAAGGGTGTTCATACGCTCAGATGCAGGCGGCCGCGCTGTCGGACGTCGACGTCGGCGGTGCGCTGGTAACCAGTATTTCCACGGGAGAGATACGGAAGTTCGTCATCCTGTGGGATCGCAGGATCCAGGAGCTGCCGATCGAACAGGACCTGGAAGACTACTTCGTAGCCCTGGTCCGCTTCTGGCACGCGAATGGGCGCAGCCTTGAAATGAACTACGACGTTGCATCGAACACGTGGAGACTCCCCCAGCAAGCGATGGCGACTGCACGCGTGCGACGGGCACTGGCGGCTCCCGCCGCAGACCGGCCGGTGCCGGCAACCGTATACGATGCATTGCAGAGCCCGGCCAGGATGAACAACGCGATCGAACAGTTGAATGCCTCCTGGCTCGCCCGCGGGTATGCGGCGCACATGACCTTCGTCAATTCGGTCAGGGGAAAGAACATCTCGCTGACTGCGGGCCGCCCGGTGACCACCCTGAACTTCGCCGATGGCTCCAGCATCAAGGCCTCCTACGACATCGAGATGAAAAGCTGGGCGCCTATTCCCGGCACCGGCCTCGACGTTCACGGCAACCCGGTTCCAGAGACGAAAGCAGACGTTGCCAAGGACGGCAAGCCGGTGGTGTACGAGTTCCCCGGTGGCATCACCAGTGACGCCTACATGGACTTCAGTCGCTACCTCTTCGATCTGGGCGTGCGCCCCAACATCGGGCCGGGCGACAACCAGATGATCTGCACCAGCGAAGTGATGGACGCCGACATGCGGGTGGAAGTCAGGTGCATGGGCCGCAGGCACTGATGCAACAACGCGGGTGACCGCCGCTGCGGTCACCCGGGTGCCCCCTGCCGAAGCGCTTATGCACCCATGTCCCAGCACAGGTGGCGGCGAGTGAAGAGTGCGAACTCAGTGCCCGCCGCCGCGCCCACCCACCTGCTCGATCAACGTCCGGCTGGCGGCATTGAGCCCCACCACCGTTACATCGGCGCCATGCGCGGCCAGTTTTTCCTGCGCGCGCTCCAGCGCGGCCACGGCGGTCAGATCCCACAGGTGGGCATCGCGCAGGTCAATCTGCACCTTCGGTGCTACGTGCTGGTAGTCAAACGCCGCGCCCAGCTGGCCGGCGGAAGCGAAGAACACCTGGCCACGTACGCGGTAGACCTGCGTGTCTCCGGCATCCTCGCGCTGCACCTCCAGCATGCGGCCGACCTTGCGGGCGAAGAACAGCGCCGACAGCAGCACGCCACTGAGCACGCCCTTGGCCAGGTCGTGGGTGGCCACGGTGACCACCACGGTCAGCAACATCACGGCCGAGGAACTGCGCGGATGCGTGCGCATGTCGCGCAGCGAGCGCCAGCTGAAAGTGCCGATGCTGACCATGATCATCACCGCCACCAGCGCAGCCATCGGGATCTGCCGCACCAGGTCGCTGCCGTACACCACCAGCACCAGCAGCAGCACGCCGGCCACCAGGCAGGACAGGCGGCCGCGGCCACCAGACGTCACGTTGATGACCGACTGGCCGATCATCGCGCAGCCGGCCATGCCGCCGAGGAAACCGGTGACCGCGTTGGCCACGCCCTGGCCGACGCATTCGCGGTTGCGCTCGCTGGGCGTCTCGGTGATGTCCTCGACGATCTGCAGGGTCATCATCGATTCGAGCAGGCCGACCACCGCCAGCGTGGCCGACACCGGCAGCAGGATGCGCAGGGTCTCCCAGCTGAGCGGCACGTCGGGGATGAGGAACTGCGGCAGGCTGTCCGGCAGCTGGCCCATGTCGCCAACACTGCGCACGTCCACGCCAAAGCCGATCACTACGGCGGTGAGCACGACGATTGCCACCAGCGGCGAAGGCACCGCACGGGTGAGGCGTGGCAGCAGGTAGATGATTGCCAGGGCGGCGGCACACAGCACGTAGACGGTCGGGCCGCGGCCGATCAGTTCCGGCATCTGCGCCAGGAAGATCAGGATCGCCAGCGCGTTGACGAAGCCGGTGATGACCGAGCGCGAAACGAAACGCATCAGCGAGCCGAGCTTGAACACGCCGGCCAGCACCTGCAGCAGGCCGGCCAGGATGCTGGCGGCGAACAGGTACTGCAGGCCGTGGTCCTTGACCAGGTCGACCATCACCAGTGCCATCGCGCCGGTGGCGGCGGAGATCATGCCGGGGCGGCCACCGGCAATGGCGGTGACCACCGCAATGGAGAACGCGGCGTACAGGCCGACCTTGGGGTCGACGCCGGCGATGAGCGAGAAGGCGATGGCCTCGGGAATCAGGGCCAGGGCGACGACCATGCCGGACAGCAGATCACCACGGAGGTTGCCGAGCCATTGCTGGCGCAGCGGATAGGACGTTTGCATGGGAAAACTCCGCGCGCACGCGGGCGTGGCCGCATGGCGCTGCAGTGGAAAGACGCGGGTTCCTGAGCAGGGTGGGCCGGCTGCCGATGTGCGGCAAGGGTCAGGGTGGCGTGATCACTGCAGTGCGTCGTCGGGGAGCGTGGGAGGGCGCAGTCTACGGCACGGGGCTGCCCAGGGACAGCGTCGGCAGGCCGCAACGGCAGCGAGGCATGGCGCCGCTCTACAATCGGGGCATGGCCACCAACCCGCAGTTCTTCGATCCCGCTACCGAACAAGGCGTGCTGCGCCTGTCCATCGCAGGCTCATTGCTGCTGGCTGCGGGCGCGGTGGTGTTCGGCCTGTTGGCCAATTCCTCGCTGATCATCTTCGATGGCATCTACGGCCTGATCGATGTGGTGATGACCTGGCTGTCACTGCTGGTGGCGCGGCTGATCGCGCTGTCCACGCAGACAGATGCGCTGCAATCGCGGCTCAACCAGCGCTTCACCATGGGCTTCTGGCACCTGGAGCCGATCGTGCTGGGGGTGAGCGGCACGCTGATGATCGGTGCGGCGCTGTATGCGCTGGTCAATGCGGTGGACGCGTTGATGTCCGGTGGCCGCCACATCGCGCTGGGCCCGGCCATTGCCTTCGCTGGGCTGTCGATCGTCGGTGAAGGTGCGCTGGCCTGGTTCGTGCTGCGTGCCAACCGCCGCATCGGTTCGGAATTCATCGCACTGGACGCGAAGAACTGGGTGATCGCCGCCAGCATGTCGGCCTGCTATCTGCTGGCCTTCCTCGGTGGCGTGCTGGTGCGCGGCACCTCGCTGGCCTGGGTCGGGCCGTACATCGACCCGGCCATCCTTGCCTTCGTCTGCGTACTGGTGATGATCGCCCCGCTCGGCACCGTGCGCCGGGCGCTGGCCGGCATCCTGCTGGTCACCCCGCCTGAACTGCAGGCGCACGTGGACGCGGTGGCGCGCGCGATCGTCGCCAAGCATGGTTTCGTCGAGCACCGCAGCTATGTGGCGCAGGTGGGGCGTGGCGAGCAGATCGAGCTGTTCTTCGTGGTGCGCGAGGACGACCCGCCGCGCCCCCTTCTGGAATGGGACCAGCTGCGCGACGAGATCGGCGATGCGCTGGGCGAGGCCTCTCCGGACCGCTGGCTGACCATCATGTTCACCACCGACCGCGAATGGACGATCTAGGCCGGCAGGACGATCGATCAAATTTTTCGTACGCATTGCAACCCAACGTACGCAGAAACCGGGCAAAGTAGGCTCCAACGCAACACCCACCCACTGACCAGGAGCATCCCGATGTCCATCGAAAAGGTTCTGTATACCGCCCAGGCCACCTCCACCGGCGGCCGTGAAGGCCGTTCCGTCTCGTCCGACAACGTGCTGGACATCCAGCTGTCGACCCCGCGCGAGCTGGGTGGGGCCGGCGGCCCGGGCACCAACCCGGAACAGCTGTTCGCCGCTGGCTACTCGGCCTGCTTCCTCGGTGCGCTGAAGTTCGTGGCCGGCCAGGCCAAGGTCGCGCTGCCGGCCGACACCACTGTCACCGGCAAGGTCGGCATCGGCCAGATCCCGACCGGCTTCGGCATCGAAGCCGAGCTGACCATCAACGTGCCCGGCGTGCCGCGCGAGCAGGTGGAAGAGCTGGTGCAGAAGGCGCACATCGTGTGCCCGTACTCCAATGCCACCCGCGGCAACATCGACGTGACGCTGATCGTTGCCTGATGCGGCCGGGGTCAGAGCCCTTTCGCGTTGCGAAAGGGATCCGACCCCAAAAAAATGGGCGGATGCCGGTCGAAACCGAACATCCGCCCATCCCACCTTCGTTGTCCCACGCGGGGGCATGAGGTTGCCGGCCAGCGGCCGGCACTACCAGGTCACTTCTCGCTCGTAATGAGCTGCACGACGCTGGAAAAATCCAGCTTGCCGCGGCCGGCCTGGTGGTTCATCGAATACAGGTTGCGGGCCACTTCGCCCAGCGGGATCGAGGCGCCGACACTCATCGCCGCTTCCACCGCCAGGCCCATGTCCTTCAACATCAGATCGCTGCCGAAACCGCCGCTGTAGCCACGCGAGGCCGGCGCATTCTCCAGCACGCCCGGCCACGGGTTGCACACTTCGGTGGCCCAGCTGCGGCCGGTGCTGACCGCCATCATCTGCGACAGCACCTTCGGGTCCAACCCATGGGCCACGCCGAGTGCGATGGCTTCTCCGGTGACGGCCATGATCACGCCCAGCGCCATGTTGTTGCACAGCTTGGCGACCTGGCCGGCACCACTGGCGCCGACGTGGAAGATGTTCTTGCCCATTGCCTGCAGCACCGGACGGGCGCGTTCCAGCGCATCCTCTTCGCCACCGACGATGAAGGTCAGCGTGCCGGCCTGGGCACCGGCGGTACCGCCGGATACCGGCGCGTCGATCATCTGCAGGCCACGTGCGGCGGCCGCTTCAGAGACCTTGCGGGCGCTGGCCGGTGCGATCGTGCTGCAGTCGATGACCAGTGCACCGGCCGGGATCGCGGCGAGGATGCCGTCGTCGCCCAGGTACACGCCTTCGACATGGCGGCTGGCCGGCAGCATCGAGATCACGATCTCGGCATCGGCCAGGGTGTCGCGTGCCGATGACGCGGCGCTGGCACCGGCATCGACGGCGGCCTGCACTGCGGCCGGGACCAGATCGAACACGCGCACGGCGTGGCCGTTCTTGACCAGATTGGCGGCCATCGGGCCACCCATGTTGCCCAACCCGATGAATGCAATGTGGCTCATGCAAGGCTCCTTTCAGCAAGGGGAGTACCCAGGTCAGCCAGCGGGTGCGCGGCATCGGCCCAGGGGGAAGCGAAGAAGGTGTCGGCCCACGCGGCGGTGGCCTCGGCCAGGGTGGCCGGGTTCCACTGCGGATTGCGGTCCTTGTCGATCAGCAGCGCGCGGATGCCTTCGGCGAAATCACCATGGGCGGTGCAATGCAGGGCGACGATGTACTCCAGGCGGTAGACCGCGGCGAGGTCCTGGCCAGCACTGCGGCGCTGCAGCTCGTACGACAGCCGTGCCGAGCCCGGTGCGCCGGCGGCGAGGGTTTTCTGTGCCGCCTGCAGCCAGGCATCGTCGGTCTGCAGGCCGGCAATGCGCGCGACGATCGCTTCAAGGTCATCGCCTTCGCACAGCGCATCGACCTGCGCCGCGTTGGCCAGCAGCGGACCGGTCGCGGCATCGCTGGCATGCGATTGCAGCAGATGGCTGAGGCGCTCGTGGTTGTGCGCGGCATCGCCCGACCAGGCCACCTGCAGCAGCGCATCGAACACCGCACTGCGGCGTTCTTCGGCTACATGCACATCGGCCAGGCCGGCGTAGATGGCATCTCCCGGGTTGAGCAGCGCGCCGGTCAGGGCCAGGAACAGGCCACCCTTGCCCGGCACGCGCGGCAGCAGCCAGCTGCCACCTACATCGGGGAACAGGCCGACGGTGATTTCCGGGAAGGCCAGCTTGGAGCGCTCGCTGACCACGCGGTGGCTGGCGCCGGACATCAGGCCGATGCCGCCGCCCATCACGATGCCATGGCCCCAGCACAGGATCGGCTTGGCGTAGGTGTGGATGAGGTAATCGACGCGGTACTCGACGTCGAAGAACTCGGCCGCGTAGTCGTTCTCGCGGATGTCGCTGCGGCCGGCCTCGCGGAAGGCGACCATGCTCTTGTACAGGCTGTGCAGGTCACCGCCGGCGCAGAACGCCTTTTCGCCGGCACCCTGCAGCACCACCATGGCGATGCCATCGTCGTCGGCCCAGGCGTTCAACTGCTTCAGCAGCAGGTGCGCCATCGGCAGCGAGAAGCCGTTGAGCGTACGCGGCGCATTGAGCGTGGCGATGCCGATGCGCGTGCCGTTGCCGGCCACGCGCTCTTCGAACAGCACCGGTGCGTCGTCGGCAGCGGCGTCGGTGCTCATGCGTTCTTCCACTGCGCGGCGCGCTTTTCCAGGAAGGCGGTCACGCCCTCGACCTGGTCGGCGGTGTCGAACAGGTCGACGAAGGCTTCGCGCTCGGCCACCAGCGCCGAGGCGTGGGTGCCGGTGCGGGTGGCCTGCACCAGGGTCTTGCAGGCGGCGATGCTGGTCGGGCTCTGCTTGCCGGCCTTCTTCGCCCATTCCAGCGCCAACGCCTTGGCTTCGCCCTTGCCGACCTTTTCTTCGGCCAGGCCAATGCGCAGTGCGGTCTCGGCGTTGATGCGCTCGCCCAGCAGGATCATGCGCTTGGCCCAGCCCTCGCCGACCAGGCGCGGCAGGTTCTGGGTGCCACCGGCGCACGGCAGCAGGCCGACGGTGGCCTCCGGCAGCGCGACCTGGGCGTGGTCTTCGATGATGCGCAGGTCACAGGCCAGTGCGCATTCCAGGCCGCCACCCATCGCATAGCCGTTGATCGCAGCGATCGACACGCCACGGAACCCGGAGAGCGCCTCGAAGGCTTCACCGAAGCGGCGCGCGGCTTCGCGCGCGGCGGCCTTGTCGCCGGAGGCGAACTGGTTGAGATCGGCACCGGCGGAGAAGAACTTCTCGCCGTCACCGGTGATCACCAGCGCATAGATGTCGCGGTCTGCGTTGAGCGCGCCCACCAGGTCGCGCAGCGCCGACAGGCTGTGCACGGTCCAGGTATGCGCCGGCGGGTTGTTCAGGGTGACCACGGCGGTGTGGCCATCCACCTCGACCTTCAGGCCCACGTGCTCCTGGGTACGCCAATCCTTCATCGCAGTTCCTCTTCGGTGTTGAGCAGGTGACGGGCAACGATCACCCGCATGATCTCGTTGGTGCCTTCCAGGATCTGGTGCACGCGGCAGTCACGCAGCAGGCGTTCGATCGGATATTCGCGGATGTAGCCGTAGCCACCGTGGATCTGCAGTGCTTCGTTGCAGACGTTGAAACCGGCATCGGTGGCGAAGCGCTTGGCCATCGCGCACCACACGTTGGCATCGCTGGCACCGGCATCGAGCTTGCGCGCGGCGGTGTGCACCATCTGCCGTGCAGCCACCAGCTGGGTGACCATGTCGGCCAGCTTGAACTGCAGTGCCTGGAACTCGGCCAACGCCTTGCCGAACTGGCGGCGTTCGCCCATGTAGCGGCGTGCGGCATCCAGCGCGCCCTGCGCCGCACCCAGCGAGCAGGCGGCGATGTTGATGCGGCCGCCATCGAGCCCCTTCATCGCCAGCTTGAAGCCGCCGCCTTCCTCTCCCAGAAGGTGGCTGACCGGCACGCGGACGTTTTCGAAGGTGATGCCACGGGTGGGCTGGCTGTTCCAGCCCATCTTCTCTTCCTTGCGACCGAAGCTGATGCCCGGCAGGTCCGCCGGCACCGCAATGGCGCTGACACCGCCGGCACCGGCACCACCGGTACGTGCCATCACCACCAGCAGCTCGGTGGCACCGGCGCCGGAAATGAAGGCCTTGGAGCCGTTCAGCACATAGAAGTCGCCATCGCGCAGGGCGGTGGTCTTCAGCGACGCCGCATCGGAACCGGCGCCCGGTTCGGTCAGGCAGTACGAAGCCAGCTTGTTGCCCGAAGACAGGTCGGTACCCCACGCATCGCGCAGTGCCGGCTGGCCCCACGTGGACACCATCCACGAGGCCATGTTGTGGATGCTGATGTACGCCGCCGTCGACGGATCGACGTTGGCGAGCTCCTCGATAACGACGGCGGCGTCCAGTCGGCTCAGGCCGCTGCCGCCCACTTCCGGGTCCATGTACAGACCGCAGAAGCCCAGTTCGCCGGCCTTGGCGATCGCCTCGCGCGGAAAGATGCCCTCCGCATCCCATCGCGCGGCGTGCGGCGCCAGTTCGGCCTGTGCGAAGTCGCGCGCCGCCTCGCGGTACGCCTGCTGCGCTTCTTCCAGTTCCGTCGTCATCGAGTGGCTCATGGCTGCTCCTGCCGTTACTTCAGGCTGATCGTGGTGTTGACGCCGTGGCTCAGCGTCTCGTCATCGAACCAGCGTGCGGTGACCGTCTTGGTCTGGGTGTAGAACAGCACCACCTGCTTGCCGTACGGGCCCAGGTCGCCCAGCTTGGACGCGCGCGAACCGGTGAACGAGAACAGCGGCACCGGCACCGGGATCGGCACGTTGATGCCGACCTGGCCGACGTCGATGTCTTCCTGGAACCTGCGCGCGGCGGCGCCGGACTGGGTGAACAGTGCGGTGCCGTTGCCGTTCGGGTTGCTGTTGACCATCGCGATGGCCTCTTCCAGCGTCTCCGCTTCGAGGATGACCAGCACCGGCCCGAAGATCTCCTCCTGGTAGATGCGCATGTCGGTGGTGACACCGGCAAAGATGGTCGGGCCGACAAAGTTGCCCTTCTCGAAACCATCGACCTGCGGCTTGCGGCCGTCCAGCACCAGCTTGGCGCCCTGCTCCACGCCCGAGGCGATCAGGCCTTCCACGCGCTCGCGGGCGCTGCAGGAAATGACCGGGCCCACATCGGTGCCGGCCACGGTGCCGCCGCTGACCTTCAGGGTCTTGGCCTTGGCCACCAGGTCCTCCACCCAGTTGCGTGCTTCACCCACCAGCACCAGGGTGGAGGCGGCCATGCAACGCTGGCCCGCGGCACCGAAGGCGGCACCGACCATCGCGTTGAGGGTCTGCTCCTTGTTGGCGTCCGGCAGCACCACGGCGTGGTTCTTGGCGCCCATCATGCACTGCACGCGCTTGCCGGCCAGCGAGGCACGGTTGTAGACGTGGGTACCGACGCGGGTGGAACCGACGAACGAGACGGCCTTGATGTCCGGGTGGTCGCAGATCGCGTTGACCACTTCCTCGCCGCCGTGGACGACGTTCAGTACACCCTTCGGAATGCCGGCTTCCAGCGCCAGCTCGACCAGGCGCATGGTGACCATCGGGTCCTGCTCGGACGGCTTGAGGATGAAGGTGTTGCCGGTGGCGATCGCCATCGGGAACATCCACAGCGGGATCATCGCCGGGAAGTTGAACGGGGTGATGCCAGCGCACACGCCCAGCGGCTGCATGATCGTGTAGGTGTCCACGCCATTGGCCACGTTGTTGGCCAGCTCGCCCAGCTGCAGGTTGCCGATGGCGGCGGCGTGCTCGACCACTTCCAGGCCGCGGAACACATCGCCTTCGGCGTCCGGCAGGGTCTTGCCCTGTTCGGCGGTGAGGATGTGGGCCAGCTCGCTCATGTGCTCGCGGATCAGCTGCTGGTACTTCAGGAAGATGCGCGCGCGGGTGCCGATCGGGGTCTTGCGCCAGGTCTTGAAGGCTTCCTTGGCAGCGGCGACGGCAGCGTCCACTTCGCCGGTGGTGGCGAACGGCACCTTGGCCAGCACGTCCTGGGTGGCCGGATTGATCACGTCCTGCCAGTGGGAGGTGGCCGATTCAACGAACTGGCCATCGATCAGCATGCGGATACGGGGCGCTGCAACAGTCATGACGACAATCCCACTGGGTGCGAAAGATGCTTGACATTATTCACAGCACTCATCTCGATTTCCGGGCTGAATCCGCTTAATCTGGCCAACACGCCAGACGATTCATGTTAATTCTGTGAATTATTCAGCCCCCCAGCGACAACTTGGCCTGCGCCTGCTGCGGCTGCGCGAGCAGCGCGGCTACAGCCAGGCTGATCTGGCACGGGCGTTGGGGCTGTCGCCCAGCTACCTGAACCAGATCGAGCGCAACAAGCGCCCACTGACGCCGGCGGTGCAGAAGAAGCTGGGCGAGGTATTGGGCGATGTTTCGGCACTGTTCGACGAGGATGAGCCCGCCGCGCTGCAGGAAGCGCTGGGTGAGACCCTGCGCGACCTGGGCCTGGCCGACGTCAGTGCCACCGAACTGCGCGCGCTGGCCGGCAACCTGCCGCAGGTCAGCCGCGCCCTGCTGGACCTGCATCGCCGCCACCTGGCGCTGCGCGAGCATGCCGCCGCACTGGAATTCCAGCTGGGCGAGCCTGGTGCTGGCAGTACCCTGCCGGCCGGCGACCAGGTCCGCGACTTCTTCAACCGCATGCACAACCACATTCCCGAGCTGGACGAGCTGGCCGAGCAGCTGTTCACCGAATGGGGGTTGTCGCCCGGGCACGTGGCACCGCGGCTGCGCCAGCTGCTGGCCGACCGCCATGGCGTGCTGGTGGAAGTGGCCGCACTGCAGGCCGGGCGCGAGAAGCGGCAATACGATGCCGGTGCGCGGCGGCTGTGGCTGCCCGATTACCTGGAGCCTGGCCAGCAGGCGTTCCAGATGGCGGCCGAACTGGCGCTGCACGGTTACCTGCCGCAGATCGATGCGGTGGTGGCGCGCGCCGGCTTCACCGATGACGCGCGCATCGCGCAGGCGCGGATCGGTCTTTCCAACTATTTCGCCGGCGCGCTGGTGATGCCGTACATGCGCTTCCTGCGCGCGGCCGAAACCAGCAGCTACGACATCGAACTGCTGGCGCACCAGTTCGGCGTCGGCTTCGAAGCGGTCTGCCATCGGCTGAGCACGCTGGCACGGCGCAGTGCGCCAGGCCTGCCGTTCTTCTTCATCCGCGTGGACCGCGCCGGCAATGTGTCCAAGCGCCATTCGGCCACCGATTTCCATTTCTCGCAGGTAGGCGGTTCGTGCCCGCTGTGGATCGTCTACGAGGCGTTCAACCAGCCAGGCCGCATCCTGACGCAGACGGCGCGCATGCCCGATGGGCGTCGCCATTTCTGGCTGGCGCGGCAGGTCAGCAGCGGTCCGGTCGGCCATGGCCAGCCGCGCAAGACCTTCGCGGTGGCGCTGGGCTGCGATCTGCAGCATGCCGAGCGGCTGGTGTATTCATTGGGGCTGGATGTGCAGAGCCCGGGCAACTCGGTATCAATCGGCCCGGGGTGCCGGGTATGCCCGCGCGAGGACTGCATGCAGCGCGCGTTCGCGCAGTTGCCGGGGCGGTAGGGGGTTCGGCAGGGCTGCGCCCTGCACCTGCAGAGGCAACAGCAAAAGCCGAAGCAACGTCAAAAGCTGGTGTGCTGTCGGATGGCGGGGCAGTGTCAGATTGCGGGGACGCCGTGAACCCATCCCTGGGGGCTTGGCCGCGGCATCCATGCCGCGGACACCCCGCAACCTGACACCCCCCCCGCCTTCGAAACGTTCATGCCATCTGTCGGAACGACGTATTGACCTGGTGGGTGTCGACCTTGGTCGATACGGTAGATCCACGCATGGCGTGGATCTACTGAGGACCGGCTCAGTAGATCGGCGTCACCTTCATCTGCGGCAGCGGACGCGGTGCACCGTCGGTCAGGTCGGGGCCGAGGTCATCCCAGGTACGTCCCTGTTCAACCATCAACCCCCACAGCTGCTGCGAGGCCAGCCGCTTGTCTTCCGAGCCCAGCTTGTACGACGGTGGTGCCGGTTCACCGCGGGCGACCATCGCGTACGCCGCGCGGTAGGCCAGCACCTGCTGTGCCGGGTCGTCGGTTCGCGCCACTTCCAGCGTGTAGCGCTGGTAGGCCGAAGCCAGGTTGCGCCAGCGGATCCAGTAGTGGTTCTCGAACGAGAACGAACAGAAGCGCGCACCGGCCAGGCTGCCCTTGTCGGCGATGCGGGTCAGCACCTCCTGCGGCATGTCCAGGTTCATGCCGCCTTCGTCGCCCTGCAGGCTGACGTGCACGATACGGTCGCGGTAGCCCGGCGCGCGCGCCTGCAGCAGGTCGCGCCAGTTCTGCATGGTCGCCACCACCGCGAACAGGAAACGACCCAGTTCAGCAGCGGCCAGCGGCGTGGCGATCGATTGGTAGGTGCGCTGCCAGCCGTGGCGGTTCTCGGTGGGCAGGAACACGGCATGTTCCAGCGTCTGGCGGCCACTGCTGCCGTGGCTCACATCTTCGGCATGCTGCGGGTAGACCAGATTGATGGCGAACGTCGGCCAGCGCGGCAGGGCGGCGTCGAACAGGTGGATCGGGAAGTTGCTGCTGATGCCACCATCAGAGAACCAGCAGATGCGGAACGCGGTGATCACCGGGCCGCAGGCCTGGCCGGCACTGGTCAGCCCTTCCATGCTGTCGGCCACGTTGTGCTCCTGGTCGGCCGCAGGCGCGGTCGGTTCACAGCGGCGCTCGCGGCGCGAGGGCTCATGCAGCGGCACCGCGCTGATCAGCAGCGGGAAGCTCAGGCTCATGCGCGTGGCCACCAGCACCGGCAGCTTCGGCCCCTGTGGCAGGTGGTAGTACCGCCGCCCTTCGACCTCCAGCGGCGGGCCGGCCTGCGTCACCAGCCACTGCACCACGCTGGCGGGGAACAGCTGCTCGAACTCCTCGCGCAGGAACCAGAACTGCGCACCGCCGAGCGGCAGCGTGCGCGGCTCGTTGTGCGACACGCAGGTGGTGATCATCTGCAGGCTGATCGCATGCGGGCTGTCAGGCTCACCGGCATAGCGCGGCGCGTCGTGCAGGTCGGCGAAGGTCAGCGGCGCATCCAGCGGCTTGCCGGACAGCTGCTGCAGGCACTCGTGCAGCCACTCGGTCAATGCTGGCGTGCGTGCATCGCGGCCGAGGCCGCTGCACAGGCCCAGCAGGTTGCGCCGCGCCACCCGCGCTACCCGCAGCGCAGCCCCGGCCACGCCGGCACCGTAGGCGCACAGCAGCGACGGCAGCAAGGTAGCCGCCACACCGCTCCAGCCACCACCCCACCAGCCCAGGCCAAGCAGCAGCGCCAATGACACCAGCACTTCCAGCGGTGCGATCTGGAACACGGCAACGGCCAGGCACAGCAGTTTGCGCGGCAGGCCGGCGTTGCCGGTCAACACCACCAGCAGCCGATAAGCGGCGCGTGCGCCCCGCGCCGGTTGGAACAGGCTGTAGATGAAGCCGCGCCGCGACAGCTGCGCCGACACCGCCGACAGCCCGCCGTAGCCGGCATCGCCGGGCAGGTGCTCGCCGGCCTGCATGCGGCGATCACCGCATGCAGCCGCGGCCGCCACCGCCGCAGCAATGGCGCCCGCCGAGGTGCCGCCGATGCTCTTGAAGCGATACTCGCGCGCCAGCGCCAGTACCGCATTGGGGTACACGATGCCGCTGGTGATACCGCCTTTCATGACCAGATCGCAGTACTTGTCCGCCACTGTCTTGCCCCCGAGCATGCCGTCCGCCGCGTGGGTGCCAGTATGGCGCAGAGGCTTCTCAGGGCCTGAGAACAGCAGCGCAGTCCGGGCAGGAATCTTCGGTGTTCAGCCGAAGGCATGCCTGCAGGCTTGACCCGCCCCACCATCGGCGTAGCATCTGCAGCAAGCCAAGGGACAGACCCGCGGCTGCCACAACGACATGAGGGATTCTCATGGAATTCGACTATCTCGTCTTCATCGGGCGATTCGAGCCCTTCCACAACGGCCACGCCGCCGTTGCCCGCCTGGCCCTGAGCCGGGCCCGCAAGCTGATCTTCCTGGTCGGTTCTGCCGATACCCCCCGCAGCCTGCGCAATCCCTGGACCGTGGCCGAACGCGCCGTGATGATCCAGGCCGCCCTCGATGGCCACACCGACCGCCTGCTGATCCGCCCGCTGCGCGACCACCTGTACAACGAAGCGCAGTGGATCGCGAGCGTGCAGCGACAGGTGGCCGAAGCGCTGCGTAACGACGGTGCCGCCGCCGATGCGAAGGTTGGCCTGATCGGCATGGACAAGGACGCCTCCAGCTACTACCTGCGCGAATTCCCGCAGTGGCCGCTGGTGGACGTGCAGCACACCGCCACCCTGTCGGCCACCGAGCTGCGGCGCTACCTGTTCGAAGCCGGCGACGTCGACTTCCACGGCGCGCTGCTGATGCTGCGTGGCAACGTGCCGGCGCCGGTGTACGACATGCTCGAAGCGTTCCGCAGGAGCGCGCCCGCCTATGGCCAGCTGGTGGCCGAGTACCGCTTCATCGAACAGTACAAGGCCGCCTGGAAGGATGCGCCGTATGCGCCCACCTTCGTCACCACCGATGCGGTGGTGGTGCATTCGGGCCACGTGCTGCTGGTGCGGCGCCGCTCGGAACCCGGCAAGGGGCTGTGGGCGCTGCCCGGCGGCTTCGTCGGCCAGGAGCAGAGCCTGCTCGACAGCTGCCTGCGCGAACTGCGCGAGGAAACCCGGCTGAAGATTCCGCTGCCGGTGTTGAAGGGTTCGCTGAAGGGCCAGCAGGTCTTCGACCACCCCGACCGCAGCCAGCGCGGCCGCACCATTACCCACGGTTTCCACTTCGAATTCCCGGCCGGCGAACTGCCGCCGGTGCGCGGCGGCGACGACGCCGACAAGGCGCGCTGGATACCGGTGAGTGAAGCGTTGGACATGGGCCCGCAGCTGTTCGAAGACCACCTGCACATCCTGGAGTATTTCCTCGGCCGCGGCTGACCTGCCCGGCCTCCCCACTGGCGGATAGACCGCCGGTGCCATTCGACGCGAAGGAGCTTCCGTCATGCACTACCTCGATAATCTTCTCCTCAACACCGACAGCTACAAGGCCAGCCATTGGCTGCAGTACCCGCCGGGTACCGATGCCACGTTCTTTTACGTGGAATCACGTGGCGGCCTGCACGATCGCACGGTGTTCTTCGGCCTGCAGGCGATCCTCAAGGACGCCCTGGCACGGCCGGTCACCCACGCCGACATCGACGACGCTGCTGCGGTATTCGCCGCCCATGGCGAACCGTTCAACGAGGCCGGCTGGCGCGGCATCGTCGACCGCCTGGGCGGCCACCTGCCAGTGCGCATCCGCGCCGTGCCCGAGGGCAGCGTGGTGCCCACGCACCAAGCGCTGATGACCATCGAGTCGACCGATCCGGCCGCGTTCTGGGTGCCTTCGTACCTGGAAACCCTGCTGCTGCGTGTGTGGTACCCGGTCACCGTGGCCACCATCAGCTGGCATGCGCGACAGACCATCGCCGGCTTCCTGCAGCAGACCAGCGACGACCCGCAGGGGCAGCTGCCGTTCAAGCTGCACGACTTCGGCGCCCGCGGTGTATCGAGCCTGGAATCGGCGGCGCTGGGCGGTGCCGCACATCTGGTCAACTTCCTCGGCACCGATACCGTATCGGCCCTGTGCCTGGCGCGCGCGCACTATCACGCGCCAATGGCCGGTTATTCGATCCCCGCCGCCGAGCACAGCACCATCACCAGCTGGGGCCGCGAGCGCGAGGTGGACGCCTACCGCAACATGCTGCGCCAGTTCGGCAAGCCCGGTGCGATCGTGGCGGTGGTGTCGGACAGCTATGACATCTACCGCGCGATCAGCGAGCACTGGGGCACGACGCTGCGTGATGAGGTGATCGCCTCGGGCGCCACCCTGGTCATCCGCCCCGACTCGGGCGACCCGGTGGAGGTGGTGGCCGAAAGCCTGCGCCGGCTGGATGAAGCCTTCGGCCACAGCCTCAACGGCAAGGGCTACCGCGTGCTCAACCACGTGCGGGTGATCCAGGGCGATGGCATCAATCCGGACACCATCCGGGCGATCCTGCAGCGCATCACCGACAACGGCTACGCCGCCGACAACGTGGCCTTCGGCATGGGCGGTGCGCTGCTGCAGCGGCTGGACCGCGATACCCAGAAGTTCGCGCTGAAGTGTTCGGCCGCACGGGTGGACGGCGAGTGGATCGATGTCTACAAGGACCCGATCACCGACGCCGGCAAGGCCAGCAAGCGCGGCCGCATGCGCCTGCTGCGGCGCCTGGATGACGGCAGCCTGCACACGGTGGCATTGCCCCCCAGCGGTGACGAAACGCTGCCGACCGGCTTCGAGGACGCGATGGTGACCGTGTGGGAGAACGGCCGCCTGCTGCACGACCAGCGGATGGACGACATCCGCGCCCGGGCGGCGGCGGGGCGTTGAAGGTGCATCCCGACCGGGGTCAGAGCCCGCTGCGTGGCAGCGGGATCCGACCCCTTCCTTCCGCTGGGGTCGGATCCCGTTGCAGCGCAATGGGATCCGACCCCGGTGCCCCTTGACCCGCGCGGCCAACAGGTCCACTTTGCACACGCCGAAGGTATCCCTCCCATCGCTCCGGCGCGGGGAAGGATTTAAACGGGAATCCGGTGAAGGCGCTTCGCGCGCCCATTCCGGAGCTGCCCCGCAGCGGTGAATGGAAACGAATCCTGCCAACAGCACTGGGCGCATGCCTGGGAAGCGGCGGGTAGTAGGTGGGCTGCGGCCCG
Organism: Stenotrophomonas sp. 85239_Sma; assembly: GCF_056481725.1. Taxonomy (NCBI): domain Bacteria; kingdom Pseudomonadati; phylum Pseudomonadota; class Gammaproteobacteria; order Lysobacterales; family Lysobacteraceae; genus Stenotrophomonas; species Stenotrophomonas sp. 85239_Sma. Next base: position 250,829 of record NZ_CM151163.1, on the reverse strand, counting down.
TGTCCATCAGCCCGAATACCGGCCCCGGCCGGGGGACACGACCGTCCCCTGACTCGACCTGGAATCTCCGCGGGGAGGTTGCCGGGGCCGTCGTCGTCCTGCGCGTGCAGGCGGTGTGGCCGCGCGCGTCCTGTTCACGGTATCCGGCCAGACCCGTTCACCCATGCACTGATGCGTGGGCCACCGCCGTTGCCGGCGGCCCATGCGGTACCTGACGATGACCCAGCCCCAACGCCCCACCCTGACCCTGCCCGCCGACGGCAAGCGCCTGCTGCTGCATTCGTGCTGCGCGCCCTGTTCCGGCGAAGTGATGGAGGCGATCACCGCTTCCGGGATCGACTACGCGATCTTCTTCTACAACCCCAACATCCACCCGGTGAAGGAGTACGAGCTGCGCAAGCAGGAGAACATCCGCTTCGCCGAGCAGCACGGCATCCCGTTCATCGACTGCGACTACGACACCGACAACTGGTTCAGCCGTGCGCGCGGCATGGAGAACGAGCCCGAGCGCGGCATCCGCTGCACGATGTGCTTCGACATGCGCTTCGAGCGCACCGCGCTGTACGCGCATGAGCATGGCTACGACACCATCAGCTCGTCACTGGGCATCTCGCGCTGGAAGAACATGGCGCAGATCAACGACTGCGGCATCCGCGCCGCGTCGCGCTATGAAGGCCTGCAGTACTGGGACTACAACTGGCGCAAGGGCGGTGGTGCCAGCCGCATGATCGAGATCAGCAAGCGCGAGCAGTTCTACCAGCAGGAGTACTGCGGCTGCGTGTACTCGCTGCGCGACGCCAACCGCCACCGCCGCGAGAACGGCCGCGAACGGATCAGGATCGGCCTGCTGTACTACGGGCAGGATGCTGAAACGCCGCAGGGCGATTGACGTCCAGGCATGGGGCGGCCACGCTGGTCGCCCCTTCTGTTGTGCCGGAACTGCCATGACCGCCCTGCCCGCCGACGTCGCCCTGCTGGTGATCGACCTGCAGCCGGACTTCATGCCCGGTGGCGCGCTGGCCTGCGACCAGGGCGATGCGCTGGTGGCACCGATTGCCGATCTGCTGGCGCAGCGCCGCTACCGCACCGTGGTGGCGACCCAGGACTGGCACCCGGCCGACCATGCCTCGTTTGCCAGCCAGTACCCCGGCCGGCGCCCGTTCGAGACCATCCTGCTGCACGCGCAGCCGCAGACCCTGTGGCCCGACCACTGCGTACAGGGCAGCGCCGGTGCCGCCCTGCACTCGGGCCTGGACTGGACCGTGGCCGATCTGATCCTGCGCAAGGGCACGCGCCAACAGGTGGATTCGTACAGCGCCTTCCGCGAGAACCATGGCCCCGATGGCGAGCGCCCAGCTACCGGTCTGGCAGGCTGGCTGCACGAGCGCCGCGTCCGCGAAGTGCACGTGTGCGGCCTGGCCCGCGATTACTGCGTGCTGTGGAGCGCACAGGACGCGGTGAAGTCCGGCTTCCGGGTGAAGTTCCTGTGGGAGCTGACCAGGCCGGTGACCGACGCCAACGACGCAATGGTGCGCGAGGCGCTGGGCAAGGCGGGGATTGCGATCATCTGACGGGCGACCGCCGCTCAATGGACGCGGCGTCGCTGGGTGTGAGATACCAAAGCCAAGAATGTCGCCTCTGCCGCTTGCAGGCCGCAGCCTGCGGCAACACAATGAACTCGATCCAGCCCTCCAAGTACGCCCCCCTACAGATCGCGGGACGGCCGAACCGGGGGCTTTTTACTGGGTGGAATCGGAAGGGCAAAGGCATGCCAACAGCGATCCTGATCGATGGCGGTTACTTCGTTAAGCGGTTCCGCCGGATTGAACCTCACAACGCCAGCAACGCTGAGCGTGCCGCAGAAGTGGCGCATCGGTGGGCGCTCGCCCACCTGGCCTCGTCAGGTTGCGAGCGGCGGGATCTCTACCGGATCTTCTTCTACGACTGCCCACCGCTGCGAAAGCGGATGCACAACCCGATCTCGGGCGCCTGCATCGACTATGCACGCTCACCGGAGGCATGCTTCAGGGTCAGCCTGCACGAGGCCCTGAAGCAGAAGCGCAAAGTGGCACTGCGCCTTGGTCATCTCGCGGATTCCAGTTCGTGGACAACCGATTCCCGAACGCTCGATGCACTTCTGAAAGGCAAGCGCGCATTCTCCACGCTCCTGCCCGAGGATCTGCACCCCGAGGTCAGACAGAAGGGCGTCGATATGCGTATCGGCCTGGATATCTCCTCACTTTCCCTCAAACGACAAGTCCGTCAGATTGTTCTGGTCGCCGGTGATGCCGATTTCATTCCCGCTGCCAAACTCGCACGACGCGAAGGCGTGGACTTCGTCCTGGACCCGATGTGGTCGCCGGTCCCCCAGGGCCTTCTGGAGCACATCGACGGTGTTCGCTCCACCTGCCCCAGGCCTGCAAGCAGGAAGGAAGGGAAGGCCGTGATCGAGCACGCGACGGTAGATGCAACCCGACCCTAACGGAACACGACTGTGCGGTGCCCGTTGAGCAGGATGCGGTGCTCCACATGGCGGCGCACCGCGCGTGCCAGCACCAGCGATTCGGTATCGCTGCCCAGCCGCACCAGCTCGCGCGGCGCCATCGCATGGTCCACCCGGGCCACGTCCTGTTCGATGATCGGGCCTTCGTCCAGATCCTCGGTGACGTAGTGCGCGGTGGCGCCGATGATCTTGACGCCGCGCGCGTGCGCCTGGTGGTACGGCTGCGCACCCTTGAAGCTGGGCAGGAAGCTGTGGTGGATGTTGATCGCACGGCCGGCCAGCGTGCGGCACAGCGTGGGTGACAGGATCTGCATGTAGCGCGCCAGCACCACCAGGTCGATGCGCTCGCGCTCGACCAGGTCGATGATCTGTTGTTCCTGCACCGCACGCGTATCGGCGGTCACCGGCAGGTGGTGGAACGGCACCTGGTAGGACGCGGCCAATGGCGCGAAGTCGGCGTGGTTGGACGCCACCGCCGCGATGTCGACCTTCAGCTGCCCGCTGTGGGCACGGAACAGCAGGTCGTTGAGGCAGTGCCCCTGCTTGCTGACCAGCACCAGCAGCCGCGCGCGGCGGCGGCCATCATGCAGCTGCCAGTCCATGCCGAAGCCTTCGGCCAGCGTGGCCATCGCGGCATGCACGGTCTCCAGCGGCAGGCCGGCGTCACGGTCGAAATGCACGCGCAGGAAGAAGCGGCCACTCTCCTCGTCGCCGAACTGCTGGGCATCGAGGATGTTGCAGCCGTGGTCGAACAGCAGGCCGGACACGCGGTAGACGATGCCGGTGCGGTCGGGGCAGGACAAGGTAAGAATGGAATCGGGGCGCATCGCCCGAGTGTAGGGCAGCGCCCTGCCTGATGGATCGATGGTCACCGATGCAACCGACCTGCTTGGTTCAGTCCCAAGCGATACTTGGCTATACCCATGGCAAGCTGGTCGGTCATGAACCTGTTGCAATTGATCCGCAGCTTCACCCGCACCGCAGAGACCGGCAGCATTTCCGCCGCGGCCCGCATCCTTGGCATCAGCGCCACCGCCGTCGGCCAGAACATCAACCGGCTGGAGGCGCATCTGGGGGTACGGCTGCTGAACCGGAGCACGCGCCAGCTGGCGCTCAGCGAAGCCGGCGCGCTGTACCTGGCGCAGGTGCGCCATATCGAAGCCGACCTGGCACGCGCGCAGGCGTTGGTCACCTCCGGCGACATTGAACCGGCCGGGCCGCTGCGCATCGCCAGCAGCAGCGCGTTCGGCCGCCATGTGCTTGCTCCGTTGCTGCCGTCGCTGCAGCAGCGCTACCCGCAACTGCAGCTGGAGCTGCGCCTGACCGACCGGGCCGTGCAGCATGGTCCAGAGGCGGTGGATGCCAGCATCCGCATCGGTGCGCAGCTGGAGGACGGTGTGGTTGCACGGCAGCTGGCGCGCGTGCCGTTCGTGTTCTGCGCCTCGCCGGCCTACCTGAAGGCCCATGGCACGCCGCAGGAACCCTCTGAACTGGGCAGCCATCGCGGGCTGCTGCACCGCTTCCCCACCGATGGCCGGCCGCTGCGCTGGGGCCTGCTGAAGGATGGCCAGCGCGTAGACGCCGCACTGCCGCCGAGCATGGTCTGCGATGACATCGATGCACTGGCAACGTTGGCCGCGACCGGTGCCGGCATCACCCGGCTGGCTGCGTTCGTGGCCGAGCCCTACCTGCGCGATGGTCGCCTGCGGGCGGTGTTCGGCGCCGACACGGCATGGCGCCCGGAGCCGATGGAGGTCTATTTCTGCGTCAGCGACCGCCGCGATTTCACCGCCAAGATCCGCGCGCTGTTCGAGCACTTGCAGGCCGGCATGGCGCCGGCCTGGCGGGTGTGAAGGGAAGAGCGCAGAGCCTTCGCGGTCAGAAACTCTCCTTCAGGCTCATCAGGTGAGCACTGGCGTCTGCCCATCCCGCCAGGGTGCGCAGGAGCAGCCCATTCCTGAAAACATGGAATACCGGAGTTTCATGGACATCCAACGCTTTCCAGCCCGCGGGTCCCGCTTGGAGCAGCATGGGATGAGAGGGATTGCTTTTGTTCCACTCACTGACACCCGGCTGCGGCCATGCAGGAGATCGACGCACGACAAAGCGCATGCTGGATCGAATCCATGTCCATTCTGGTTCGTTCATGATCATGCGCATCGCGCGTCGGGAGGGAGCGCATGCCGGACTGACATAGGCGATCACTTCCAGTCCCTCCCTGGACTCCCATCGCCGCCATTCCAGCGTCCCACTCGCAAGAGGGTGGAGAATTCCATGCTGGTCAGGCACGTTCCGCTCTATCTCGGGAAGCTCATTTACACGCAACGACGCCATCTCACGCAGCTCATTGGCCTCGGCAAAATGTCGAACCTGCACGAGGACCGCGTGCATTTTCCTGTGCGTTGTCTCTCTGGCAGTACCTCTCCGCACCAGTTCTGCATGAATGCATCGGACTTTGCCAAGCCACTCCTCGTCCCCGACGTACCTTGAGACGTGGACGCTGGCCCGAAACGCAGCCTCAAGGTCCAGATCGCTCAGCGTATTGCAGCCGTCACCTGGCGACGCCGAAGACTCCCATGAAGCGTATGCGCTCGCCAGCCTCGCGACCCGGTCCGATGCACCTGAAGCCAGCAGCGCTTGATCGAGATCCCGCAGCTGGGTGTCTATTGCAGGTGCTGCCCACGCACTCGTGGGCAGCAACAGGCACCAGAGAAGCAGCCTGCACGCCGTCATCCGGTCAGCAGCTCGACATGCAGATGCTGTGCATGGACTCTGAGCAGGTCGCACGCCCCGAACAGGCGTAGCCCGGGTAATCGTCAAATACCGGGTTAGGATTGGCCGCCGGTGCAACCCAATGATCCGCTTCCGACGCCTTCCGCAACCCTGGGATGTACACAATTGCGCGCTGTGCCCCGAAGAGTGACAGGAGTCGATAGGCTTCACCTGCACTCAGTTCAGAGACGATGGGCTCGTAGCTGAAGCTGGCCAGTCCCCGGTCGCCAAACACCAGCGAATCGACAAATTGCTTGCGCGCAAGGGGTGAAAGCAACATCAGTGGGGATTCGGGAGAGAGCTCGATCAGGTGAAGATCAAGCCGCCCCCGCGAGTTCACAGGGGCGTGCATGAGCGAGACATTCTCCGCCCCGGAGACATTCGCCACGTTGTCACCTGCAGAGGCAGGCATTGATACGGACAGAGAGACAGCCGAGAGCAGAACCACCAGCATCATGGGTTTCATTGCGTTTCTCCATTGGCTGCACACCCGTGTGTGCAGCTCAACGTTGCAATGTCCGCACCCAGCGCAATGAGGTGTCATTCACATAAAGTAGTATCCGCAATCATTCCTAGTTCGTTGCGACAGGTTATGCCGCAACTCGCCGTCGCGCAGATCCCCTGCATCCTGAAGCGTCACAATGCGCTCGCAGATTGCGTCAGCGCGCCTTGAACACCCCGCGCGCATCACGCGGTTCGCAGCGCAGGTACTGCGGCGCCGGTTCCACGCTGTCGCGCAGCGCGGCGGCGGCGTGCCACGGCCAGCGCGGGTCGTAGAGGATGCCGCGCGCCAGCGCCACGGCATCGGCGTGGCGGTGGCGCAGGATCGACTCGGCCTGCTCGGGCTCGGTGATCATGCCCACCGCGATGACCGGCATGCGCACTTTGGCCTTGATCGCTGCTGCAAACGGCACCTGGTAACCCGGGCCGACGGTGATCTTCTGGCGCTCGTCCAGGCCACCACTGGAAACGTGCAGGAAGTTGCAGCCGCGCGCGTCCATCACCTGCGCCAGCGCCTCGCTCTGCACCAGGTCCCAGCCGCCATCGACCCAGTCGCTGGCGGAGATGCGCACGCCCACGGCGACCTTGTCGGACACCGCCGCACGCACCGCATCGAACACTTCCACCAGCAGGCGCAGACGGTTCGGCAGCGAGCCACCGTAGCCATCCGTGCGGCGGTTGCTCAGCGGCGACAGGAACTGGTGCAGCAGGTAACCGTGCGCAGCATGCAGCTCGATCAGCTCGAAGCCCAGGCGCTCGGCGCGCACCGCACTGGCGGCGAAGGCGGCGATGACTTCGGCGATGCCGGCTTCGTCCAGTTCCTGCGGTGCCGGATCGGCGGCATGGAACGGCAGCGGGGACGGTGCCACGGTGGCCCAGCCATGCGCATCATCCGCTGGCAGCTGGCCACCACCGTCCCACGGACGGTTCACCGAGGCCTTGCGGCCGGCATGGCCCAGCTGGATACCCAGCGGCATCGGCGACCAGCGGCGGACGCTGGCCAGCACCTGCGCCAGCGCCGCCTCGGTGCCGTCATCCCACAGGCCCAGGTCGGCCCAGCTGATGCGGCCGCGCGGCTCGACCGCGGTGGCTTCCAGGATCAACAGGCCGGCGCCGGACTGCGCCAGGTTGCCCAGGTGCATGGCGTGCCAGTCGCTGGCGCGGCCGTCTTCGGCGGAGTACTGGCACATCGGCGCGATGACGATGCGGTTGGATAGGGTCAGGGGGCCGAACGAGATCGGCGAAAACAGCTGGCTCAAGACGGTGATGAACGACGTAGGGGGTGCGTATTGCACCGCTGCGCGGCTCCCGGATCAACCGTCTGGATGGATCGCTGTTTCGCGTGGCCTGCTGCAGCCGGGCGTGGGCTCGGCTCAGGGCGAAGCCCACGTGGCCAGCGCTTCGGCGCAGTCCCGCTCGTCCTTGAACAACAGCAGGTCGTCGGCACGGGTGCGGCCACGGTTCAGTGCCGCCACCGGCAACCCTGCCCTGGCCGCGGCCTGCACGAAGCGGAAGCCGGAATAGACCATCAGCGACGAGCCCACCACCAGCACGGCGTCGGCCTGCTGCAGGTGCTCGTGCACGGCGGCCACGCGCTCGCGCGGCACGTTCTCGCCGAAAAACACCACGTCCGGCTTCAACACGCCGCCGCAGTGCGGGCACTCGGGCACCACGAACGTGGAGAAATCGGTCTCCAGATCGGCATCACCATCGGGCGCGATGCCTGCCTCCAGCGCGTCCCAGCCGGGGTTGGCGTCCAGCAGGCGCTGCTGGAAGTCCTCGCGGCCACTGCGGCGCTCGCAGCCCATGCAGCGCACCAGATCCAGGCGGCCATGCAGGTCGATCACGTTGTGGCTGCCGGCGCGCTGGTGCAGGCCGTCCACGTTCTGGGTCAGCAGCACCTGCAGCTTGCCGCGGCTTTCCAGCGCAGCCAGGGCCTGGTGGGTGCCGTTGGGCTGGGCCAGGCCGAAGCGCGGCCAGCCCAGCAGGCTGCGCGCCCAGTAGCGCTGGCGGGTGGCAGCCTCGCCCATGAAGGCCTGGTAGGTCACCGGCGGCGTGCGTTTCCACTGGCCGTCGGTATCCCGGTAATCGGGAATGCCCGAAGCGGTGCTGCAACCAGCGCCGGTCAGTACGAACAGGCGCTGGGCGCGGTCGATGAAGTCGGTCAGTGGCGGGGTCATGGCTGCCAGATGGGGGCGCGGTGACGCCCCCGCAAGCGCCGGTCCGTTGGCCGGGTCAGGCCGCCGGCAGCGGCGGCACCGCGATCGGGTGGCCTTCCTCGTCCAGCGCGATCATCACGAAGTGGCCGCGGGTGCACAGCTTGCGCTCGCCGCTGTGCAGGTCTTCGGCGACCAGTTCCACCTCCACCTTCATCGAGCTGCGGCCGACTTCGACGATGCGGCCGATGGTTTCCACCATCTGGCCGATGCGGATCGGCAGCTTGAAGTCGACCTGGTCGCTGCGCGCGGTCACCACGGTGCGGCGCGAGTAACGGGCGGCGGCCAGGAACGCGGCCTTGTCCATCCATGCCAGCGCCTGGCCACCGAACAGGGTGCCGAGGTGGTTGGTGTGGTTGGGGAAGACGATTTCGGCCATGCGCACTTCGATGGGCGGCACGGTCTCGGGGATCGGGGTCATGGGGTGCTTCGGTGTGGGGTGCCGCGATTTTAAGCCAGGCCCTGTGCAGGCAGCGCTACACTGCGCCACGCCCATTGCCAGGACCGCCCATGCCCGCGACCTCCGACCTTCTGGCCTTTGCCCTCATCTCGCTGGGCATGGTGCTCACGCCCGGGCCGAACATGATCTACCTGGTCTCGCGCTCGATCTGCCAGGGCCGCCGTGCCGGCCTGATCTCGCTGGGCGGGGTGGCGCTGGGCTTCGTGTTCTACATGCTGTGCGCGGCACTGGGCATCACTGCCCTGCTGATGACCGTGCCGTTCGCCTACGACGCGCTGCGCATCGGCGGCGCGCTGTACCTGCTGTACCTGGCCTGGCAGGCGCTCAAGCCCGGTGGCCGCTCGCCGTTCGCGGTACGCGACCTGCCACCGGACGGCCCGCGCACGCTGTTCGCGATGGGTTTCCTGACCAACCTGCTGAACCCGAAGATCGCGGTGATGTACCTGTCCCTGTTGCCACAGTTCCTGCACCCGGAAGGCCATGGCAGCGTGCTGATGCAGTCGCTGGTACTCGGCTTCACCCAGATTGCCGTCAGCGTGAGCGTCAACGCGGTGATCGCAGTGATGGCCGGCAGCATCGCCGGCTTCCTGGCCGCGCGCCCGATCTGGCAGATGCTGCAACGCTGGCTGATGGGCACGGTGCTGGCGGGGCTGGCGGTGCGCATGGCGGTGGAAGGCCGGCGCTGACCGTAGGGTCGAGCAGTCGAGCATGGCTCGACGCTACAGAAACAAAAAACCCCGGCGTTGGCCGGGGTTTTTTGTTGCGACAGGCCTGACCGGTTCGATCAGAAGTTCATGTCGAAGGCGACTTCGCCCTGCACGCCGACCTGGTAGGCCGAGACGCGGCGTTCGAAGAAGTTGGTCAGTTCCTGCACGTCCTGCAGTTCCATGAACGGCAGCGGGTTGCGCACGTTGTACTTCTTTTCCATGCCCAGCTTGGCGAAGTGCTGGTCGGCGCAGTGCTGCAGGTACTGGCGCATGTCGCGGGTCGAGATGCCGGCCACGCCGCCGGACAGCACGTCCTCGGCGAACTGCACTTCGCATTCGATGGCTTCGGCCAGCATGTCGTAGACCTGCTGCTTCATCTCGTCATCGAACAGGTCCGGCTCTTCCTCACGCACCACGCGCACCGACTCGAACGCGAACTCCATGTGCGCGCTCTCGTCGCGGAACACCCAGTTGGTGCCCGAGGCCAGGCCCGGCAGCAGGCCGCGCGAACGGAAGTAGTACACGTAGGCGAAGGCGGCAAAGAAGAACAGGCCTTCGATGCAGGCGGCGAAGCAGATCTGGTTGAGCAGGAACTGGCGGCGCTGTTCGCGGGTCTCGATGCGGGTCAGGTCCTGGATCGAGTCGATCCACTTGAAGCAGAAGTCGGCCTTCTTCTTGATCGAGTCGATGTTTTCAACCGCGGCGAAGGCTTTGACGCGCTCTTCCGGATCCGGCAGGTAGTTGTCGAGCAGGGTCAGGTAGAACTGCACGTGCAGCGCTTCTTCATACAGCTGGCGCGACAGGTACATGCGCGCTTCGGGCGCGTTCAAGTGCTGGTACAGGTTCAGCACCAGGTTGTTGGACACGATCGAGTCGCCGGTGGCGAAGAACGCGACCAGGCGGTGGATCAGGTGGCGCTCACCCGGCGACATCTTGCTGTGCAGGTCGGTGATGTCGATCTGGAAGTTGATCTCTTCCACCGTCCAGGTGTTCTTGATCGCATTCCGGTACATGTCATAGAACTGCGGGTAGCGCATAGGGCGCAGGGTCAGTTCAAAACCGGGATCGAGCAGCATCTGCTTGGGCTTGTCGGCCATGGGTGTTTCCTTGAATTCCTGGGTGAGCCGCCGGGCATGGCCCGGCGCTACCGTGGGTGTTTTTCCGCAGCCGAGCATGGCTCGGCTCTACAGGTGCGAAGTGTTCGAGTGCCGACCAACGGTCGGCACCCACCGCGCGGTGTGTTACTGGCAGGCCTCGCAGGCTTCCGGGTTTTCCAGCGAGCAGGCGATGGCTTCGTCCGGGCTGAACACCTTGGCCGGGGCCGCAGCGCTCACCGTGGTCTTGGCGATCTTGGTGGCCGGGCGCGAACGCAGGTAGTAGGTGGTCTTGATGCCCTGCTTCCAGGCGTACATGTACATGGAGGACATCGCGCCGATGTTCGGGCTTTCCATGAACAGGTTGAGCGAGGCCGACTGGTCGATGAAGGCACCACGCTCGGCGGCCATGTCGATCAGCGAACGCATCGGCAGTTCCCACGCGGTGCGGTAGACCTCGCGCAGCGTTTCCGGAATCTGTGCCACGCCCGCGATGGAGCCTTCGGCCAGCTTGATGGCATCGCGCATTTCCGGCGTCCACAGGCCCAGCTTCTTCAGCTCGTTCACCAGGTAGCGGTTGACCTGCAGGAAATCACCGGACAGGGTCTCGCGCTTGAACAGGTTGGACACCTGCGGCTCGACGCACTCGTAGCAGCCGGCGATCGAGGCGATGGTCGCGGTCGGCGCGATCGCGATCATCAGCGAGTTGCGCAGGCCGTGTTCCTTGATGCGGGCGCGCAGGGCATCCCAGCGTGCGGTGTCTTCCGGCACCACGTTCCAGGCGTCGAACTGCAGTTCGCCACCGGCGGCACGGGTGTCGTTGAACGACGGGTGCTTGCCACGTTCCTGGGCCAGCTCGCAGGAGGTTTCCAGCGCGTGGAAGTAGATCGCCTCGGCAATCTTCTTCGACAGGGCACGGGCTTCGGCGCTGTCGAACGGCAGGCGCTTGCGGAAGAACACGTCCTGCAGGCCCATGCAGCCCAGGCCGACCGGACGCCAGCGCAGGTTGGCGCGGCGGGCGGTTTCGATCGGGTAGAAGTTTAGGTCGATGACGCGGTCGAGCTGGCGCACGGCCAGGCGCACGGTCTCGGCCAGCTTCTCGAAGTCGAACTCGTTGTGCTCGTCGAAGTGGTTGCCCAGGTTGATCGAACCCAGGTTGCACACCGCGGTTTCATCGTTGGAGGTGACTTCCAGGATTTCCGTGCACAGGTTGGACAGGTGGATCACGTTGCCCGGACGCAGGGTCTGGTTGCTGGCGCGGTTGCACTTGTCCTTGAAGGTCATCCAGCCGTTGCCGGTCTCGGCCAGCGTACGCATCATGCGGGCGTACAGCTTGCGCGCGGAGATGGTGCGGTTGGCCTTGCCCTGGGCTTCGGCCTGCAGGTAGGCGGCTTCGAAGGCTTCACCGAACAGGTCGGTGAACTCCGGCACGACGCGCGGATCGAACAGCGACCATTCCTGGTCGGCCTCGACGCGCTTCATGAACAGGTCCGGCACCCAGTTGGCCAGGTTCAGGTTGTGCGCACGGCGGGCTTCGTCACCGGTGTTGTCACGCAGCTCGAGGAAGTCCTCGACGTCGGCGTGCCAGGTTTCCAGGTAGACGCAGGCCGCGCCCTTGCGCTTGCCACCCTGGTTCACCGCGGCGACCGACGAATCCATGGTCTTCAGCCACGGCACGATGCCGTTGGAGTGGCCGTTGGTCGACTTGATCAGCGAACCACGCGAACGCACGCGGGTGTAGCTGACGCCGATGCCGCCGGAGAACTTCGACAGCTGGGCGATGTCGCCGTACTTGGAATAGATCGACTCCAGCGAGTCCTGCGGCGAGTCCAGCAGGAAGCACGAGGACAGCTGCTCGTGGGTGGTGCCGGAATTGAACAGGGTCGGGCTGGACGGCAGGTAGTCCAGATTGCCCATGCGCTTGTACAGCGCCAGGGCTTCCGGCACGTCCTCGCTCAGCGCGCTGGCGATGCGCAGGAAGAACTGCTGCGGGGTCTCGATCACCTTGCGGGTGTGCGGATGGCGCAGCAGGTAACGGTCGTACAGGGTACGCAGGCCGAAGTAATCGAAGTTCAGGTCCAGCGACATGTCGATCGCATCGTTGAGCTTGCGTGCATTGGTCTGCACGAAGTTCAGCAGGCGGTCGTTGATCAGGCCGACTTCATGGCCACGGCTGACCGACTGCGAGAAGGCGTAGATTTCCTGGCCCGAGACTTCCTTGGCGATGTAGTTGGCCAGCAGGCGCGCAGCAAGGCGGCCATATTCAGGCTCTTCACCGATCAGCAGGGCGGCGGTGCGGATGGACAGTTCGTCCAGCTCGCGGGTGGTGGCACCGTTGTACAGGCCGGAAATGGTACGGGTGGCCACGCGCATCGGATCGACGGCGTGCAGGCCTTCGGAGGAACGCTGCACCGCACGCACGATCTTGTTCAGGTCCACCAGTTCGGTGGTCCCATTGCGCTTGGTCACACTCATCGCGTTGGCCGTCGGCGGCGACGTCAACAGGAATTCGCTTTCCTTCTCGATGGTGGCGCTGGATTCGGTGCTCACGGCGTGTGTCCTCTTGGCGTGATTGGGGGTGCTCGATGCATCGGGTGACGCAGCCCGGGACATGACAGCCCAGGATGGCAGGACGGCGTCGCAGGGGGTGAGACCCTGCGCCTGCCACTGCCGTTGACGATCGCGGATGGGTACCCCGGGCAACCCCCTGCAATTGGGGTTGCTGCGACCGACAGCCACAAGATAGTGGGGGTAATGGGGTCCGTCAACGCCAAATGTAGTGAAATTCGGCAATCCCTTGCGCCGCAAGGATCGTGCCATCAGCGCCTGGATCAGACGCTTCAGACCTGCCGGAACGGGCTGCGCAGTCAAGCCCGAAAGCGTCATTGCGGTGGCACAACGCGCCACAGAAACGGAACAATGACAGCTTCACATGACAGTGATGAAACTGGCTAGGGACAACCCTGTGGATAGGTAGTGGGCAGCCGGTGGGAATCCGGTGGATGCAGGGATCAGCAGCCGGGCAGCGACTCGAGGCTGCATGTGTCGGCCGGGCCGGAGGAGCGGCCACAGGGAAACGCCGTCGCGCCCCCCCCCCCCCGATCACTGCGCGACCGATGCCGGCCGCTGGCCGGCAATGCACCCCCACAGAGTCCCTCACGCCCGGTGCGGGGTACCCAGGTATTCGGCGCTCTGCATTTCGATCAGGCGCGAGGCGGTGCGCTCGAACGCACCCTGCAGGCGGGTGCCGGTATACAGCTCGATCGGCGAGGTACTGGCGGTGCAGACCAGGTTGACGTGGCGGTCGTACAGTTCATCGATCAGGTTGACGAAGCGGCGCGCGGCATCTTCGTTCAGGCGATCGAAGGCGGGGATGCCGCCCAACAGCACCGTGTTGAACTCGTGCGCGATCTCGATGTAGTCCGAAGGGCCGCGCGGGCCTTCGCACAGCGCAGCGAAATCGAACCAGGCGATGCTCTTGCCACGGCCGCGCACCGGGATCTTGCGGCCCTCGATCTCGATGTTGCCGGGCTTGGCCGGCTGGCCGCCACTCAGTTCGTTCCAGCGCGTGGCCAGCCAGTCATCGCTGTCAGCGGCCAGCGGCGCGCGGTACACCGGCGAGCGGGTCAGCGCGCGCATGCGGTAATCCTCGGTGCCCTCGGCGTACAGCTCGACGCAGAAGCGCTGCAGCAGGCCGATGGCCGGCAGGAAGCTCTCGCGCTGCAGGCCGTTGAGGTACAGGTTCTCCACCGCCGTGTTGGAGGTGGTGACCAGAGTCACGCCTTCGGCAAACAGGCGCTCCAGCAGCCGTGCCAGCAGCATCGCATCGCCGATGTCGGTGACGAAGAATTCGTCCAGCACCAGCACGCGCAGGTTGCTGCGCCATTCCTGGGCGATCTTCGCCAGCGGGTCGCTCTGCCCCTGGTGCTCGCGCAGGCGCTCGTGGACGCTGCGCATGAAACGGTGGAAATGGGTGCGGTACTTCTGCTTGATCGGCAGGCCGTCGTAGAACAGGTCGACCAGGAAGGTCTTGCCACGGCCGACGCCGCCCCAGAAGTACAGGCCCTTGACCGGCTCGGGCTTCTTCCAGAACGAGGACAGGCGGTCCAGCCAGCCGTCTTCGGCGCTGTCGACCAGGCCCAGGTGGATGCGGTCCAGCTCGGCCAGCGCGGCGTGCTGGGCCGGGTCGTTCTGCCAGTCACCACGGGCAACCCCTTCCGCGTACCGCTGCGACGGGGTCAACTCGGTTGCACTCATGCCGCCGCGCCCAGCCAGTGCTTGACGCCGTGGGTCAGCGCGCCGCGCAGGTCGATCAGCTTGCGGTGGAAGAAGTGGCTGGTCTCGGGCATGCGCACCAGCTCATGCGGGACGTCCAGCGTGTCCAGCCACTGATAGACGGCCTGCGGGTCGACGATCTCGTCCTGCTCGCCCTGGATCACCAGCCAGCGGGGCGGCGGCGCGATGCCATCGAAATCCCAGCGGCCGGCCGGCGGCGCGATCGAGATCAGCGCTTCCGGCTGCAGCGCGGCAGCGGCCTTCAGCGAAACGAACGAGCCGAAGCTGAAGCCGGCCAGCCACAGGCGGTCATCGGGGCGCTGGCCGCGCACCCAGGCGGCGACGGCCTTCAGGTCATCCTGCTCGCCCACGCCGTGGTCGAACTCACCGGCCGAACCGCCGACGCTGCGGAAGTTGAAGCGCACCGTGGTGATGCCCAGCTCGCGCAGGGTGGTAGCGGTCATGGTGACCACCTTGTTGTGCAGGGTGCCGCCCTCGGTGGACAGCGGATGGCAGACGATGGCCACGATCGGTTGCGCCGGCACATCGGCCTTGGGCAGGTCGACAACCACTTCCAGCGGACCGGCCGGGCCGTCCAGTTCAAGGCAGGCAGTTTCGCCGGGGGCGACGGGGAACGAGGGCTTGTGCATGGCACCATGATACCGTCCCCCGCCCCTGCCCTGTGGCCGCCCCATGCTTTACCTGTCCCTGGCCGTGATCTGCAGCGTGCTGGTCTCGGTGTTGTTGAAGGTGGCCGCGCGCCGCCAG
The DNA here is from genome assembly GCF_056481725.1 of Stenotrophomonas sp. 85239_Sma. NCBI lineage: Bacteria > Pseudomonadati > Pseudomonadota > Gammaproteobacteria > Lysobacterales > Lysobacteraceae > Stenotrophomonas > Stenotrophomonas sp. 85239_Sma. The sequence continues at coordinate 235,533 of NZ_CM151163.1, read as the reverse complement.
CTGGATGTTGCGCAGATGGTCACCTGGAACTATCTGGTGGCGGCAATGCTCACCGCCGTGGTGCTGCAGCCGCCGCTGGATGCGCTGCGCGCACCACACGCGCCATGGCTGTCACTGCTGGCGCTGGCGGTGGTGCTGCCGTCGATCTTCCTGGTGCTGGGCCGCGCGGTGGCGGTGGCCGGCATCGTCCGCAGCGACGTGGCGCAGCGGCTGTCGCTGCTGCTGTCATTGGCTGCTGCGTTCCTGTTCTTCGGCCAGACCGCGACGCCGTGGAAGCTGGCCGGTCTCGGCCTGGGCCTGCTGGCAATGGTGGCGATCAGCCTGCGCCCGCGCGGACCGGCGGTGGCGTCCTCACCCGGTGGCTGGGGTTGGCTGCTGGGCGTATGGGCCGGGTTCGCAGTGGTGGATGTGCTGCTCAAGCAGGTGGCGCTCTCCGGCACGCCCTCGATGGCAGCGGTGCTGGCCAGCTTCAGCGTGGCCTTCGTGCTGATGCTGGCGCTGCAGCTGTGGCGGCACACCAGTGGCCGCAGCCGACTGGCCTGGCGCAACCTCGGGGCCGGCGCGCTGCTGGGCCTGCTCAACGGCGGCAACATTCTTTTCTATGTACATGCGCATCAGTCGATGCCGGAGAACCCGGCCACCGTGTTCGCCGGCATGAACATCGGCGTGGTGGTATTGGGCGCGCTGGTGGGCGTGTTTGCCTTCGGCGAAGCGACCACGAAGTGGAACCGCGCCGGGCTTGCACTGGCGGTGCTGGCGATCGGGTTGATCGCCTGGGGGTGAGCATTGGTTGCGGCGGGCCATTTCCGCGCCCACGGTGGGATGTCACTTTTCTTTTCGCGCGAAAAGAAAAGTAACCAAAAGAAACGCGCCGCCAGCCGCGAGCCGGTGCTGTGCACCGGTACCCTGCGCTTCTCGGTGAACCAGGGGACGGCGCCGAACTCGCTACGCTCAGACATCGGCGCCTCTTCGCCCCTGATTCACCTGCGATGCTCGGCTCGCTTGAAGGCGGACTGGTAGATCAAAAGCAACGGCAGCATCCGTGCCTATCAAGGTCCCCCCAGAGCTGATCCCCGGCGAACCTTATTTATCGAAGCCCAGCAGCAGCGGGTCGTGGTCGGAGCTGCGCCACGGGCCCTGCACGTTGCGGCCCTGGTAGCCGCTGGCGTCCTGCTCGTCGGCGTTGCTGTGCCATTCGGCAGCACCGCGCAGGCGCTGGGCCATGCCCGGGCTCAGCAGCGCGTGGTCGAGGCGGCCGGTGTAGCCGTTGTAGACGTAGCTGTAGGGATGCTCGACCTTGGCGACCTTGAACGCGTCCTGCCAGCCCAGGTCATGCAGCGTGCGGATCGGGTCTTCCATCGCGTAGGCGTTGAAATCACCCAGCAGCACCGCGTCCTGGGCACCGGTACCGGTCGGATCGGTCTGCAGCCAGGCGTGCAGCTGCTGCGCCGAAGTCACCCGGGTAGCGTTCCAGCAGCCCTGGTTGTCGTTGCGGTCGGCATCGGCACCGCTCGCGTCGCGGCAGCCTTTCGACTTGAAGTGGTTGGCGACCACCACGAACGGCGCGCCGTGCTTGCCCTGGAAGGCCTGCGCCAGCGGTACGCGGCTGTGCTCGACGAACGGGCCGCCGGTCAGCGTGGCCGGCTGGCCGACCGGCTGCAGGCGCGTGCTGCGGTAGATGATGCCGACCCGGATCGGATTGTCGCCGGGGCCGGTGCCCGCGTCGACGAAGCGCCAGTCGCCCTGCGCGCCACGGTCGCGGTTGAGCGCGTCGACCAGTTCGGCGATGGCCGACTGCGGGCCGTAGCCGTCGTTCTCCAGCTCCATCAGCGCGGCGACATCGGCGCCCAGCGCGTTGACCGTGGTGACCAGCTTGGCCACCTGCGCCTTGTGCTCGTCCAGCGTGCGCGCGCCGCGCAGGGTCGGGAAGCCACCGCCCTGGCCATCACCGTTGAAGAAGTTCTCCAGGTTGAAGGCCGCCACGTGCAGGCTGCCCGGCACCGTCGGCACCGCCGGACGCTTCAGCTCCGGCAGCTTCAGCGCGCCTTCGACCTGCAGGCGCGGACGGCCCTGCGGATCCACGCGCACGATGCCCTCCACGTTGCGCAGCTGCATGCCGGTGCGCAGCACCGGGTTGCCCTGCAGGTAGGCCACGCTGGCCGGGTCGCGGGCATCGCTGCCATCGTCCAGCACCAGGCGGCGGCGCTGGTTGTCGGCCATCACCTGCTCGTAGCCGGCGGTGCCCGGCGCGGCCACTTCGGTCGGCTGCCAGAGGCGGCCATCGAAGGCCACGGTGAGCTGGCCGAAGCGCTCCAGGCCATCGGTACCGGCCAGGGTGAGCGGCGCGGCGATGCGCACGCGCTGGCCATCCAGCGCGCGCCAGTCAGCCGGCGCGGCGGTCAGCACCACGGTGGCGCTGCTGCGTGCGGCGGAGGGCGACGCGACCGGTGCGGCCTGCGGCTGGGCCTGGGCGAAGGCGCCGGCCGGCAGCAGCAGGGACAGGGCAAGGGCGAGGGAGCGGCGGCGCATCGACGGGCGATTCCTTGGAAGAGGGCGCACAGACTAACCCTGAAATGCGAAACCCCGCCTGCGCAGCGGGGTCATGTGGGCGATCAGGCCTTGGTGGGCAAAGCCGGGGTAGTGCCGGCCGCTGGCCGGCACCACCGGCTATTTCAAGTTGCCCAGCATCCAGTCCACGGTGGCGTGGATCTGCTCCTCGGTCAGCGCCGGGTTGCCACCCTTGGGCGGCATGATGCCGCCGTCGGGGCCGGTATAGCCCTCGATGGCGTGCTTGTAGAGGGTGTCCTTGCCCTGTGCGATGCGCTTGTCCCAGTGCGAATGGTCCAGCGTCGGTGCCATGCCCACGCCGGTGGTGTGACAGGCGGTGCACAGGTTGTCGAAGATCACCTTGCCATCCTTGGTGCCGCCGTAGGCCACCTGCGAGGCGGCCTTGGCCAGCGCAGCGGCCTTGGCGGCGGCCTGCGCGGCGGCGCCGGTGCTGCCGGCATAGACCGCGCCGGTGGGCGAGATGCGCTGTTCGGTGCGCTTGGCCGCGGTCGGCGACACCTCGGGCGGAATCCGGGTGTGGATGTAGGCGGCAAGGAGGATGAGGCCGAGGGTGATGGTCGCCAGCAGCGCGATCACCATGGAGAAGCGTTTCAGGAACTCCAGATCGTAATTCCGCACTCTTCGTTACCCCTGGCTGATAGTCGTTGGACCACGGCTGAGCGACTGCGTGATGGACCGAGTATAGAACGCGCTTTGCGTGCGACAACAGGCGTCACTGCTGGTGCGGCGCAACATTGCGGGGAATGGGGTCAGATCCCTTTTGCGATGCAAAAGGGATCTGACCCAGCAACAGAAGCCGGCCAGCGGCCGGCTCTACCGGACTACCGGGGCGCCGATCGCGCGCAGGCAGAAGCTGCAGATCGCATCCACCAGCGCGTCTTCGTCGCGGTGCGCTTCGCGGCTCGGCGCGGTCGGGCCGACCATCGCCTCGGTGAAGGCACCGACCAGGCAGGCAGCGGCCACATGTGCGTCCTGCACCGGCAGCTCACCGGCCGCCACGCCCTCTTCCACCAGCCGCAGGAACACATCGCCGAATGCGCGGCGACCGCGCATGCGCTCGGCTTCCACGTCCGGGTCGACCGGTTCGACGATGAAGGCGTGCGCCAGCCCCGGCCCGGCCAGGGCGCGGCGGACGAAGGCGGTGATCGCCAGCCGCAGGCGCTCGCTGGCCACCTCCGGCCCACTGGCGATGCGCTCCATGATCGCGACCTCGTGGGCCACGGCGGCGTTGAGCACCTCCACGAACAGTTCGGCCTTGGACGGGAAGTGGCGATAGATCAGGCCGGTGGACACCCCGGCCTGGGTCGCCACGGCGGTCACCGGGGCGTTACGCCAGCCGCCGGTGGCGACCAGCTCGCGGGTGGCCAGCAGGATCCGTTCTCGGGCGCCCGCCAGGCGTTCTTCCATCAATGCAGAGCGTTTATAGGCCATGTTCTGATTCTAGTTTCAATTTTTGAATTCGTATTCACTTCTTACCCGAACCCCGCTACGCTGGGCCCATCGCCCGTGCGGGTGGCGGTCCTGCAGACCGCCGCCCGCTCCCCCGCCGGGTGCGTCCATTTCCTGCCATCCCGCCGTGGAGCCACCACAATGCACGTGCCATCCCTGAACTTCGATCTTGGCGAAGACATCGACCTGCTGCGCCAGAGCGTGGCCCATTTTGCCGCTGCCGAGGTCGCGCCGCTGGCCGCCGAGGCCGATGCCAGCAACCAGTTCCCACTGTCCCTGTGGCCGAAGCTGGGCGAGCAGGGCCTGCTCGGCCTCACCGTGGAAGAAGAATACGGCGGCACCGGCATGGGCTATCTGGCCCACGTGGTGGCAATGGAAGAAATCTCGCGTGCCTCCGGCGGCATCGGCCTGTCCTACGGCGCGCACTCCAACCTGTGCGTGAACCAGCTGCGCAAGAACGGCAACGAAGAACAGAAGCAGCGCTTCCTGCCCGGCCTGTGCAACGGCAGCCTGGTCGGCGCGCTGGCGATGAGCGAACCGGGCGCCGGTTCGGACGTGGTGTCGATGAAGCTGCGTGCCGACAAGCGTGGCGACCGCTACGTGCTCTACGGCAACAAGATGTGGATCACCAACGGGCCGGACGCCGATGTGCTGGTGGTCTACGCCAAGACCGACATGGACGCAGGTGCCAAGGGCATCACCGCGTTCCTGGTCGAGAAGGGCATGAAGGGCTTCTCCACCGCGCAGAAGCTGGACAAGCTGGGCATGCGCTCTTCGCCCACCTGCGAGCTGGTGTTCCAGGACTGCGAGATTCCCGAAGAGAATGTGCTGGGTCAGGTCGGCGGTGGCGTGCGCGTGCTGATGTCCGGCCTGGACTACGAGCGCGTGGTGCTGTCCGGTGGCCCGCTGGGCCTGATGGCGGCGGCGATGGACGTGGTGATGCCGTACGTGCACGAGCGCCACCAGTTCGGCGAACCGATCGGCAGCTTCCAGCTGATCCAGGCCAAGATCGCCGACATGTACGTGGGCCTCGGTGCCTGCCGCGCCTATGTCTACGCCGTGGCGCGCGCCTGCGACCAGGGCCGCACCACCCGCCAGGATGCCGCCGGTGCGATCCTGTACGCCGCCGAGAAGGCCACCTGGCTGACCGGCCAGGCGATCCAGATCCTGGGTGGCAACGGCTACATCAACGAATACCCGACCGGCCGTTTGTGGCGCGACGCCAAGCTGTATGAAATCGGCGCCGGCACCTCGGAGATCCGCCGCATGCTGATCGGCCGCGAACTGTTCCAGCGCACCCTGTAAGGCCACCGCGATGACCGTCCTGAACAGCCAGCTGCAACCGGGCAGCGAAACGTTTGAAAGCAACCGCGCGGTGATGCAGGCCGTGGTCGATGACCTGCATGCCACCCTCGCCCGCACTGCGCTGGGCGGCAGCGACGCCGCGCGTGCCAAGCACACCGCACGCGGCAAGCTGCTGGTGCGTGACCGCATCGACGCCCTGCTCGACCCCGGCAGCGCCTTCCTGGAAATCGCGCCGCTGGCCGCGCATGGCATGTATGACGATGCCGTGCCCGCCGCCGGCGTGGTGGCCGGCATCGGCCGGGTGAGCGGTGTGGAATGCGTGATCGTGGCCAACGACGCCACGGTCAAGGGTGGCACCTACTACCCGATGACGGTGAAGAAGCACCTGCGCGCACAGGAGATCGCCGAACAGAACCACCTGCCGTGCATCTACCTGGTCGATTCCGGTGGCGCGTTCCTGCCACTGCAGGACGAAGTCTTCCCCGACCGCGACCATTTCGGCCGCATCTTCTACAACCAGGCCAACCTGTCGGCACAGGGCATTCCGCAGATCGCCTGCGTGATGGGCAGCTGCACCGCCGGTGGCGCCTACGTGCCGGCGATGAGCGACGAGACCGTGATCGTGCGCGAGCAGGGCACGATCTTCCTCGGCGGCCCGCCGCTGGTGAAGGCGGCCACCGGTGAAGTGGTGACGGCCGAGGAACTGGGCGGCGCCGATGTGCACACGCGCATCTCCGGCGTGGCCGATCACATGGCCGACAACGATCTGCAGGCGCTGGCACGGGTGCGCGCGATCATCGCGCAGCTGAACTGGCGCAAGCCGGAACCGGCGATGGCGGTGCAGGCCAGCGAGGAGCCACTGCTGCCGGCACACGACCTGTATGGCGTGATCCCGGCCGACACGCGCAAGCCCTACGACGTGCGCGAGGTCATCGCGCGCCTGGTCGATGGCTCGCGCTTCGACGAGTTCAAGCCGCGCTACGGTGCAACCCTGGTCACCGGCTTCGCCCATCTGAACGGCTACCCGATCGGCATCATCGCCAACAACGGCATCCTGTTCTCCGAGTCGGCACTGAAGGGTGCGCACTTCATCGAGCTGTGCACCCAGCGCAACATCCCGCTGGTGTTCCTGCAGAACATCACCGGCTTCATGGTCGGCCGCAAGTACGAACAGGGTGGCATCGCCAAGGATGGGGCCAAGCTGGTGATGGCGGTGGCCTGCGCCAAGGTGCCCAAGTTCACCGTGGTGATCGGTGGTTCGTTCGGCGCCGGCAACTACGGCATGTGCGGCCGCGCCTACTCGCCGAACTTCCTGTGGATGTGGCCGAACGCACGCATCGGCGTGATGGGCGGCGAACAGGCCGCCAGCGTGCTGGCCACGGTCAAGCGCGATGGCATCGAAGCCAAGGGTGGCCAGTGGCCGGCAGCGGAAGAGGACGCGTTCAAGGCGCCGATCCGCGACCAGTTCGAACAGCAGGGCCACCCGTACTACGCCAGCGCGCGCCTGTGGGACGACGGCGTGATCGATCCGGCCGACACCCGCCGGGTGCTGGCCCTGGCGCTGTCGGCCAGCCTCAACGCCGCCCCGCAGCAGACGCGCTTCGGCGTGTTCCGCATGTAACCCGTGCCATGACCGAGCCTGTTGCCATGTTCACCAAAGTCCTGATCGCCAACCGTGGCGAGATCGCCTGCCGCGTCATCGCCACCTGCCGTCGCCTCGGCATCGCCACCGTGGCGGTGTATTCCGATGCGGACCGCAACGCACGCCATGTGCGCCTGGCCGACGAAGCCATCCACATTGGTCCGGCCGCCGCACGTGAGAGCTACCTGCGCGCCGATGCCCTGCTCGACGCCGCACGCCTGACCGGCGCGCAGGCGATCCACCCCGGGTATGGCTTCCTGTCCGAGAACGCCGACTTCGCCGATGCCTGCGCCGCCGCCGGCATCATCTTCATCGGTCCACCGGCCAGCGCCATCCGCGCGATGGGCGACAAGAGCGCGGCCAAGGCGCTGATGGCCACGGCCGGTGTACCGCTGACGCCGGGCTACCACGGCGACCAGCAGGAACCCGCGTTCCTGCGTGCCCAGGCCGATACCATCGGCTACCCGGTGCTGATCAAGGCCAGTGCCGGCGGTGGCGGCAAGGGCATGCGCAAGGTCGAGCGCAGCGAGGACTTCGTCGATGCGCTGGCCAGCTGCCAGCGCGAAGCGGCCTCGGCGTTCGGCAACGACCACGTGCTGGTCGAGAAGTATGTCGAGCGCCCGCGCCACATCGAGATCCAGGTGTTCGGCGACAGCCACGGTGAGGCGGTGTACCTGTTCGAGCGCGACTGCTCGGTGCAGCGCCGCCACCAGAAGGTGCTGGAAGAAGCGCCGGCGCCGGGCATGAGCCCCGAACGTCGTGCCGCGATGGGCCAGGCCGCGGTGGATGCCGCGCGCGCGGTGGGCTACGTCGGTGCCGGCACGGTGGAGTTCATCGCCGGCCCGGACGGCGATTTCTACTTCATGGAAATGAACACACGCCTGCAGGTCGAGCACCCGGTCACCGAGTACATCACCGGCACCGACCTGGTGGAGTGGCAGCTGCGCGTGGCTTCGGGCCAGCCGCTGCCGCTGCGCCAGGAGCAGCTTTCGATCCACGGCCACGCCATCGAAGCGCGCCTGTACGCCGAAGATGCCGACCGTGGCTTCCTGCCCTCCACCGGCACGCTGCGCCGGCTGCGCCTGCCCACGCCGTCAGCCCATGTGCGCGTGGATACCGGCGTGGAGGAAGGCGACAGCATCACCCCGTACTACGATCCGATGATCGCCAAGCTGATCGTCTGGGACGTGGACCGCGATGCCGCGCTGCGCCGCATGAGCCAGGCGCTGGCCGACTGCCAGGTAGTGGGCGTGACCACCAATGCCGGCTTCCTGCGCCGCCTGGTGAACACCGATTCGTTCGCGCACGCCAGGCTGGATACCGCGCTGATCGAACGCGAGCACGCCGCGTTGAGTGCGGTGGGCGACACGGATGATGCCCTGTGGCAGCTGGCCGCCGTGGCCGCAGTTGCAAGCACTGCGGGCGCCAGCACCGACGCGCGCGACCCGCATTCCCCGTGGCGAGCACAGGATGGCTGGCGCCTCGGCGCGTCCGCGCCGCGCGTGTTGCCGCTGCAGCAGGGCGAACGCAAGCACATGGTGAAGGTGTGGGCGCAGGCCGATGGCTGGCGCGTGCAGTGCGATGACGCAGCACCGCTGCAGGTGATCGGCACGGCCGATGTGCACGGCCTGACGGTGCAGCGGGGCGAGCGCCGCTGGTCGCTACAGCTGCTGCGCGACGGTGACCAGCTGTACCTGTTCGGCGCCAATGGCCAGCACCGCTTCACCCTGCACGATCCGGTGAGTGAATCGGACCAGGCCGTGGCCGACGCCGGCAGCCTGCTGGCGCCGATGCCGGGCAGGATCGTCGCGACGCTGGTCGCGGCCGGCACCGAGGTCAAGCGCGGAACGCCACTGGTGGTGCTGGAAGCGATGAAGATGGAGCACACCCTGCAGGCACCGGCCGATGGCACGGTGAAGGGCTACCGCGCCAAGGCCGGCGACCAGGTGGGTGATGGTGCGGTGCTGGTGGACTTCGAAGCGGCGTGAACGCCGGGGCGACGGCCGCTCAACGGTCGTCGCCCGCCGTCACCCGACCAGCGGGATCGAATTCGGCGGTGTCCAGCGTGGCACTGCGCCAGCCCAGGCCGCAGATGGCCATCGCGCTCTGGCCGATGCCATCGAACCCGAAGGCGCGATCGACATCGGCATCGTTGATGGCTGCGGTGACGAACGCCGCCAGGCCGCGCTCGGTGGCGCACAGGTACAGCAGCTGCGAGATGTGGCCGACATCCAGTGTCACCGCACGGTGCGCCTTGGCATGGTTGCGGTACTTCCAGAAACAGCGGTCATAGCGCGGCGCCAGCACCAGCAACGCCGGCGCATCGGCGAACCACTCCTGCCCGGACAGCATCCGCCGCGCCAGCGCAGCCAGTGCCTGCGGCGGTGGCGAAGGCAACGGCAGAACGGCATGCTGCACCGGGTGGTAGTGGTACAGGCCCGGTACCAGCCCGTCCACGTTCTGCACCAGCAGGAAGCCCTCGGTGGGATGCAGGCCGCCACCGGAAGGCACGTTCTTCTTCAGGAACTCGGTATCGCGCTCGACCTTCTGCACGGCGTGGGCCATCAGCGTGCGCTGCAGCACCTGGGCCAGCAACGGCAGCGGCAGCGCGCGCTGCGGATCGAAATTGCGGCAGGTGGTGCGACGCGCAAGCAGTGCATCGAACGCGGCCTCTTCGCTGCGCGGCAGCGGCTGGTAGTCACCCTGCATGGGCTGCACCACCGGTGGTGGCGGCCCCAGGCGCTGGCGCAGCCCGGCAGCGGTGTCCAATCCCTGCCGACGCATGTCCTCCACGCTGTCCACGGCCTGCCACCGCGCGTGGCGATGGGCCAGCGCGGCCAGCGGCCACCACTGGCTGCGCCGTAGCGCCTCGTCGCGCATCTGGTGCCCCACCTCGCTCGGCGGGTCGGTCAGCAGCAGGCCCTGCTCGACCAAGCGGGCCAGCATGGCCGGGGAGGCATCGGCGGGTGGTTCGCTCCAGCGGTGCGCGCTGAGCTCGCCCAGCAGCTGGCGCTCCTCGGCATCCACCGGCAGCGGCTGGTCCAGATGGGCGGCCAGCGCCACCCAGCTGATCTGGCTGTCCATCTCGGCATGGCCGGCCAGCATCGCGCGCAGGTCCAGGGTGACCGCCTCGCGGGGCTCGAACATCAGGCTGGCGCAGCGGCGCAGTCGCATGGGTTTCCTTCCTTCTGCCGCACAACCGGCATAGCAGCAACGACCGCAGCGCGGCCAACTTTAGCGACGTGCAGCGCGCGGCCCTCAATGGCAGGCTGTCGCGGCCGATACGAGAAACTCCACCTACGGACGATCCCCATGAGCACCCATTCCCGCCTTTCCGCCGCAGACGCCAGCACCCTGCTGGACCACCTGATCGGCAACGACGAGTTCCGCAGCCACTTCACCGCGTCGCCGGCCCAGGCGCTGGCCTCGATCGGCCTGGACGCTGCCGTCGGCGAAAACGACTGCATGAAGATCGACACCCTGGCCTCGGTCGAGGAGCTTGGCCGGGTGCGTAACGCGCTGCAGGACCACCTGTCCGGGTCGGTGGCGGCCATGACCGTGGTGTTCTGCTTCGAAGCCGGCAAGGTCGGCGAGCGGATCGACGGCTGATCCGCCATCAGGGTGCGCCGGCCGTAGCTGGCGTTGCCCACGTGGAGACGTCATACACGTTCAGCGGTTGCCACACCTGCAGGGCCGTGACCTCGGCAATGGCCTGGCCGCGATGCTGGGCCAGCCACGCCTGCTGGCGGCGCGCGGCGGCTTCATCGCCCTGTGCGCGCAGCGCGAGCAGCAGCACCACGTGTGCCTGCACGGGCTCGCTCCCATCCAGCATCGGCTCGATCAGCGAGCGTGCAGCGTCGGGTCGCTGCATCTGCAGCTCATCCATGGCGCTGACGATGCGCAGCCAGCGGTCTGCGACCGGGCTGCGCAGGCTGCGCAGCAGGGGGCGCTGATCGTCCAGCCAGCGCTTGGCCAGCTCGAACTGGCCCTGGCGCTGTGCCAGGTGGACCAGCGCCAGCCACTGCAGGCCTCTGGCATTCAGCATGGGATCATCGCGCTGCTGCAGCATCGGCTGCAGCAGCGCTGCGATGGCCTGCAGTTCGGCGCGGCCAGCGCTCGAGCACAATGCCGCCACGCTGGCGTGCTGCAGGCGTTGCTGCACCTGGAGGTCGACCAGCGCCGGCGCCGGTGCATCTTCGCGTATCGCCTGCTGCATCGCCGGGCAGTCGCGCTGCGCGGCCGCCAGCAGCAGCTGCGCACGCAGCTTCATCCGCTGCTGCAGGGCATCGCTGGCATGGATCTGCGGCAACAGCTCCGCTGCCTTGGCGTACTGTCCCTGCGCCACCAGCACATCCACGCCGGTCTCATCGGCGTCATCCCGGCCGCGCAGGATCTGTGCCTGCGCCAGTGTTTCCGCGGCAAGCTGCGGCTGGTTGGCAGCGATCTGTATCCGCACCAGATGGACCAGCGGATACAGCCGCAAGGGGTCCTGCGGCACTGCGGCCGCTCGCGCATAAGGCTCGGCCTCGCTGAACTGGTTGGCCTGCAACAGGTACCAGGACGTGTTGGACAGCCCCGCGAACGAATCCGGATAGACCTTGGCCAGCGTGCGCCATTGCTCCAGCGCCCAGCCACCTGGTTCCAGCTCGGCCATCCAGGCCTTCAGGTACAGGCGCTCGCGTGGTGGCAGGCGATCCTGCAGGTCCAGCGCATGCTGCATGGCTTCGCGCGCACGCCGCCCTTCCTCGACCCGCGCATGCAGCTTGGCCACGCCCATGTAGGCCAGGGCAAAGCCAGGATCGATATCGATCGCAGCCTGGTAGAGGTTGCGTGCCTCCTCGAAGCGACGCTGGCCCAGTGCACTCTCGGCCAGGGCGAATGCACGCAGTGCGCGCAGGTCCTGGGTCGATGCCCGCGGCAACGGCAACGACTGTTCCAGGCTTGCCACCGACTCGCCCAGTCCACGCCGCAGGCGCCCGACCACATCGTCCACCGCGAACACCATCTGGTCGGATCGATCCGCGGTGGCAGTGAACGTCTGGATCACCTGCCCGCTGCCCGGCGCAGCAACATCGATGGCCAGCTCATAGCCGCCGATCTTCTGCCGCACGGTCGGCAACAGCACGGCGCGGGCGCCTTCCCTTACCGCCACGTCGACGGCGGTATCGCGGTTCAACCGGGTATCGCCCGAGAGCCGCGCCATTTCCAGGCTTTCGCGGATCTTGCCCTCCGACAGCACGTTCACGTAGCGCGACTGTTCCAGCGCGATCCGGATCGCGTGCCGCATCGAGTCATCGAAGATCGGATCGCCGGTGAGGTTGTCGACATCGCCGAGCACCACCCAGTCGCGCTCAGCGAATGCAATCGCCGGTTCCGGCCGCAGCAGCAGCCAGCCGCCCAGCACGGCCACCGCCAGCACCAGGCCTTCGGCAGCCAGGACCAGCGGCTGCCGCCACAGCGGCAGGTCGCGGCGCGCCTTGGCATTGGCGCGCGGCATGCGCAGCGGCGCCGAACCGATCTCGCCCACTTCGATCACTTCCTGAACTACCGGCACGCCCTTGAAGCGCCAGCGCCCGTGCGATTTCCACAGCAGGCGCGTGCCGCGCTCACCCAGCGCATCAGTGGCACGGCGGGTCAGCGATTCGGCCACCGCCGACAGCAGGATCTGGCCAGGGCGGGCCAGCATCATCAGGCGCGCCGCCATCGGCTTGGCCAGGCCTTCCACTTCCATCGACTTGGCACCGGCACGGACCGCCTCGGCACTGTTTTCCCAGGTCAGCACGTCACCCACGTGCAGGCCGGCACGCGCGCGCAGTTCAATGGCGCGCTGCTGACCCAGCGCGTGCAGTTCACGCTGGTAGTCCAGGGCGAAACCCAGTGCGTCGATGGTGCGCTCGAACAGCATGAACAGCCCGTCGGAGCGGTCGATCAGCTGGCCATTCCAGCGGTGCTGCAGCCCCAGCACCAGGCGGTCGTGCTCCTGGAACAGGCTCGCCGCCGCCACATCGCCGATACGCTCGACCAGCTGCAGCGAATCACACAGATCGGTGAACAGCAGGGCGCGTAGCTGTGGGCTATGCGGGGCTGACGTTCCGTTGTCGCCATTCATCGCCTGCCTCTCCCTATTGGCCGTCCGGATCATCCACCCAGCGCAGGCAGTTGCCGCCGTCGCGCTTGGCCCGGTACAGCGCCCGATCGGCGCTGGCATACCACTCGCTCCAGCCTGCCTCCGGCGCCAGCAGGCTGGCACCGATGCTCACCAGGCTGACATGCGGCGTGCCATGACTGCGCTCGAGCAGGCCATGCACCGCGCTGAGGATGAACTCGGCCGCGTGCTGCACGATCTCGTGGTTGCCACGGCGCAGGATCAGGCAGAACTCATCGCCGCCGAGCCGGCAGGCCAGGTCCTGCTCGCCGGCCATCGAGCGCAGGATGTTGCCCATGCTCTGCAGCACGCGGTCGCCGGCCTGGTGGCCGTGGCGGTCGTTGATCTGCTTGAAACGGTCGCAATCGATCAGCAGCAACGCCTGCGGTGGTCCCTCGGCATGCTCGCGGCACTCCTGCAGGTACAGGGTGAGGCCACGGCGGTTGTGCAGCCCGGTCAGTTCATCGGTACGCACCAGCTCACGGGTGTGGGTCAACTGGTGGGTGGTGATGTACAGGTTGTCCAGCGCGGTTTCCAGATCGTGGTTGCGCCGGCGCAGCTGTCTGATCAGTGCCTGTTCGTTGGTCAGCACGCGCATGATCGTGCGGCGCAGGAAGTAGGCCACCAGGCCGGGATCGGATTCGACCAGCCGATGGAAATCGGCCGGGCCCAGCTCCAGCACGTCGCAGTCGACCAGCGCGCGCGCACTGGCGCTGCGCAGGTGATCGCCGACCAGCAGGCCCAGTTCTCCGAAGAACTCATGCTGCCCGAGCGTCTTGATCACCAGGTCCTCGCCAAAGTCCAGTTCGATCTGTCCTTCGAGGATCACATACATGCGCTCGCCGCGGTGGCCCCGCTGGAACAGCCACTGTCCGGCACGGAGCTTGCATGCGCGGGCGAATCTGGCGAACAATGCCACCTCGGCATCTGACAACAGAGCGTGCACGATCTCGGCCATCGCCACCCGGGCGATACCTGTCGTCACATCACTGTTCTCGGCCGCACCCCTGCCGGTCATTCCCTGCACCCGCCGCCAGCGTCCCCTGGTGAGCCGCGGAGCATAGCACCGCTTTAAAGTGTGCGCCCTATCTCATTTTGAGCCTTCTGCCGATCTTGATTGATGTGAAGATCGGTGGTGGCCCATTCTGGCTATCGGTGTCCAGCCAAAACTCCTGCTGGATCAATCCGATGCCGGGTTTCACGGGGTTTCGGCCAGGTTGCCGGGACCGGGGTGCGCCTGATTGACGCTGCCCACCGGTTGCCCCCCTTGCATCGATACAACAACGCCGGCAGGTCCCCCGACCGGCCGGCGTTGTCTGGCCCTTCCCTGGCCACCCTGATCGGATTCCGAAGCTTCGGTAGAGCCGGCCGCTGGCCGGCAACCCCGTGGACTCCGGAAACATCGGCGGGTTGCCGGCCAGCGGCCGGCATTACCGGATCACGCAGCGCGTTCGCTGCGGCCGCCGTGGAACTGTTCTTCCTCGGTCGAGCCGGTCAGCGCGGTAGTCGACGATTGGCCCTGCTGGATCGCCTGGGTCACCGCATCGAAGTAGCCGGTGCCGACCTCGCGCTGGTGCTTGACCGCGGTGAAGCCGCGCTCGGCCGCTTCGAACTCGGCTTCCTGCAGTTCCACGAACGCGCTCATCTGCCGGCGTGCGTAGCCATGGGCCAGATTGAACATGCCGTAGTTCAAGGCGTGGAAACCGGCCAGAGTGATGAACTGGAACTTGTAGCCGTAGCTGCCCAGTTCGCGCTGGAACTTGGCAATGGTGGCGTCATCCAGGTTCTTCTTCCAGTTGAAGCTGGGCGAGCAGTTGTAGGCCAGCAGCTTGCCCGGGAACTTCGCATGGATCGCCTCGGCGAATTTCCGAGCGAATTCCAGGTCCGGCTTGCCGGTCTCGCACCACACCAGGTCGGCATAGGGCGCGTAGGCCAGGCCACGGCTGATCGCCTGGTCCAGGCCGTTGCGGGTCTTGTAGAAGCCCTCGACAGTGCGCTCGCCGGTGGTGAACGGCCGGTCGTTGCCGTCGATGTCGCTGGTCAGCAGATCCGCGGCTTCGGCATCGGTACGCGCCACCAGCAGGGTCGGCACGCCCAGCACGTCGGCAGCCAGGCGCGCGGCATTGAGCTTCTCGATCGCCTCGCGGGTCGGCACCAGCACCTTGCCGCCCATATGACCGCACTTCTTCACCGAGGCCAGCTGGTCTTCGAAGTGCACGCCAGCGGCACCGGCCTCGATCATCGCCTTCATCAGTTCGAACGCATTGAGCACGCCGCCGAAACCGGCTTCGGCATCGGCCACGATCGGCTGCAGGAAATCGATGTCGTCCTTGCCTTCGGCGTGATGCAGCTGGTCGGCGCGCAGCAGTGTGTTGTTGATGCGCTTGACCACCGCCGGCACCGAATCGGCCGGGTACAGCGACTGGTCCGGGTACATCTGGCCGGCCAGGTTGGCGTCGGCGGCCACCTGCCAACCGGACAGGTAGATCGCCTTCAGGCCAGCCTTCACCTGCTGCATGGCCTGGTTGCCGGTCAGTGCACCGAGCGCGTTGACGAACTCGCGCTCATGCAGCGACGCCCACAGCTTCTCCGCACCCAGGCGGGCCAGCGAATGCTCGATGTGGACGGTGCCGCGCAGGCGCACCACGTCGGCGGCGCTGTAGTTGCGCTGGATGCCTTCCCAACGCGGGTTGGTATCCCAGTCGTGCTGGATCTGTTCGGCAGTGGGCAGCTTGCTCATGTCTTTCTCCAGTTCGGTTCGTGCGTGCAGCGGGGAGGGAAACGGCAGGAAACGCGGGCGGCGATCAGTCGATGCGCGCGTAGGCCGGCAGGGTCAGGAAATCGGTCAGTTCGTCGTTGCGGCTCAGGTCGCCCAGCAGGGCGATGGCTTCGCCGATGCGCGCGCCACCGGGCAACGCGGCGGTATCGCCCAGCCGTGCCGGCAGCTGCGCCAGCGTGGCATCCAGCAGCGCCAGGTCGATGGCGGTGCCATCGTCCAGCTGCTGGCCCGGCGTATGCAGCCACTGCCACAGCTGGCTGCGGCTGATCTCGGCGGTGGCTGCGTCCTCCATCAGGTGGTGGATCGGCACGCAGCCGTTGCCATCCAGCCACGCCGCCAGGTAACGCACGCAGACTTCCACGTTGCCTTCGAAACCAGCGCGGGTGATGGTGCCCGGCGGCCGCGCGATCAGTTCGTCGCGGCCGACGCGCACATCCTGGCGCAGCACGCTGTGCTGGTTCGCACCGGGCATGTGTTCGTCGAAGATCGCCATCGCCACCGGAATCAGCGCCGGGTGCGCGACCCAGGTGCCGTCGTGGCCGGCGCTCACTTCGCGCAGCTTGTCGGCGCGCACGCGGGCCATCGCCTGTTCGTTGGCAGCGGCATCGTTGTTGATGGGAATCTGCGCGGCCATGCCGCCCATCGCATGCGCACCACGGCGATGGCAGGTCTGGATCAGCAGCTCCGAATACGCCTTCAGGAACGGCTGGGTCATGGTCACCTGGCCGCGCTCGGGCAACACGCGATCTGCGTGGCGGCGGAAGGTCTTCAGGTACGAGAAGATGTAGTCCCAGCGCCCGCAGTTCAGGCCGACGATGCGGTCACGCAGCGCGTGCAGGATCTCGTCCATCTCGAACACCGCCGGCAGCGTTTCGATCAGCACGGTCACCTTGATCTGGCCGTGCGGCAGGCCGAGCATGCCTTCGATGTGCGACAGCGCGGTTTCCCACAGCGCCGCCTCTTCCATGCTCTGCAGCTTGGGCAGGTAGAAATACGGGCCGCGATCCTTCGCCTGCAGGGTGCGGGCGTTGTGGAAGGCGAACACCGCCGCGTCGAACAGGCCGCCGGCGATGAACTGACCATCGATGCGCACGTGCTTCTCGTCCAGGTGCCAGCCACGCGGGCGCACGATCAGCACCGCCTGCTCGTCGTACGGGCGCAGGGCGTAGTGCTTTCCATTGGGTGCGGTGTATTGAAGATCGCCACGCACCGCGGCGGCCAGCGACTGCTGCCCGGCCAGCAGGTTGCGCCAGGTCGGCGAGGTCGAATCCTCGAAGTCGGCCATGAACACCTTGGCACCGGAGTTCAGCGCGTTGATGACCATCTTCGGATCGGTCGGGCCGGTGATCTCGACGCGGCGGTCCTGCAGCGCGGCGGGCAGCGGGGCAACACGCCAGTCGCCGCTACGGATCGCGGCGGTGTCCGTGCGGAAGTCCGGCAGGCCGCCCTGGTCGAAGAACGCCTGGCGCTCGCGGCGCGCCTGCAGCCGTGCCTGCCGGCCCGGTTCCACCGCACGGTGCAGCGACACCAGCAGGGCCAGCAGCGGTGCCGGCAGCAGGGTGTCCTGGCCGGCCACGCGGGTCGCCAGGGCGATGCCGGGGGTGGCCTTGCTGGCAGGGGTGGGAACAGCGGAAGCGACGGCGGACATGGGGCAACTCCAGCGGTGGGGGAACGTCTCCACGGTGCCGCCGGGGCCGAGTATTTGGCAAAACAGTTTTTGCAATGTTCTACATAAATTGTGCTAATACTTGTGACGCGATGACCACACGCCCCCCTCCAAGCCCCCGTTTTTCCTACAAATCCGACCGGCTGAAGCCACTGCGCGCGTTCTGCCAGACGGTGCGCCTTGGCTCGGTCTCACGGGCGGCTGAGGCACTTTTCGTCAGCCAGCCGGCGATCAGCCTGCAGTTGCAGGCGCTGGAGCGGGAGCTGGGGGTGCCGTTGTTCGAGCGCAGCGGGCGCCGCCTGGTGCCCAGCCGCGAGGGCCAGCTGCTGTACGAAATGGCACAGCCGCTGGTGGAGAACCTGGACGGGCTGGAGGCACGATTCCGCGACAAGGTGCGCGGCCTGGACGCGGGCGAGCTGAACATCGCCGCCAACAGTTCGACCATCCTGTACCTGCTGCCGAAGATCGTCGAACGCTTCCGCCAGCACCACCCGGACGTGCGCCTGACCCTGCACAACGCGATCAGCGCCGATGGCACCGACCTGCTGCGCGAGGACGCCGCCGACCTGGCAATCGGTTCGATGACCGATGTGCCGGCCGACCTCAGCTACGCCCCGGCCTACCGCTTCGAGCAGGTGCTGATCGCGCCGCACGACCATCCGCTGGCCAGCGGCGGCGAGCTGGAGCTGGCCGACATCGCGCGCTATCCGCTGGTGCTGCCACCGAAGCGGCAGATCACCTACCGCCTGGTCGACCAGGTGTTCCAGCGCCACCGCATCGCCTACACCGTGGCCCTGGAAGTGGGCGGCTGGGAGGTGATCAAGCAGTACGTGGCGATGGGTATGGGCATTTCCATCGTGCCGGCGCTGTGCCTGAACGAGGCCGATCGCGAGCGGTTGGCGGCGCGGTCGATGAAGCGCTGGTTCCCCGAACGCAGTTACGGGGTGATCGTGCGGCGTGGCAAGGCGTTGTCGGCGCAGGCGCGGGCGTTCATCGAGCTGATCCAGCCGGAGTTGTTCAGTCCGCGCGATTACGACCAGAGCGGGCATTCCGAGCGATGAGCTGTGCCGGCAGGGCTGCGCCCTGCACCTGCCGAAGCCGAAGCAACGGCAACGGCGACAGCGGGCATTCCGTGGGATGGCGGGGTGGGTCCGGCTACGGGGGACGCCGTGAATCCGTCCATGGAGGCTCGGTCGCGCCATCCATGGCGCTCACGCCCCCGCAACCGGACCCACCCCGCCTTCGACAGTTTCCCGCTGCTGTCGGTGCCAGCTGCTGTTGGTGGGTGCCGACCGTTGGTCGGCACGGGGTCGGATCCCGTTGCTACGCAACGGGCTCTGACCCCATTCCCGGCTGACGATGAATAAACTGGCGCCATGTCCATCGAACTCCGCCACCTGCGCTACTTCCTCGCCGTTGCCGATACGCTGCACTTCGGCCAGGCGGCGGAGCGGCTGGGCATGTCGCAGCCCCCACTCAGCCAGCAGATCCGCCAGCTGGAAGACCTGATCGGGGCGCGCCTGTTCGTGCGCAGCCATCGTCGTGTGCAGCTGACGCCTGCCGGTGAGCTGCTGCAGGAACGTGCACGCGCCATCGTGCAGCAGGTGGAAACGGCGGTGGACGAGGTGCAGCGCGCGCAGCGGGGCGAGCGGGGTGAGCTGCGTATCGGCCTGACCCGGGCCACGCCGCTGTCACCGCAGATTCCGCGTTCGATCCTGCGCTACCGCCAGCAGTACCCGCAGGTGCGCCTGCAGCTGAGCGAGATGAACACCCTGCAGCAGATCGATGCGCTGCTCGATGGCAGTCTGGACGTGGGCATCATCCGCAAGCGCGCATTGCCGCCGGAGCTGGTGGCGCACAGCCTGTTCGTCGACCCGCTGGCACTGATCGTGCATGCCGACCACCCTGCCCTGCGCAGACTAACGGCGCAGGACACACTGTCGCTGCGCGACTTCGCGCAGGAACCGTTCGTGGCGTTCCGGCGCAGCGCCGGTGCGGGCATCCATGACCACATGATCGCGTTGTGCGCGGCGGCGGGCTTCACTCCCCGCATCGTGCAGGAGGCCGGTGAAGCCTCGACCCTGATCAGCCTGGCCGCCGCCGGGCTCGGTGCAGCGATCCTGCCTTCCTCGTGCGACCACATCCGCGTGGAAGGCGCACGCTTCGTGGCCCTCGCCGATGCCGGCGCGCATTCGGAAGTACAGCTGGCGTGGCACCGCGAGGGCGTCACGCCGCTGATCCGCAACTTCGCCGGGCTGCTGCGCGAAGCGTTCGCCGAAGGGTAAGCCTGCAATCCACCCGGTAGTGCCGTCCGCTGGCCGGCACTACCGTACGCGTTGGATCACGCCGTTACCGGCTGCGGGGCGCGCTGCTGCAGCGCCCAGACGATGCCACCGCCGATCAGCGTCAACACGGCGGCGAACAGGCACACGCCCAGCCAGTCCCACGCGGCATAGGCCAGGCCACCGACACCACCGAGCACACTTGAACCCAGGTAGTAGGCGAACAGGTATAGCGCCGAGGCTTCGGCACGCATCGTGCCGGCGCGGCTGCCAACCCAGCTGCTGGCCACCGAATGGCCGCCGAAGAAGCCGAACGTGACCAGCGCGATACCCAGCGCCATCGTGCTCAGCCACGGCAGCGCCAACAGCGCGATGCCGGCGCCGATCAACGCAAACGAGATCGACAGGATGCGGCCGCGGCCGTATCGCGTCGCCTGCTGCCCCATCCACGCCGAGCTGAAGGTGCCGACCAGGTACACGCTGAAGATCAGGCCGACCACGGTCTGGCTGAGGTGGTAGGGCGGGGCCAGCAGGTGGTAGCCCAGGTAGTTGTAGAGGGTGACGAACACGCCCATCAGCACGAACGAGGTGGCGAACAGCCACGGCAGGCCCGGGTCGGCAAACAGCGTGCGCCAGCGCGATGGCAACTGGCGCAGGCCCCCGCGACGCGCCTGGAAATGACGCGACGGCGGCAGTTGCAGCCACAACAGCACGGTACTGGCGATGGCAATGATCGAGACCACGCCGATGCCCCAACGCCAGCCCCAATGGTCGGCGATGATGCCGGCCAGCAGGCGCCCGCTCATGCCACCGATGGCGTTGCCGCCAATGTACAGGCCCATCGCCAGGCCCAGCGCGCGGCTGTCCATTTCCTCGACCAGGTAGGTCATCGCCACTGCCGGCACGCCGCTCAACGCCAGGCCGAGCAGGGTGCGCAGCACCAGCAGTGTGGTCCACTCATCCACCAGCGCCGTGCTCAGCGACAGCATGGCCGAGGCCAGCAGCGCAGCGATCATCAACGGACGGCGGCCGACCGCATCGGACAGCAGGCCGGCCAGCAGCATTGCCACCGCCAGTGTGCCGGTGGTCAGCGACAACGACATCGCGCTGCCGGCAGCAGAAACGCCGAAGTGACGGCTGAACTCGGGCAGCAGCGGCTGCACGGTGTACAGCAGGCCGAAGGTGGAAAAGCCGGCCAGGAACAACGCCAGCGCGGTGCGGCGGAAGGCCGGCGTGCCCTGCTGGATGCGGGTCTCGGTGCTGGAATCGACAGTGTCGGGGCGGCGTTCGACGGCCGCCGCAGTTTCGCCAGTCATGGGATCGAGGGGCCGGTGGGGCGGCCGGGCGTGGGAGGGAACGGGCCTCAGACTAGGCCCGTCGATCCAGTCGATCCATAACCTGATAGGTCAGGATTGATACACAAGAAGTATCAATTCAGCTTACAGGCGCTGCCACTCGAAACCGTCGCCACGGCGGTAATAGACCGCCACCGCGCGGCCGTAGATCTTGTCGGCATCCACGAAACCGAAGAAGCGGCCATCGAAGCTGTTGCCGCGGTGGTCACCCAGCACCAGCACCTTGCCGGCCGGCACCACCAGATCGGCGATGTCCGGACCGCCGCCCACGTCCAGGTCAAGGCGGGCACGGCGCTCACCGAAGGCTTCCACGTCCTGCAGGCCGGCGATCTGCAGCGGCTGGCCGTTGATGCTCAGATGGCCCTCGCGCATCTGCACTTGGTCACCCGCCACCGCAGCCACCCGCTTGATCAGGCGGGTGCCGTCGGCCGGCGAATCGAATACCGCCACTTCGCCACGCTGCGGCGTGCCGGTGGACATCAGTTCCTTGCCGGTGAACGGCAGGCGCAGGCCGTAGGCACGCATGTCCACCACCACCCGGTCGCCGGGCTGCAGGGTCGGCTGCATGGAGCCACTCGGCACCACGTAGTGGTTGGCGAGGGTATCGCGGGCGGCGGCAAGCAGGCCGAGCATCACCAGCAGCGGCAATGCTTCCTTCTTCAGCCAGACCAGCGCGCGTTCGGAAAACGGAGGACGAGCAACAGCTTCCATGACAAGGCTCCGGACAGGTGGTAGCGCCATCAGACCATACACAGGCAGCGGAGGTTCCCGCAACGCACCTGCAGCCCATGCTCGGCTGCTTTCGGTCGCGCTACAGGAGCAGGCATATCGAAGCATTACGCAGCTTTTACGCCCGCCGTGGGGGCCGGGCATCGCACCTTTACGGCCCCCGCGCGCATCGTGTGCCCACCGCGCCACACGGCGCATTCCGCAAGGTGTTGTATGACCCTCCTGGTGATCCGCCACGCGTCGGCGTCGGCGCCGCGCCCGAAGCTGCCGGCGCAGCTGAGCGGCCATCGCGTGCTGTGCAGCGACTGCGCCAGCCTGTCCGAGGTACACCAGTGCCTGTGCCAGCCGCAGGCGCGCTCGGCCGACTGGATACTGCTGGATGTCGGCGCCGCCGACGAGGCGCAATGGCAGGCCGAAGGTGGCGCGCTGCAGGCGGCGCTGGAACGGCTGCCGGCGCAGTACATCGAGCTGCAGGCCCCCGCCGAGCCCGGCCTGGAAGCACGCCTGCGCCTGCAGCATGGCCCCGCCGCGGTGGTGGTCGACCAGCGCAGCCAGCAGGCCGGGTACCCGCTGTCGCTGGCCATCGTCGGCCGCCGCCTGGCGCAGGAGGGCTGAGCCATGTCGATCTTCATCATCCGTGGCCCGGAAGCGGCCGGTGCGCTGATCCGCACGGCAATGCCGCTGCCGGCACCGGTACTGAAGTCACTGGTGCATCGGGCGATCGACGCCGGCACCAGCGTGGCGATCCGTGCCTGCGGTTCGGAACAGGAACTGCTGGATGCCCTGCGCGTGGCCGACCACAGCCGTGGCGAGGTGACCCTGCTTGACCCGGGTGCGTGTGCCAACAGCCTGCGCCTGCAGCGCCTGCTGCCGTACCTGCACAACGCTTACGTGGAAGTGCATGACGACGGCGCGGTGGCCGAGCCGTGCCTGCCGGCCGGTGTCGGCCAGCGGCTGGGCATCGCCGCCGGGTATGGCGCGCAGAGCTATGTGCTGGCGCTGGATATCGCGCTGGATCACCTGGGCCTGGCCGAGCAGGCGAACCGCGTGCACGTGGGCACGTAACGCTTTTGCAGCGTCGAGCCATGTTCGACGCTACACAACGAAAAACGGCGGGGTTGCCCCCGCCGTTTTCGCTTTCTTACTTCAGCCCGCGGAACTTCAGCAGCGGTTCCACCGACGGGTCCTTGCCGCGGAAATCGCGGTACAGGGTCGACAGCTCCACGCTGTTGCCGCGCGAGAGGATCTTGTCGCGGAACTCCTGGCCGTTGGCCGCAGTCAGGCCACCATGTTCGGTGAACCACTGGTAGGCGTCATGGTCGAGCACTTCGGCCCAGAAGTAGGCGTAGTAACCCGCCGAGTAACCGCCCCCCCAGATGTGGTCGAAGTAGGTGGTGCGGTAACGCGGCGGCACCTGCGGCAGGTCGACCTTGAACTTCTTCAGCGCGCTGGCTTCAAAGGCGCCGACATCCTGCAGCGGCGCATCAGCCTTCTGCGTGTGCCAGGCCAGGTCCAGCAGTGCGGCCGACAGGTACTCGGTGGTCGCATAGCCCTGGTTGAAGCTGCGTGCCTTGAGGATCTTGTCGACCAGCTCCTGCGGCATCGCCTCGCCGGTCTTGTAGTGCTTGGCGTAGTTGGCGAACACCTTCGGATCCAGCGCCCAGTGCTCGTTGAACTGCGACGGGAACTCGACGAAGTCGCGCGAGGTGGCGGTGCCGGCGATCGACGGGTACTTCACGTTCGAGAACATGCCGTGCAGCGCATGGCCGAACTCATGGAACAGGGTGGTGACGTCGTCGAAGCTGATCAGCGCAGGCTGGCCGGCGGCCGGCTTGGTGAAGTTGCAGACGTTGTAGACCACCGGCTTGGCACCGGTCAGGCCATCCTGTTCGACGAACACGTCCATCCAGGCGCCACCGGACTTGCTGTCACGCTTGAAGTAGTCGGTGTAGAACAGGGCCAGCGAAGTGCCGTCCTTGTCGAATACTTCGTACACCTTCATGTCCGGGTTGTAGGTCGGAATGTCGGTGCGCGGCTTGAAGGTGATGCCGTACAGCTGGGTGGCGGCGTAGAAGACGCCGTTCTGCAGCACGTTGTCCAGTTCGAAGTACGGCTTGATCTGCGACTCGTCCAGATCGTACTTGGCCTTGCGCACCTGCTCGGCGTAGAAGTCCCAGTCGGAGGCAGCAACCTGGAACCCACCCTTCTGCGCGTCGATGACCTTCTGGATCTCGCCGGCTTCGGCGCGGGCCTTGGCGGTGGCGGCCGGCACGGTATCGGTCAGCAGCTTGAGCGCGGCGGCCGGGGTCTTGGCCATCTGGTCGCCCAGCTGGTAGTCGGCGAAGGTGTCGAAGCCGAGCAGCTTGGCCTTCTGCGCACGCAGCTGGGCCAGGCGCTGCACGGTCTGCCGGGTGTCATTGGCATCACCACGCTCGGCGCGGGTTTCCGAGGCCTTCAGCACGGCGGCACGCTGGTCGCGGTCGCTCAGTGAGCTGAGCACCGGCTGCTGGGTGGTGTTCTGCAGCGGCAGCAGGAACTTGCCATCCAGCTTGCGGTCCTTGGCGGCGGCCGCCGCGTTGTTGATCGCATCCTCATCCAGGCCGGCCAGCTTGGCCTTGTCGTCGACGACGACGGCAGCAGCAGCGGTGGCGGCCACCAGGCGGGTGTGGAACTGGGTGGAGAGCGTGGTCTCTTCCACGTTGAGCTTGCGCAGGGTCGCCTTGTCGGCGTCGGACAGCTGCGCGCCGGCGCGCACCAGGCCGTCGTAGTAGTGCTCGACCAGGCGCTTCTGCACCGGATCCAGCTCCAGCGCGTCACGCTGGTCGTACAGCGACTTCACGCGCGCGAACAGCTTGGGGTCGAGGTTGATCTCGTCCTGGTGCGCGGCCAGTTTCGGCGCCACCTCTTCCTGGATCTTCTGGCGCGCATCGTTGGTATCGGCCTGGACCAGGCCGAAGAAGATGCGCGACACGCGGTTCAGCGTCTCGCCGCTGCGCTCCATCGCCACGATGGTGTTGTCGAAGGTGGCCGGCTCGCTGCTATCGGCGATCTTGCGCACGTCGGCCAGGTGCTGGCGCATGCCTTCTTCGAACGCCGGCAGGTAGTCGCTGTCCTTGATCTTGTCGAACTGCGGTGCCTGGAACGGCAGCGTGCTCGCACTCAGCAGCGGATTGGTGGAGGCTTCAGCCGGCTGCTGGGCCGGGGCTTTCTGGGCATCGGACACGGGGGTGGACTCCTTGCCGGAACAGGCCGCCAGCGCCAGGCTGATGGCGGCGGCCAGGACTACGGTACGCGACATGTAAAACACTCCTTGGGCAGACGGTACGGGATACCAGCCCTCCACCCTACTCCTGTCGCGTTCGCCCGGCATGTGCCGGACGTGGCGTCTATGCGGCGGCCTGCGGCCCGCTCAGACCGTGCCGCGGGTCTTGCCGATCCACGGCCGGTAGAACTCGCGGATGGCGGCCATGTCGGCCGCGTCGTCGCCGCTCGGCGTGAACAGCGGGCCGATGCCGATGGTCTTTTCCGGATAGTGGAAATACGCAGCCAGGATCGGCACGTCGGCCATCCGGGCGATTTTCAGGAAGCCGGCCTTCCAGTCCTTCACCGCCTTGCGGGTGCCCTCGGGCGTGATGGCGAACCACATCTTCTCGTTGTTGCGCAGCAGGTCCACGGCCTGGCCGACGGTGCCCTGCGGCGAGCTGCGATCCAATGGGATCACGCCCAGCTTGTGCAGCAGCGGGCCCAGCGGCCACCAGAACAGCGAGGCCTTGCCCAGCACCTTCACCTTCATGCCCAGCGCGATCTTGGCCGCCATGCCCCACAGGCCATCCCAGTTGGACGAGTGCGGCGCGATGATGAAGACCAGCCGGGGGATGTCAGGCAGGGTACCGGTCACCTTCCAGCCACCCATGCGCAGGGTGCAGCGCGCCAGCCAGCGCAGGAAGGCGTTGGGTTTGACCTGCGGCATCTGCGGCGGCACGGCCGGCAGCAACGAAGTCGGGTTGTTCAAGCAATCACTCCCAGTCACGTGATGAGCGCCCGCGCTTGATCTGCGCGCGCCCGCGTTTGGCGTCCAGACGACGCAGTTTCGACCCGAGGGTCGGCTTGGTGGCCTTGCGCGGCTTTGGCACGCTCAGCCCGGCCTGGATGAAGGCCGCCAGCCGCTCGCGCGCATCCTCGCGATTGCGATCCTGGGTGCGGAAACGTTGCGCGTCGATGACCAGCACGCCTTCGCCGGTCATGCGCCGGTCACGCCGCGCCAGCAGGCGCGCGCGCAACGGTTCGGGCAACGAGGGCGAGTTGGCCACATCGAAACGCAATTCCACCGCAGTGGAGACCTTGTTGACGTTCTGGCCACCGGCGCCGCTGGCACGCACGAACCGCTCGACGATCTCGCCGTCGGGGATTTCAAGCTGCGCGCTGATGGTGACCGGTCCACTGCCCATCCGCGCATTGTAGCGGCAGGCACGCGGTGGAGTGCGGCATCGCGCCCCGTATGCCGCCGATCAGGTACCGAACACGCCGCCTTCGCCTTGGCTGCAGGTATGCTGGCCGTCCCATGTACCGCAGGAAGCCCCGCATGACCCGCCTCGCACCCGCCCTGCCGTCCCTGCTGCGCCGCGCCGCCCTGCTGCTGGTGCTGGCCGTGGCCAGCGTTCCGGCCCTGGCCGCCCCGCCGACCGACGGCGACATCAACCGCCTGCTGTCGGCCTCGCGGGCGCAGAGCATGATCGACACCATGGTGCCGCAGATCGAAGCCATGCAGCAGCAGCAGTTCCAGCAGGTGGCCGCGCAGCGCCAGCTCAATGCGCAGCAGCAGGAACAGCTGAAGCGGATCCAGGCCCGGACCAGCCAGACCCTGCGCCAGGCGATGTCGTGGCAGCAGCTGCGGCCGATGTACGTGGACCTGTACAAGAAGACGTTCAGCAAGGAAGACGTGCTGGCGATGGCCGAGTTCTACGAGAGCCCGGCGGGCCAGAGCCTGCTGGACAAGACCCCGGCGCTGATGCAGAACGTGGTGGTGGCGATCCAGGCACGCATGCAGCCGCTGTTTGCAGACCTGCAGAAAGACCTGGAAGCGATCGTCAACGAGCCTGAAAAGAAGTGAGGTCGTGCCAGCCGCTGGCCGGCTCCCCGGTACGCCTGGGATCGTGCAGCTGCCGGCCAACGGCCAGCACGGCCGTCAGGCCTGTTCCACCTGCCAGCCGAACAGGTCCAGCGCCTTCTGGAATTCGCGGTCCAGCGGCGCACTGACGTCCACGTTGCCGCCCTCCGGATGCGGAAAGCGCAGCCGCTCGGCGTGCAGCAGCATGCGGTGCACGCCCTGCATGCGGAAGATGCGGTTGTGGCGCCCATCACCGTGGCTGGTGTCGCCGATCATATGGTGCGAGAGATGCTTGAGGTGCCGGCGGATCTGCCGGAAACGCCCGGTCTGCGGCTGGCAGCGCAGCAACGCGTAACGTGAGCTGGCGAATTCGCCCACCGGCACCGACAGTTCGCCGGTGGCCAGGCGCTGGAAATCGGTGATCGCCGGCTTCTTCACCGGCTTGCCCGGCCCACCGTCCAGATCATGGTCCACCTGCCAGGATGACTCGGCCGGCCAGCCACGGCAGACCGTCAGGTAGTCCTTGGCCACTTCACCGCCCATCAACGCCTTGCCCAGCGCACTGGCGGTCTCGCGGTCGAAGGCCAGCAGCAGGCAGCCACTGGTGGCGCGGTCCAGGCGGTGCACCAGGAAGATCGGCCGCCCCAGCTGCTCGCGCAGGCGGTCGGCCAGGAAATCATCCTCGCCACGGGCCAGCTTGCTGTCGTGGACCATCAGCCCGGCCGGCTTGTTGACCACGGCCAGGCGCGCATCCAGATGCAGCAGCTGCAGGGGCGCGGTTTCGGTCTCGACCGCGGCGAGGGTGTCAGGTTCGGTACTCACCGCGGGATTATAAGGGCGGCCTGTATGGGGTCAGATCCCTTTTCCGCAGGAAAAGGGATCTGACCCCGGGTTTGTGGCACGCGGCAGTCAGGCGTTGCGCACGGCCAGCAGCTCGCCGTTGCCCACCGGCACCAGGCTGGTGCCGAAGTCCTGATCGGCATCCAGCAGCGTGCGCAGCGGCGCCATCTGCTCGGCATGCGAGAGGGCGTTGTCCACCACCAGCAGGCCCCCCGGACGCAGCACGCGGCGCAGCTGCGGCCACCAGCCGGCGTACTGTTCGCGGTCCGAATCGAGGAACAGCAGATCGATGCTGGCATCAGCGGCCTGCGCCAACCAGAGCCCGGCATCGCGCTGCACCAGCGTGATGTGCGCGGCCAGTCCGCTGCGCGCGAACGTTGCCCGCGCCATCGCCCCCTTGTCGTCAGCAGATTCCAGCGTGGTCACGTGGCCATCGATGGCGGCGGCCGCTTCGGCCAGCCACAGCGTGGAGTAGCCATTGGAGGTGCCGATCTCCAGCACGCGCCGCGCCTGCCCGAAACGCACCAGCACCGACAGGAATTCACCGGTATCCGGCGTGATGTTGAGCATGCGGCGGCCCCGCTCGGTTTCACGCCCGTCGTTTTCGGCGCCGAAACGCGCCAGTTCGTCCTTCAATTCCGAAAGCCGCATCGTCATCGCTTCTTTCATCTGCCGCAGCATGGGTGAGCATTGTGACCTGCCTGCCCACATTTCGTATTCCTCCTAGCCCTGCGCCGCGTTCACATTGCGATAGTTCCCGCCTTCTTCGCGCGGGTCGGTCCACCTGCCCGCGGCCCTCTTGGTTTGCGCAAGGACACGGCCATGGTTCTCGACATTCTGGCAATCGGCGCCCACCCCGACGACATCGAGCTCGGTTGCGGTGGCAGCCTGGCCAAGCTCGCCCGCGCCGGCGCGCGCGTCAACGCGTTGGTGCTCAGCCGCGGCGGCCGGGGCTGCCATGCCGGTGTCGATCGCAGTGACGAATCGCACCGCGCGCTGCGCCGCCTCGGCGTCACCCAGGTGATCCAGCAGGATTTTCCGGACACCGGTTTTCCCGCCTGCCGCAACGACATCGTCGCAGCGATCGAGCAGGCCTGCGCCCTGATCACGCCACAACGCGTCTACACGATGTGTGGTGAGGATCATCACCAGGACCATCGCACCGTCCACGAAGCGTCGATCATCGCCTGCCGCAGTATCCCGCAGATCCTCTGCTACGAGAGCCCCAGCACCCTGCCGCAGTTCGCGCCGCAGGTGTTCGAGGACATCAGCGCACAGCTGGAGCTGAAGATCCGTGCACTGCGTGAGCATGCCAGCCAGGGCGATCGCCACTACATGCAGGAAAGCCACCTGCGCTGCCATGCGCAGTTCCGCGGCCAGCAGATCGGCATCGGCCCCAGCGAGGGCTTCCAGCCCTACCGGTTGGTGCTGTGATGAAGACGCTGCTGTTCCTGGCCATGTGTGCCTTCATCCTGGTGCGGGTGTGCATGCAGGCCTCGCGTCGACCCAGCACGCGCCTGTACAGCATCGATGCGATCGTGCCGGCCTACAACGAGGCCCCCTGCCTGGAGCGCTCGCTGACCAGCCTGCTGCAGAACCCCTACGTGGCGCGGGTGATCTGCGTCAACGATGGCTCCACCGACAACACGGCCCAGGTGCTCGATGCACTGCAGGCGCGATGGCCCGAGCGCCTGGTGGCGGTCCACCAGGCCAACACCGGCAAGGGGGGCGCGCTGATGCATGGCCTGCGGCACGCCAGCGCCGAGCAGGTGTTCCTGACCGACGCCGACACCCACATCGATCCGCACGGCCATGGCCTGGGCCACCTGCTGGAGGAGATCGAACGCGGCGCCGATGCCGTCGGTGGCGTGCCTTCGTCCAGCCTGCAGGGTGCGGGCTTCCTGCCGCATGTGCGCGCCAGCCTGAAGCTGCCGATGATCGTCATCAAGCGCAGCTTCCAGCAGTGGCTGGGCGGTGCACCGTTCATCGTCTCAGGCTCGTGTGGCCTGTTCCGTACCTCGGTACTGCGCAAGGTCGGCTTCTCCGACCGCACGCGTGTGGAAGACCTGGACATGTCCTGGTCGCTGGTCGCGCAGGGCTACCGTGTCCGCCAGAGCGTGCGCTGCGTGGTCTACCCGCAGGAATGCAACACGCTGGTGGAAGAATGGCGGCGCTGGCGACGCTGGATCGTCGGCTATGCGGTGTGCATGCGCCTGCATCGCGGCCTGCTGCTGACTCGCTTCGGTTTCTTCAGCATCCTGCCGATGATGCTGCTCGCCCTCACCGGCATCGTGATGTCGTTGCAGGTCTGGTTCGGCGCGGTCCTGCTGCATGGGCCTGGCGGCCTTGCCCTGTCGCTGATGCCGGTGTTCTGGATCGGCATCGTCATGTTGCTGGCGGTGATCAGTGCGATCCACCATCGTCGCGCATGGCTGGTGCCGGCCGCCGCGTTCTCGATGCTGTATGTGCTGCTCGCCTACGCGATCTGGCTGATGCACGGCCTGGCCGGGCTGTTCACCGGCCGCGAACCGGCGCGCGACAAACCGACCAGGTATCCGCATGTGGTGGAATGACCTCGCCACCATGGCCGATGGGCTTTCGGCGCTGGCACCCCACGCCGATTCCAGCGCACAGGTTTCGCCACGCGCGATAGTGCAGGGCCACGTGCGGATCGGTGCCGGCAGCCGCATCTGCGACGGCGCCCAGCTGCAGGGGCCGGTATCGATCGGTCGCGACTGCCTGATCGGCAACAACGTGCTGCTGCGCGGCCCAATGCACATCGGTGATGGTGTGCGCATCGGCTTTGCCAGTGAACTGAAGAACGCACTGATCGGTGACGGCGTCTGCATTGGTCCGCAGTGCTTCATCGCCGACAGCCGCATCGACGCCCGCGCCTACCTGGGTGCGCTGGTGCGCACCAGCAACCATCGCCTGGATGGCGCGACGGTCGCCGTCCACATCGGCGACACCGTCATCGACAGCCAGCGCGACAAGCTCGGCGCCTGGATCGGTGAAGGCGCCGCGCTGGGTGTCGGCGTGATCGTCCTGCCGGGTCGTATCGTCGCGCCGGGCAGCCAGTTCGGCCCGCGCATCACCGTGGAACGAAACCTGCCACCCGGTCGCTACCGACTGCTGCAGTCGCTGCATTCCCAACCCCTGGAGTAACCCCATGCGATTGATCCTCCGTGGCGCGCTGCCGTGCGCCCTGCTGCTGGCTGTGTCCAGCGCCCATGCCGGCATCGACCGGATCTCGGTGCAACTGGACCATGCCGACTACACCGCTGGCTTCGGCAAGCGTGATGTACAGACCGTGGACCTGGCCGGCCGCAGCGGCGACAGCCGCTGGCACCTGGGCCTGGCCCATGGCGAACGCGACTACGGCAGCAAGCGCTTCGGCGGCAACCGCGTGCAGGGCTCGCTGCACCAGCGCTGGAACCCGCGCCTGTCCACCCGCACTGCCTTCACGGCGTCCAACGATGACCCGGTGTTCGTCAACCGCCAGATCAACCAGGACGTCCAGTGGAAGGTGGCACCGCAGACCGTGCTGAGCGTGGGCGGCAAGTACGCCCAGTACCATGCCGGCGCGTACGTGAGCGGCTGGTCGGTGGGCGCAGCGCATTACTTCCCGCGCGTGACCGCCTCTGTGCGCCACGAGCGGCATCGCCAGTCCAATGGCCCCGATGGCCATGGCACCACGCTGTCACTGCGCCTGAAGGATGGGCAAGGCCGTGGTTCGACCCAGCTGTGGCTGGGCAGCGGCACCTCCGGCTATACCGCCGACTCCGACCCGCTGCTGCTGCGCGAGCACGATGCACGTCGCGCTTTCCTGCGCCGCAGCCAGCCGCTGGGCGAGCATCTGGTGCTGGACATGGGCATCGGCAAGACCTGGCACAAGACACGCCTGGACCGCTTCCAGAGCGTGCAGTCGCACCTGGGCCTGGGCTACCACTGGTAGATCCGCGATCGGTCGGCAGCGTGCGTCGCCGCCGACCCTCGACCAACCGGGATCAGCGCCACCACGCGCGCGCCAGCGCCAGCACGCCGACGGCACCGGACACCCAGCTCCACATCGGCAGGTCGCCCCAGTACCAACCCGGCGGCTGCAGCACGTACATCAACGCGGCGATGGCCAGCAGGCCGACGCCGGTGATCGCACCCACCGCGTGCTTCTGCAGGCGCTGCACGCTGGCATCGAGCGCGACCAGATCGCGCGAGCGCATCGCCAGCTCATGGCGGCCCTCCACCTGCTGGGTCAGCCAGGCGTGCACCAGGCGCGGCATGTCCGGCGCATGGGTCATGATCTCCGGCAGGCGCTTGCCGATCTCGCGCACCACCCGCCGCGGGCTGTAGCGTTCGCGCAGGATCCTGGCCAGCACTGGCTTGGCCACCGCCCAGATGTCGATCTGCGGATCCAGCTGGCGGCCGACACCCTCGATGTTCAGCAGGGTCTTCTGCAGCAGGATCAGCTGCGGCTGCAGGGTCAGCTGGTAGCGCTGCGCCACGCGGAACAGCTTCATCAATACTTCGGCCAGCGAGATCTGCGACAGCGGACGGGTGAAGTACGGCTCGCACACCGAACGCACCGCCGCTTCCAGGTCATCGATGCGTACGTTGTCCGGCATCCAGCGCGCCTGCACGTGCAGTTCGGCGATGCGGCGGTAGTCGCGGTTGAAGATGGCCATGAAGTTCTCGGCCAGGTAGTACTGATCTTCCTGCGACAGCTGGCCCATGATGCCGAAGTCCAGCGCGATGAAGCGCGGATTGGCACGGCGCGACGGATCGGTGTCGACCCAGATGTTGCCGGCGTGCGCATCGGCATGGAAGAAGTTGTCGCGGA
Source organism: Stenotrophomonas sp. 85239_Sma (assembly GCF_056481725.1). NCBI lineage: Bacteria > Pseudomonadati > Pseudomonadota > Gammaproteobacteria > Lysobacterales > Lysobacteraceae > Stenotrophomonas > Stenotrophomonas sp. 85239_Sma. The sequence continues at coordinate 202,829 of NZ_CM151163.1, read as the reverse complement.
ACACCTGGGTGTAGAACACCCGCACGCCCTTGGCGGCCAGCGCCTTGCGGTCGATGCCGGCCTTGTCCAGTGCGGTGATGTCGTCGGACGGAATGCCCCACACGCGCTCCAGGGTCAGCGCGCGCTCGGCGGTATGGCTCCAGATCACTTCCGGCACGTACAGGTCGTCGCTGTTTTCCCAGAAGCGGCGCAGCACGCTGGCATTGGCGCCCTCGCGCTGCAGGTCCAGCTCGGCGGCCAGGGTGTTCTCGACTTCGGCCACCACTTCGCGCGGGCGGATCTTGTCGGCACGCGGGTGGGTGCGCTCGACCAGGGCGGCCAGCGAGTTGAGCAACGCGATGTCGGCGTCGATCTGCTTCTCGATGCCCGGGCGCAGCACCTTGACCACCACCTGGCGGCCATCGGCCAGCGTGGCCGCATGCACCTGCGCGATCGAGGCCGAGGCCAGCGGTTCGGTATCGAAGCTGGCGAACGCCTCGCTGACCGGCAGGCCAAGTGCTTCCTCGACGATGCGGCGCGCGGTATCGCCGTCGAACGGCTTGACCCGGTCCTGCAGCAGGGTCAGTTCGTTGGCCACGTCCGGCGGCACCAGGTCGCGGCGGGTGGACAGGATCTGGCCGAACTTGACGAAGATCGGGCCGAGATCCTGCAGCGCCAGGCGCAGGCGGGCGCCGCGCGACTGCGACGCGATGCTGGCCGAGGCACGCGGTACGAACGGCTTGGCCAGCCGCAGCCAGCGCTCGGCCGGCGTGCCCTGCAGCAGGTCGTCGAGGCGGTAGCGCAGGATCACCCGGCCGATGCGGCTGGCCCGCAGCACGGCCTTCATGCGGCACCCCGCAGGCGCTGCACGCGCGCGCCGAGACGCTCGACATCGTCACGCAGCACGTCCACATCATCGTGGAAGGCATCCAGTTCGGCGCGTGGCACCACGTCGCGTGATTCCTCGGTGATGAATTCGGCGGCGCTGTGGGCCAGATCGACCGCACCCTGGCGCGCATGCTGCAGGGCGCTGCGCAGGGTGTTGGCCACCTGCACGCCCAGCACTTCACCGAATACGCTGACGAACGGCTGCTGCCAGTCTGGATCGAAGCCCTTGGCCAGCTGCTGCAGGCGGCGCGCGAGTTCGGCGTCGCCGGCCACGCGTACGCGCCCCTTGACGTTGTTGTCACCGCGCCGAGCATTGGCCAGCAGCGGCAGCTGCGCCAGCACCCCGGCCAGGCTGCTGCGCACGGCCAGGTCGGCTTCCTGCCCATCCACCGGGCCGACCCGCAGCTGGTCGCCGTCGACGCTGATGCGCATCGCCAGCGACGGCGCTTCCAGGGTCAGGTCGATGTGCCGGCCATCGAGGCTGGCCAGTGCATGGCGGGTATCCGGATCCAGCGCCAGCGCGCGGTTCAGGGCGATCTGCAGGGCGCGGCCAGCGACCGGCTTGAGGGACTTGAGCAGGGAAAGAGCCATGTGCGCATTCTACCTGCGTGGGTGGGGGGCTTGGGCCGGGCGGCCGCCCGGCACCCGCAGAGGCAACGGCAACGGCAACAGCCGAAGCAACAGCAACAGCGGGCATTCCGTGGGTTGGCGGGGTGGGTCCGGTGGGTGTCGACCTTGGTCGACACGCTAGATCCACGCCATGCGTGGATGGATTTCTGGTTCATCTGTGCCTCACGCGGGGGGCCGATGAAGGTTCATGCTATGAGGCCACGCAACGCACAGGACACCGCAGCACCATGGCACGGACCCGGGTCGGCATCATCTTCGGGGGCAAGTCCTCCGAGCACGAAGTTTCGCTGCAGTCGGCGAAGAACATCCTTGATGCGCTTGATCGCGAGCGCTTCGAGCCGGTGCTGGTCGGCATCGACAAGCAGGGCCAGTGGCATCTGAGCCAGCCGGACACCTTTCTGATCAACGCCGATGATCCGTCGCGCATCGCCCTGCATCGCTCGGGCCAGTCGCTGGCGGTGCGCCCGGGTGCCGAGCAGGCACAGCTGCAGCCCTCCGACGCGGCCAGTGCACTGGGGCAGATCGACGTCGTGCTGCCCATCGTACACGGGCCACTGGGCGAGGACGGTGCGCTGCAGGGCCTGCTGCGCATGGCCAACCTGCCCTTCGTGGGTTCGCCGGTACTAGGCTCTGCGGTGGCGATGGACAAGGACGTGACCAAGCGCCTGCTGCGCGACGCCGGGTTGCGGGTGGCGCCGTGGCTGTGCATCCGTCGCCCCCAGGCGGCGGCGGTCGATGTCGATGCGGTGATCGCGCAGCTCGGCCTGCCGCTGTTCGTGAAGCCTGCCAACCAGGGGTCATCGGTGGGCGTGAGCAAGGTCAAGGACGCGGCGGCTTTCGCCGAGGCACTCGAACTGGCATTGCGCTATGACCACAAGGTGCTGGTGGAATCGGCGGTGGTCGGCCGCGAGATCGAGTGCGCGGTGCTGGGCAACGAACACCCACAGGCCAGCCTGTGCGGCGAGGTGGTGGTACACGACGAGTTCTACGCCTACGACACCAAGTACATCAACGAAGCGGGCGCCGAAGTGGTGGTACCCGCGGATATCGATGCTGCAACCCAGGCGCGCATCCAGCAGGTCGCGCTGCAGGCCTACCAGGCGCTGGAGTGTGCGGGCATGGCGCGCGTGGACGTGTTCCTCACCGCGGGCGGCGACATCATCATCAACGAGGTCAACACGCTGCCCGGCTTCACCCGCATCAGCATGTACCCGAAGTTGTGGGGTGCCAGCGGCGTGAATTACACCACGCTGATCACGCGCCTGATCGAACTGGCGCTGGAGCGCCATGCAGCCGATCGTGGATTGCACAGCGCCGTGTAGGAGCGCTCGCTGTCTCTGTAGAGTCGAGCCATGCTCGACTGCTTTTCATGAGTCGAGCGTGGCTCGACGCTACAAAGAGGCGTGCCGACCAACGGTCGGCACCCACCGGAAAGAACAGTGCCGGCCAGCGGCCGGCACTACCCTGCGGTCTTCTAGCCGCGCTTCCGGAACATCGAGATCACCGCAAGGATCAGGAACACCACGAACAGGATCCAGGCGATGTTCGTTGCGGCCCCGGCAATGCCGGAGAACCCCAGAACGGCGGCGATGATGGCGATGACAAAGAAGATGATGGCGTAGTGCAGCATGGCGCTCCTCGCGGGTGGTCGAGCCTTGGATGGCGTGGGTCCATCCTCCCGTTCCCGCGGTGTGCAACCAGTGATGGCGATCTATGCAGCAGATGAAGCCTTCAGCCTGCGCAGCCCTTCTTCGATGCTGACCTGCGGCACATAGCCGAAATCGCGGCGGGCCGGCTCCATGCTGTACCAGTGCGGCGTGCACAGCTGCTCGGCCAGGAAGCGGGTCAGCGGCGGCTCGCCGCGCAGGCGCAGCAGCGGCCACAGCCGTTCGCAGATCGCACCGATGCGATACGCGGTCTTGAAGCTGATCGCCTTGTCCACCGTCGGCGCGCCAACCGCGGCCAGCAGCTTGTTGACCAGCTCGCGCATCGGCAGCGGCTCGCCGTTGGAGATGAAGTAGGCCTTGCCCGCACACGCAGCGCCCGGTGCCAGCGCTTCGAAAGCGAGGAAATGCGCGAGCGCGGCGTTGTCGATGTAGGTGGTATCCACCTTGTTGTTGCCGTCGCCCACCAGCCGCAGGCGGCCCTGCCGCGCACGCTCTGCCAGGCGCGGCACCAGTTGCTGGTCACCCGGGCCCCAGATCAGGCGCGGGCGCAGTGCCACCGTCGCCAGCGACGCATCGTTGGCGGCCAGCACGCGCTGTTCGGCGATTGCCTTGGTCGCCGCATACGGTGCCTGGAAGTCCTCGCCGTATGGCACCTCGTCAGCCCCCAGGCCTTCCACCGGATGCGTAGCGCGGTGGGTCACGCTGGGCGTTGAGGTGTAGACCAGGCGGCTGATGCCATGTGCACGGCAGGCCGCGATGACGTTGTCGGTGCCGACCACGTTGGCCTGGTGGTAGCTGTCATAGCTGCCCCAGGCGCCGGCCTTGGCGCCGTTGTGGAACACCGCATCGACGCCGGCCACCGCGTGCAGCACCGCCTGCGCATCGGCCAGATCGCCGCGGATCTGGCCCACGCCCATGGCCTGCAGCTGCGGGTAGTGGCTGCGGTTGAACGCCAGCACCTGGTGGCCACGTTCGACCAGCCCGCGGCACAGCGCCTGGCCAAGGAAACCACCACCACCGGTGACCAGGATCTTCATGCGCGCTTCTCCAGTTCGGCGCTGGCCCAGACGGCGAGCTTCTCGCGGCCGATCTTGGCGTTGTGACGGATATCGACGGGGAACGCCGGATGCATCAGGAAGTGCTGCAGGCCAGCCTCTGGCGCGCGGGCTGCAGCGTGCGCACGCAGCGCTTCCCGCAGCGCCGGGCTGTCTGACTGGCCGCGCTGCAGTTCCACGCACAGCACCGGCACCTGCGCACCCGCCGGACCAACACCAACCAGTGCCGTGCGCGCCACACCCGGCACGGTATTGAACACCGGCTCGACCTGTTCGGTGTACAGCGGCCCCTGTGCGGTTTCCACCCGGTGGGTCTTGCGGCCACAGAACCACAGGCGCCCGTGCGCATCGAAGTAGCCCACATCGCCCATGCGATGGACGATGCGGGCGCTGCCATCGGCCAGCGTCTCGCGGATCTTCGCGGCGGCGGTGGCCTGCGGCCGGTTGAAGTAGCTGTCGGTGGCCGTCGGTCCGGCCACGGTGATCTCGCCCACCTCGCCGGTGGCCAGCACACGTGCCTGCGACCAGTCGGCCAACGGTGCGTCATCGATGGCGATGATGCGCACCTCGTTCGGCTCCACCACGTTGCCCACGCAGGTACCGGCGCCGGCCTCGGTGGCCGCGCGGGTACGCTCCAGCTCGCGCCCCTCCACCACCGCCACCGGCAGGCACTCGGTGGCGCCGTACGGGGTCCAGAACTGCGCATCGGCGGGCAGCAGGCTGCGGATGGTGGCGACCACGTCGGGGGGCACCGGCGCCCCTGCCGAGGTCACCCGGGTCACCGTGGGCAATGGCCGGCCATGCCGGGCCAGCACGCGCATCAGGGCTGGCGAGCCGAACAGCTGAGTCACACCGAAGCGCTGGATGGCGTCGTGCAGGCGTGCCGGGTCGGCCTGTGCCGGCCGGGTCGGGTCCATGTCCGGAATCACCGAGGTCAGGCCCAGCGCAGGGTCAAACAGGGCGAAAGGAGGGAAGGTCGGCAGGTCCACCCCGCCCGCTTCCATGCCGAACGCGCTGCCCAGCAGCTGGATCTGGCCGACGAAGTGGCGGTGGCGGTAGACCACGCCCTTGGGCACGCCGGTGGAGCCGCTGGTGAACAGGATCGCGGCCATGTCCTCGCCATCGGTGTCGGCCAGCATCGGCCCACCGTTGGCGCCGGCGCGCTCCAGCGCAGCCAGGCTGGTCCCGCCCCAGCCGAGGCGGCGGCCGACGGTGACCAGGCGGGTCGCCGAGGGCGCCCAGCGCAGCACCAACCGCGCCACATGCGCCAGAGGGATGCCGATGAACGCCTCCGGCTGCGCCTCGTCCAGGCACTGTTTCAGCGCGCGTTTGTCGATGCCCGGATCGACCAGCACCGGCACCGCGCCCAGCTTGAACAGGGCGAACATCAGCAGGAAGAACTCCGGCGACGGCCGCACCATCACCACCGTGCGCACCCCGCGGCCGATCCCGTAGCCGGCCAGGCCGGCGGCCATGGCGTCGCTGCGGGCGTCCAGCTGGCGGTAATCCAGGGTCACATCGTAGGCGGCCATGCCGTTGCCAGCACCCCGGCGGCCTGGGCAGCGGATGGCGATCTGGTCGGGACGTTCACGCGCCAGTTCAGGCAGGCGCGCGGCAATGTTGCAGGGTCGGTTCATCCGTTCATTGTCGCCGCTTACGGAATTTCTTGCGCGGCGCTCCACTTCGTGGAAAATCCGCACCCTCGCTCCTGATTCCGACTGCCGCCCGAGGCGGCTTGCCCATGCAACACCCCTGCATGACCTGCGGCGCCTGCTGCACCCAATACCGCGTGGCCTTCCACTGGATGGAATCGGACGAGGTCACCCCCGGCGGCGTGCCGCACCAGCTGACCGAGGTGCTGGACCCGCACCGCCTGTGCATGCGCGGCACCCACTCCAAGCCGGTGCGCTGCGTGGCACTGGATGCGCAGGTCGGCGTGTACTCGCGCTGCACCATCCACCCCAACCGGCCCAGCGTGTGCCGAGAGGTGGATGCGTCGTGGGAGTACGGCAAGGCCAGCCCGCAGTGCGACAAGGCGCGCATCGCCTACGGCCTGGATCCGCTGACCCTGGCCGACTGGCGCTGGCGCGATGGCGCCGACAATGACGACGATCATCCGGACGACAACGGCAACAGCCCGTCCTCGCCGCCGCAGGCACCGATCGCTGCGTAGGGGAAGTGCCGGCCCGTGTGCCGACCAACGGTCGGCACCTGCCCATTCCCTCTTCCGGTGGATGCCGACCGTTGGTCGGCATGCCCTTCAGATCGGGTTCTTGTCCAGGAACGCGCGGATCTCCGGCACCAGCACGTCCTGCTTGTCTTCCAGCACGTAGTGCCCGGCATCCTCGAAGGCATGTACCTGGGCCCGCGGCAGCGCGGCCTGGAAGCCCCTCAGGAAGTGGTGGTCGAACACGAAGTCGCGCAGGCCCCAGCCGAGGAAGGCGGGGCGGTCGGCGAACGACGGCAGTGCCTTGCCGGCGCGTTCCAGCAGCGACCACGCCTTGTCGGACGGCGACAGCGGGATGTCCTGCATGAAACGGATGGTGCTGATGCGGTTGGCCCAGCTGTTGTACGGCGACACGTAGGCGCGGCGCACGTCGGCCGGCATCCTGCGCTCCACGCCCAGCCACGAGGCGCCGGACGAGAACGCGTTGAAGGTGCGGATGATCCACTCGCCGATCTTCCAGTGGCGGCCCAGCGCGATCTGCCACGGCATCTTCTTCGCCGCCGGCATCGGGAAGGCGGCGGTGTTGAGCACCACCAGGCGCTTCACCTGGTCGTGGTGCGACAGCGCCCAGCCGAAGCCGATCATGCCGCCCCAGTCGTGCACGGCCAGGGTCACCGGGCCGGTGATGCCCAGGTGCTTCAGCAGCGCGTCGAGATCATCCACGCGCGACTGCAGCGTGTACTCGTAGCGGCTGTCATCGGGCTTGTCCGACAGGCCCATGCCGATGTGGTCCGGCACGATGCAGCGGTACGTGTCCGACAGGCCGGCCACCAGCGTGCGCCAGTAATAGCTCCACGACGGGTTGCCGTGCACCATCACCACCACGTCGCCGTCGCGCGGGCCTTCGTCGAGATAGTTCATCGACAGGCCGGGGCGGACCTCGAAGCGCTGCGGGTGGGCGGGGTAACCGGGAAGCTGGGACATCGGATCGCACCTGTAGAAAGGGCCGGTAGAACCGGCCCTTGGACACTTGGAAAAATCATCGCTGTCCGTCGCGAGCGATTGGCCAGGCAATCACACAGCAGGTCAGCGGTGACTTTCTTACCAGACCACTTCAGCCATCGAGCAGTTCAGGCCCGAGCCGATGCCGAGCAGCGCGATGCGATCGCCCTTCTTCAGCTTGCCCAGCTGCTTGAGCTTGCTCAGCACGATCGGCACCGAGGCCGGGCCGATGTTGCCGTGCTCGCCGAAGATGGTCATGACCTTCTTCGGGTCGATGCCGAAGTTCTTGATGAACGCCGCGGTGTGCGGCTGGCTGACCTGGTGGATCACGAACTGGTCCAGCTCTTCCACGGCCCAGCCCAAGGCGATCTTGGCGGCGGTGAAGGTCTTCTGCGCCAGCTTGATGCCTTCGATCAGCAGCAGGCGGGTATCGGTGACCATGCGGTCCAGGTTGCCCAGGCACAGCTGGTTCCACTCGGTGGCCGAGCGGGTCACGCCGCCCTTGTAGCGCGGCGCATCCGGCACCAGTTCCGAGCGCGCCATCACCATCGCGGCGGCACCCGATCCGGTGGTCAGGGCGGCCAGCTCGTTGCGGAAGTCGTCGGCGGTGACGTCCGGGGCGGTCATGCGCTCCAGGGTCTTCTCGTACACCAGGTTGGCGGTCTCGCCATCCACCACCAGCGCATAGTCGATGTCGCCACGCTCGATCATGCGCGCCGCGATATCCATGCCATTGATGAAGGCCAGGCAGGCATTGGCAACGTCGAAGGTCATGCACTCGTCGCTGACGCCCAGGTTGCCGGACACGATGGAGGCCGTGGACGGCTCCAGGTAGTCGCGGCTGACCGAGGTGTTGACCAGCAGGCCCACCTGCGTCGCATCGATGCCTGCGTCTTCCAGCGCCTTGCGGCCGGCCATGGTGGCGGCATCGGACGCCAGCACGCCGTTGTCCCACAGGCGGCGGGCGTGGATGCCGGCGATATCGCCGAGCACGTCGGTGCGGATACCGAGGCGATCCAACGTCGGCTGCAGCCGCTCGTTGATTTCCTTGGTCGTCAGCGTATGCGGCGCATCAACGTGTGCCAGGCCGGCGATCGAGACATTCTTGAAGAGCATCGAGGTTAGCGCCAAGGCTCAGGCAAAAGGGGGCGCTATTCTATAACCCCCGGGGCCTTCACCGCATCTTTACGAATTCAGGCTTGGCCGTATGGTGAAGCGTTCAGCGCGGCGGGCACTGGTAGGCAGCGAAGCGCTGGCTGCCATCAGCGGGGGCCGCGGCGGCCTGCACGGCATTGGCCCCGGCGCTCGGGGCTTCGTTGCGGGCCAGGGTTTCCAGCTCTTCCTGTACGCGCAGCGGGTTGCGGTTGTAGAAGCCGACCTTGCTCTTCACGCTAACCACGACCTCGCCCTTGGCGATGCAGCCGGCCGGAACCGGGCCTGCCGGCAGCACGCGGGTCGCCTTGCCGGCCGGTTCGATCGGCACCCAGGTACAGGCAGTGACGGTGAGCAGCAGGGAGGAAAGCAGCAGAACGCGCATGGGCAGATCCTGGAAGGGTATGGGGGGATTCTGCCTGAACAGCCTGAATCGAGGGTAGCCGGGCGGAGGTCGGAGCCCTCCCGATGGGAGGGATCCGACCCCTGGCCGGGTAGTGCCTTATTTCTTCACCGGGTTGCCCTCGGCGTCGATCACCGTCACCTCGCCCAGGTTCAGCGCACGCACGGCCGCTTCGGTCTGCTTGAGGTCACCCACCACCACCCAGGTCAGGGCCTGCGGCTTGATCTCGGCAGCGGCCTGCTGCACCTGCGCCGGGGTCATCGCCTCGATCTCGGCCTTGCGACGCAGCACGTAGTCGTCCGGGCGCTTGAACTGCACGATCGAACCGATGGTCGACGCCACCGCGCTGGCGGTCTCGTAGGCACCGGGCAGGCTGAGGGTCTGGATGTTGCGGATGCGATTGATCTCCGCAGCGGTGGCCGGTTTGCTGCCATCGGCGAATGCAGCGATTTCCTTGCGCATTTCCGCCATCGCCGGCCCGGTCTTGTCGATCTGCACCGGCGCGCTGGCCATCCACGGGCGCTGGCCCACCGAGTTGATCGCGCTGCTGCGTGCACCATACGACCAGTGCTTGTCCTCGCGCAGGTTCATGTTCAGGCGCGAGGTGAAGTCACCGCCGATCACGCCGTTGGCGATGTCAAAGCGGGTCGAGCTGGTGGCACTGGACGGCGCCACCACCTGGCCGGCGAACAGGTTGGCCTGCACCGCGCCCGGCTGGTCGATCAGGAACACGCGCGGGCCCTTCGGCAATGCGACGTCGGTGGCGGCCTTCACCTGCGGGGCATCGCCCGCAGCCTTCCAGTCGCCCAGCTGCTTGTCTAGCAGCGGCACGATCTCAGCCAGGGTGGTGTCACCGACCACGATCAGGGTGCCGTTCTGCGGGCGCAGCCAGTCGTGGTGGAAGTCGACCAGGTCCTCACGGGTCAGGCCGCTGATCGCCGCCTCGTCGCCGCTGCCGGTGAACGGAATCGCATACGGGTGGCCCTTGCCGTACAGCAGCGGCGGCAGCACGCGCATCGCCACCGCACCCGGGTTGACCTTCTCCTGCTGGATGCCGGCGATCCAGCTCGCCTTGACCCGGTCGATCTCGCCCTGCTCGAAGCGCGGCTCGCGCAGCAGGTCGCGGTACAGCGCCAGCGACGGTGCCAGGTTTTCCTTCAGTGCCGACAGGTCCACGCTCATCGAGTCCAGGCCGGCCGAGGCATCCAGGCTGGCGCCCAGTGCATCAGCGGCATCGGCGAAGGCCAGCGAGCCGAGCTTGCCGGCGCCTTCGGTCATCAGGCTCATGGTGAAGTTGGCGGTGCCCGGCTTGCGGCCCTGGTCGGCGCTGAAGCCGCCCGGGAACTGGTAGCTGAACTGCACCACCGGAATCTCGTGGCGCTCGGCCAGGATCACCTGGGTGCCGTTCTTCAGCGTGGCGCGCTGCAGCGCCGGGAATTTCAGCTGCGGGAACTCGCGGGTCTGCGGCACGCCGGCCTTGCGGTCGACCTGCTCCGGCAGGGTGCTGTACTTGGGGTCCACCGCCGGCACGGTGAACGGCTTCGGCGCCTGGCTCGGGTCTTCCTTCAGCGCCACACGCTCACCCGGTGCGATCACCAGGGTGTGGCTGCCCTTGTCCAGCCACTGCGCACCCAGCCGGCTCAGATCGGCGGCACTGGCCTTCTCGATGTTGGCCAGCGAGGTGCGGAAGCAACCCGGGTCGCCGGTGAACACTGCGCACTCGGCCAGCGCATCGGCCTTGCCGCCGAAGCCACCGATGCGCTCGATGCCACGGATGAAGCCGGCGCGGGCGCCGGTCTTGGCACGCTCCAGCTCGGCCGCGGTCGGGCCCTGCTTGATCAGGCGATCCAGTTCCTCGTCGATGATCTTCTCGACCTTGGCCGGGTCCTGGCCCTGCTTGACCGTCGCCATGATCACGAAGTTCGAACCCAGCTGCGACGTCGACAGGCCCGACGCGATGCTGTCCACCAGCTTGTCCTGGTGCTGCAGGCGCTGGCTCAGGCGCGAGGACTTGGCACCGCCCAGTACCTGCGCGAACAGCTGCAGCTGATCGACATCGGTGGTGCCGACCTGCGGCACGTTCCAGGCGCGGTAGATGCGCGCCTGCGGCACCTTGTCGGTCATCGTCTCGCGCGTGTCGGCGCTGCGCTTGGCCACGTTCACGGCCGGCTGCGCCATGGTCGGGCCGGCCGGAATGCTGCCGAAGTACCTGCCGACCTTTTCCTTGGCGGTGGCCACGTCGATGTCGCCGGCCAGCACCAGCACCGCGTTGTTCGGGCCGTACCAGGTGCGGAACCAGGTCTTCACGTCATCCAGCGACGCCGCGTTCAGATCGTTCATCGAACCGATCACGCCGTGGTGATACGGATGGCCTACCGGGTACAGCGCCTTGTTGAGCTGGTCCCAGGCCTGGCCGTAGGGCTGGTTCTCGCCCTGGCGCTTCTCGTTCTGCACCACGCCACGCTGCTCGTCCAGCGCCGCCTGGTCGATCGCACCGACCAGGTGGCCCATGCGGTCCGACTCCATCCACAGCGCCATGTCCAGCGCGGTGGTGGGCACGTTCTCGAAGTAGTTGGTGCGGTCGGTATTGGTGGTGCCGTTCTGGTTGGTGGCACCGACCTGCTTGAACGGTTCGAAGAATTCGCCGTCGTGGTTTTCGCTGCCCTGGAACATCAGGTGCTCGAACAGGTGCGCAAAGCCGGTACGGCCGGCCGGTTCGTCCTTGCTGCCCACGTGGTACCAGACGTTGACCGCGACGATCGGCGCCTTGCGATCGGTATGCACGATCACGCGCAGGCCGTTGGGCAGGGTGAACTGCTCGTACGGGATATCGACCTTGGCCGGTGCCGCCGGCTTGGCGGCAAGCGCGGAGGTGGGCGCAAGCGTGCCCAGGGCGGTGCTGAGGGCGACGGCCAGCAGTGCAGCGCGCGGGCGAAGGGCGAGAGACATATCCGGATCCTTGGTCACATAGGTGAACCCCGATCCTAGCCTGCGCAGGCAACGGCAGGAATCGGTCGCCAGTCACTGGGGGTGTTTGCCCTGGAGGCCATCCGGCCCGGCCCATCCGCAGGGCCTGAACCGTCACATGCGCCGACTGAAAGCGTCCGGACAGTGTCCGCGGCAGATCGAATGGACAGGTGTCCGCCCACCGGACACTTTTCGATTACCAGAAAACCCTTGTAAATCAATAGCTAAAAGTTGGCACAGGGATTGCTTGGTACTTCCTGCGCCAAGAAGGGCTTCAGACAAAAGCTGACTGAATACTGAACAGATGCAGGAAATCGAAAATTCTCCTTGCATCCCCAGAATTGGTGTACTACCTTACTACCACACCACTGATCACCAACACTAAACAGGCCCCGTCATGAACGCCAAGACCATTGCCATCGCCATCGCCCTGATCGCCGGCACCGCGGTTGTTTCGTCGGTGCAGGCCTCCGAATCCATCAAGACCCTGTCCACCGTGCAGGTTCGCCCGGCCGCCGACCAGCTGGCCCAGCAGGCCTGGGAACAGGCCAGCGGCATCCCCACCCTGGCCACCGTGGAAGTGCGTCCGAGCGCCGACCAGCTGGCCGAGCGCAGCGGCTACGTCGCCACCCCGGTCGCCGACGCGATGCCGATCACCACCCTGGCCTCGGTGGAAGTGCGCCCGAGCCTGGAACAGCGCGTCGCCCTGGCCGCCGAACTGGAAGCCCAGCGCTACGCTGCGACCCTGGCTGCCGCCGCCACCAACGTCGCCAACTCGGTCATCACCAACCTGCCGGCCCTGCAGGTGCGTCCGAGCGCCGCCGACCTGCAGGCCCTGGCCACCGGAACCGCCCAGGTCCTGCTGCGCCCGTAAGCGGTGCCGCCCTGCCCCGTGCAGGGCGTGCGCCGTAAGGGCGGCGGTCGTCGCAGGTACACTGCACCGATGAATGCCGCGCCCCAGTTCCACGTGATCCTGTTCCAACCGGAAATCCCGCCCAACACGGGCAATGTGATCCGGCTCTGCGCCAACACCGGCGCGCAGCTGCACCTGGTCGAGCCGCTCGGCTTCGCACTGGAAGACAAGCAGCTCAAGCGCGCCGGCCTGGACTACCACGAGTATTCGCGCCTGCAGGTGCACCCCGACCTGGACACCGCGCTGGCGCGGATCGCACCGAAGCGGTTGTTCGCCCTGAGTACGCGTGCCAGCGTCCGCTATGACAGCGTGGCGTTCGAAGACGGTGATGCCTTCCTGTTCGGCCCGGAAAGCCGCGGCCTGCCGCAGGACGTGCTCGATGCATTGCCCGATGGCCGCCGCCTGCGCCTGCCGATGCGGCCGGACAACCGCAGCCTCAATCTTTCCAACACCGTTGCCGTGGTGATGTACGAAGCGTGGCGCCAGCACGGCTTTGCCGGCGGGGCGTAAACCGCCTCAGGTGGGGTGTGAACCGCTGCTGGTGGGTATGACCTGCTTCTGGTGGCTGTGAATCGCTCCTGGTGGGTGCGGACCTTGATCCGCACAAATGCCCGGTCGCGCGCTGAAGGAATGTGCCAACCAAGGTTGGCACCCACAAAGGGCAGGTCCAGGCGGCCACCGAGAACCTCTGATGGCTGTGAACCACTCCTGGTGGGTGCGGACCTTGGTCCGCACAAATACCCGGTCGCGCGCTGAAGGAATGTGCCAACCAAGGTTGGCACCCACCAAGGGCAGGTCCAGGCGGCCACCGAGAACCTCTGATGGCTGTGAACCACTCCTGGTGGGTGCGGACCTTGGTCCGCACCGATGCCTGGTCGTGCACTGAAGGAATGTGCCAACCAAGGTTGGCACCCACCAAGGGCAGGTCCAAGCGGCCACCGAGAACCTCTGATGGCTGTGAACCACCCCTGGTGGGTGCGGACCTTGGTCCGCACCGATGCCTGGTCGTGCACTGAAGGAATGTGCCAACCAAGGTTGGCACCCACCAGAACCAGGCTTCAGAACGCGTTGATGCCGGTCAGCTCACGGCCGATCACCAGCTGGTGCACGGTCTCGGTGCCTTCATAGGTGATCACCGACTCCAGGTTCAGCGCATGCCGGATCGCCACGTGTTCGGTGGTGATGCCAGCCCCACCGAGCAGGTCGCGACACTCGCGGGCGATGTCGATCGCCATGCGGCAGTTGTTCCACTTGGCCAGGCTGACCTGCTGCGGTTGCAACTGGCCGGCTTCCTTCAGCCGGCCCAGCTGCAGCGCCAGCAGCTGTGCGGTGGTGATGCGGCGGGCCATCTCCGCCAGCTTGATCTGCGCGCTCTGGGTCGCGGCCAGCGGGCGACCAAACAGCACGCGCTCCTTGGCATAGCCCAGCGCTTCATCCAGGCAGGCAATCGCCGCACCGATCGGGCCCCAGCTGATGCCATAGCGCGCCTGGGTCAGGCAGCCCAGCGGCCCCTTCAGGCCTTTCACATTGGGCAGGCGATGGCTGTCGGGCACGCGCACGTCGTCGAAGTACAGCGCACCGGTCAGCGACGCACGCAGGCTCATCTTGTGCTTGATTTCCTGCGTGGTGAAGCCGGCCATGCCCTTCTCCAGCACGAAGCCCTGGATGCCGTCTTCGGTCTGCGCCCAGACGATGGCCAGGTCGGCCACCGGGCCGCTGGTGATCCACATCTTGCTGCCGCTGATGCGCCAGTCGATGCCGTCGCGCACCGCGCGGGTCTTCATGCTGGCCGGATCGGAACCGCCGTGGGCCTCGGTCAGGCCGAAGCAACCGATCAGTTCACCGCGCGCCATCGCCGGCAGCCACTGCTGGCGCTGTTCCTCGCTGCCATAGGCGTAGATCGGGTACATGCACAGCGAGCTCTGCACCGAGACGAAGCTGCGCAGGCCCGAATCGCCGCGCTCCAGCTCCTGGCAGATCAGGCCGTAGCTGACCGCACCGAGGCCGCCGCCGCCGTATTCGGCCGGCAGGGTCGCGCCGAGCAGGCCCAACGAGGCGATCTCCGGCACCAGCTCCTCAGGAAAACGCGCCTGGTCGAAAGCATCGCCGATGATCGGCAGCACGCGCTCGTTGGTGAAGCGGGCGACGCTTTCCTGCACCGCGCGCTCTTCCTCGTTGAGCAGGGAACGGACATCGAACAGATCGTACGGATGCAAAGCCATGGCACTCACACGCAGTCAGGACCCGACCATTGTCGGTCATCCGGGCAGAGCGTGCCGGCCAGGGTCGGCACCCACCAGAGCGGCGGCGCTACGCTGCATTGCAGCAATCCGGGTGTGAACATCGGCGATCTAGCTCGATCACGCGCGGCCCGGTACCCTGACACATTCAAACAACCGTTTCGCCCGTGGCTGCACGCGCGATTCCCAGGCACCGCCGGTGGCCCCGATGCCGGCCCTACCCACGAGTCATGCAATCGATGAGCGCTGAAGCCAACGCCCTGCCCCCGCGTGAAGTAATGGAGTTCGACGTGGTGATCGTCGGCGCCGGCCCCGCCGGCCTGGCCACCGCGATCCGCCTGCGCCAGCGCGCGATCGAAGCCGGCCGCGAACTTTCGGTGTGCGTGCTGGAAAAAGGCTCAGAGCCGGGCGCACACGTGCTGTCCGGCGCGGTGATGGACCCGCGCGCGCTGACCGAACTGTTCCCGGACTGGGCCGAGCGCGGCGCACCGCTGAAGCAGAAAGTCACCCGCGACGAATTCCTGTTCCTCAGCGAAACCGGCGCGCGCAGCACGCCCCATGCGCTGCTGCCGGAGTGCTTCCACAACGAAGGCAACTACATCATCAGCCTGGGGGAAGTGACCCGCTGGCTGGCGCAGCAGGCCGAGGCGCTGGAAGTGGCGATCTTCCCCGGCTTCGCCGCCGCCGAAGTGCTGTACGGCGACAACGGTGAAGTGATCGGCGTGGCCACCGGCGACATGGGCATCGAGAAGGACGGCAGCATCGGCCCGGCCTTCGAGCGCGGCATGGCGCTGCACGCGAAATACACGATCTTCGCCGAAGGCGCGCGCGGCCACCTCGGCCGCCAGCTGATCGCCCGCTACAAGCTCGACGAAGGCAAGGACCCGCAGGCCTACGGCATCGGCATCAAGGAACTGTGGCAGATCGACCCGGCCAGGCATGAGCCGGGCCTGGTGGTGCATGCGGCCGGCTGGCCGCTGGACAGCGACACCTACGGCGGTGCGTTCCTGTACCACGCCGACGGTGGCAAGGTCGCCATCGGCTACGTGGTCGGCCTCGACTACA
This sequence comes from Stenotrophomonas sp. 85239_Sma, assembly GCF_056481725.1. NCBI lineage: Bacteria > Pseudomonadati > Pseudomonadota > Gammaproteobacteria > Lysobacterales > Lysobacteraceae > Stenotrophomonas > Stenotrophomonas sp. 85239_Sma. Next base: position 186,701 of record NZ_CM151163.1, on the reverse strand, counting down.
GGAACCCATGGCTGAGCCCGTTCGAAGAGTTCCAGCGCTTCAAGACCCATCCGTCGATCCGCAAGCACTTGGAAGGCGGCACCCGCATCGGCTACGGCGCGCGTGCGATCACCGCCGGTGGCCTGCTGTCGCTGCCGAAGACGGTGTTCCCCGGCGGCGCGCTGGTCGGCTGCGAGGCCGGCTATCTCAACGCCAGCCGCATCAAGGGCAGCCACGCCGCGATCAAGACCGGCATGCTGTGCGCCGATGCCGCATTCGACGCGCTGGCCGCCGACCGCCAGCACGACGAACTGAGCGCCTACCCGAAGGCGTTCGAAGCCAGCTGGCTGTTCACCGAGCTGCAGCAGGCCAAGAACTTCAAGCAGTGGTTCAAGAAGGGCCAGACCGTGGCCACGCTGATGACCGGCGTGGAGCAGTGGCTGCTGCCGAAGCTGGGCGTGCGCAACCCACCGTGGACCCTGCACCGCACGCAGCCGGACCATGCCTGCCTGGAACCGGCGGCCAAGCACACCCGCATCGCCTACCCGAAGCCGGATGGCGTGCTGACCTTCGACCGCCTCAGCTCGGTGTTCCTGAGCAGCACCAACCACGACGAGAACCAGCCCAGCCACCTGACGCTGAAGGACCCCAGCATTCCGGTGAAGGTGAACCTGGCCGAGTACGCGGGCCCGGAAGCACGCTACTGCCCGGCCGGCGTATACGAGTTCGTTGGCGAAGCCGACAACGCGCGCCTGCAGATCAACGCGCAGAACTGCGTGCACTGCAAGACCTGCGACATCAAGGATCCGACCCAGAACATCGTATGGGTGACCCCGCAGGGCGGCGGTGGCCCGAACTACTCGGGTATGTGATCGCCCGGGGCTGCGACCGCCGGTCGCAGCCCGGCCGCTGCACCGCACCGCTATCCTGCCCGCCCATGCGTGCCTCCCGCCTGCTCATCACCATTGCCGTGGCCCTGCTTGCCACGGCCTGCCAGCGCCCGCCTGCGGTCCCGGCCACGCCCGAACAGGCGCACCAGCAGGCCATGCAGCGTGCGTTCGAAGTGTGTGCCGGCTGCCACACCGTGCAGCCCGGTGGCATCCACCGCTTCGGACCGAACCTGCACGGCGTGATCGGCCGCCGCGCCGGCAGCCTGCCCGACTACGGCTATTCCGAGGGCATGCGCCGGGCAGACATCACCTGGACCGCGCAGACGCTGGATACCTTCCTGCAGTCACCGACGCACCTGGTGCCGGGCACGCGCATGTACAACGCCTTCCCCAGCGCAGAACGCCGCGCGCTGGTGATCGCCTACCTGCAGCAGCAGTCGGCTCAGTGAGCCAACCGCTGCAGCTGATGCTGCAGCTGTGCCACGAATGCCGTTACGGCGGCGAACAACGGCGCCGGGTCGGTCTCCGCCGCATCCTGAAGGCGCTCGACCAGGGCATTGGCCTGCCCGGCCAATGCCGTCGCCCCGACCGCCCCCAGGCCGCCCGCCTGGCGATGCAGGTGCAGCGCCGCCGCCTCGCGGTCGCCGGCCTGCACGGCGCGCTGCACGGCCGCCAGATCGCTCTCGCTGGCCTGCAACAGGCTGTCGCGCAGCTGCTCGGCCACCGCGCGGGATCCGTAGCGCTGCTGCAGGGCGGCCAGGTCAGGCAATGCTTCACCGTCATCGGCGGCAACCTCCGGCGCCGGCACGTCGAATGACTGGCCCTGGGCCTGCGGCAGCCAGCGCAGCAGCGCGGCACGCAGTGTGGCCAGTGACAGCGGCTTGGCCAGTATTTCATCCATGCCGGCCTCGCGGCAGCGGCGCGCATCGTCGTCCAGCACGCTGGCGGTCAGCGCCAGCACCGTCAGCCGCGGCTGGCCGGTGCGGCCCTCGCGTTCGCGCAGCAGGCGGGTGAAGCCAAATCCATCGAGTACCGGCATGCGGCAGTCGGTGATCACCAGGTCGAAGCTCTCCGACGACAAGCGGTCCAGCGCCTGCTGGCCATCGCCCAGCAGGACATGGGGCACGCCCAGCTGCTGCAGCCGCCACGCCATCATCGCCTGGTTGGTCGGGTGATCCTCGATCACCAGCACCCGCGCCTGGCGCAGCGCGGCGGGCAGCAGCGCGGTCTGCTCCTGCTCGTCCAGCAGCGCCGCTGCGTCCTCACTGCCGGCCTCCACCAGCGATACCCGCACTTCGGCGCGGGTTCCTTCGCCCAGCGTGCTGTGCAGGGCCAGTTCGCCCTGCATCATCTGCACCAGCCGCTGGCAGATGCTCAGGCCCAGGCCGGTGCCTCCGTGGTCACGCTGGATGTAGGCCCCGGCCTGCATGAAGGGCGCGAACAGGTGCTGCAGTTGTTCCGGCGCGATGCCGATGCCGGTGTCGGTGACACTCAGGCACAGCGGTTGCACGCCGTCTTCGCTGGTCGGCCCCAGCACCTCCAGCTGCAGGCGCACCTCGCCCTGTGCGGTGAACTTGATGGCGTTGCTGAGCAGGTTGAACACGATCTGGCGCAGCCGAACGCCATCCACTTCGTGGGCAGGCGCCAGCAGTGGGTCGATCTGCACATGCAGCGCCAGGCCACGCGCGCTGGCCTGGGCAGACAGCAGGCGGCACACGCTTTCCAGCAGGGGCCGCAGTGGTTGCGGCACCGGTTCCAGGCGCAACGCCCCTGCTTCCAGCCGCGAGTAGTCGAGGATGTCGTCGAGGATCTGCCGCAGCATCTGTGCCGAATCCTCGATCACGCCGAGGATGCGCTGCTGTTCGCTGTCCAACGGTGAGTGCGCCAGCACCTCCAGCATGCCCAGCACGCCACTCATCGGCGTGCGGATCTCGTGGCTCATCGTGGCCAGGAAACGCGATTTGGCCTCGGCGGCCTGCTCGGCATCCGCCTTCGCCGCCGTCAGGGCGTCGGCCTGCATCCGGGCCTCGCTCACATCCACCCAGTAACCGCTCCAGATCACTGCGCCCTCTTCGGCGGCGTAGGGATGGGCCTGGCTGCGCACCCAGCGCGTGCCTTCCCCATCGCTGCGCAGGCGGAACTCCAGGATCAACGGCGCGAACTGGCGCGCGGCCTGCTCGATGGCGTGCAGGATGTGTGCGCGATCCTCTTCCTCGATGCGTTCGAGCAACAGCCTCGCATCCTGTTCGGCCTGCTGCCGGGTGATACCGAACAACGCAGGCAGATCGCCGGCGATGAACGGGAAGCTGAGCGTGCCATCGGCGTCGCGGCGCGCCTGGTACACCACTGCGGGCAGGTTGTCGGTCACCTCGGCCAGACGCTGCTCCAGCTGGCGGCGTCCTGCCACCTCACGGCGCAGCCGCCAATGGCCGACGCCATGCACGAGCAGCGCGGTCAGCAATACCAGCAGCACCGGCACGCCCCACCGCAGCAGATTGCTCCAGTCGACGCCGCTGCGGTGTTCCACCGCCAGCCAGGCGCTGCGCAGCGCTTCGCGCTTGCGTGGAGTCATCTGCAGCAGCAGGCGATCGAAGGTGGTGGCCAATGCTGCGTGCCGGCGATCCACCGCCAATGCCAGCTGGTCATTGAAGCCGGCCGGCGCCGCCACCTGCAGCCGCGCCGGGAAACGGCTGCGCAGCAGGCGATCGACCAGCGCAAGATTGCCGACATAGGCATCGGCTTCGCCATCGAGCAGGCGTTGCAACGCCTGCTCGGCGCTGCGCGCGGCGATGATCCGGGCCTGCGGTGCCTGCTGCAGCACGTAGCGGCGCAGGCGCTCCGGGTCGGAGAGCAGCACGCGCTTCCCCTGCAGATCGGCCAGTCCCAGCAGCGCCGCACCATCATTTCTGGTGACGATCACGTTCGGCACGCTGATGAAGGGCTGGCTGAACACCCAATCCGGGTCCAGGTAGCGTGAATCGGCGGGCATGCCCATCACTGCCTGCAGTTCGCCGCGGCGGGCCTTCTCACGCACCTCGTACCAGTCGTGACTGTTCTCGATCTGCAGGTTGGCGCCAGCCTGCATCAAGCGCTGCAGGTACTCGCTGGCCAGTCCACTGGGCCGGCCATCCTCACCGATGAACGACAGCGGCGCGGCATTCGGCGCAAAGCCGATCTTCAACGGCTGCTCCAGCACTCGCTTCTCGGCCTGGCTCAACGCCAGCTGCGCCGATGCCGACCAATGCGGAGGGGGCAGCCAGCGTTGTGCCAGCGCATCGCGCTGGGCCTGGCTGGTGGCAGCCAGCGCCAGGTCCAGCGCTTCAGCCAGGGGTTGTTTGCCGTTGGGGATGCCGAAATGCAGCCGTTCGGGTGGAAGATCGCTCGGGCGCAGCAGCGCCACGCCCAGCACGCGCCGGCTGGCGATCAGTTCAGTGGCGACGAAGGCATTGCCGATGTAGACATCGGCCTTGTCGTCTCTGACCATCTGCAACGCCGTCAACGTGTCGTTTGCGACAAGCTGGCGGGCACGCGGGAAACGGGCACGCACCTGAGGACCGGTCAGGAAATCCTGCTCGATCACCACGCGCAGGCCATCCAGGTCGGGGATCTCGGACGCGCGAAGATCGGCCGGTCGTCCCACCAGCGCCAGCGGCGCTTCGGCATACGCAGCGGTATAGACCATGCAGCGGGTGCGGTCGGCACTGAGACCGACATTCATGACCACGTCAATCTCGCCACGACATGTCGCATCCAGCACGGAAGTCCAGTCCGGATAGCGTCGCATCTCGACCTTCACGCCGAGCTGGCGAGCAAGATGCGACAGGTAATCCGGTCCCAGCCCAACCTGCTGGCCGTCACGAAGAGACTCGAAGGGGGGCCAGCCGCTGTCATACTGCCCGACAACGATGGTCGGATGCGCCACCAGGTATTCGCGCTGCAACGGGCTGAGCGGCAGCAGGCCAGGGGCCGGCTGTGCCTGGGCCACGGGCAGGGCCAGCACCGCCAGCAGCAGGAGCAGCCCGCGAACAGCCCACCTACGCATCTGCGTCAATCTCCTAGAATCCTGCCAGGGACCGCGATGGTCGCGGCCCGGCGTGCCCGATGGCCATACTAGAGCATGAGCTTGCGCATCATCATCGCAGACGATCATCCCGTGGTCCGTATCGGTACCCGCGCCGTCATCGAGTCGAGCGGCGTGGGCCGCGTGGTCGGCGAGGCCGACAGTGCGCAGGCGCTGATGGCCCTGCTCGGCAGCCAGCCCTGCGACCTGCTGGTGACCGACTACTCCATGCCGGGCAGTCCACAGGCCGACGGCTTCGCCATGATCGGCATGATCCGCCGCCGCCATCCCGACCTGCCAGTGCTGATGCTCAGCGTCTCCAACAACCTGGCAATCCTGCGCATGGTGCTCGACAGCGGGGTACTCGGCCTGGTCGACAAGAGTTCGTCGATGGACGAACTGCCGCAGGCCATCCAGTCGGTCTACCGCGGCCAGCCCTACATCAGCCGCAGCCTGCGCGAGCGGGTGGACGCGGCCGGCAGCTGGCGCATGCGCGAGGGCGACGGCAAGCCGTTGTCACCACGCGAAGTGGAGGTGCTGCGACTGCTCGGCACCGGCATGACGGTGAAGGAGATCTCGCTGCAACTGCACAAGAGCGTCAGCACCATCAGCCGGCAGAAGGGCGACGCCATGCTCAAACTGGGGCTGAAGGGTGACGCCGAATTGTTCGACTATCTGCGTGACGGCAAGATCTGAGACGCACCGCACATAACCTCCCCGCCCGTCGCGCCCCTCTTTGACGGCCTGCGGATCTGTGCCAAGATGGGCGGGCATGAGTTCTCAATGCGAGGTCGAAGGAATCGACCGGCTCATGTCCTCGCTCCCGTCCCTGATGGATGGGGTGCGGCTTCCTGCCGGCCGTCTGGCCCGGCAACGCTGACCATGGAGAGGCGCATGCAGTCCCCCCCCAAGCTACGTTGGACCCTGCCGTTGCGGCCCCTGCGCGCATTCGCGGCGTGCCTGCTCGTCTCTCTTTCCGCTGCCGCCTGCAGCGCCGCCGATCCGGCCCCCTCGTCCTCCCAGCCTGCGCCTGCGCAGGCTGCCAAAGCGCCCCGACAGGATGTTGCCCCGATGCAGAACCGCTCTCCCGATGCCGCCGTCACCCCGCCCGACGCACCGACCGTGATGTATTTCATCTACCAGGTGGATGGCGATGGTGCGACGTCCTATGAGGTCCAGAACGGCAGCGTGGCGACCTTCTGGTTCGGCCACGCCTTCACCCTGGACGGCACTACCTACTACACCGGTTTTTCCTGGGATACCCGCGAGCACTACGGCAAGCCGGGCGAACAGCAGCCGGCCGGCCCCGACGACCGCGCCAATCTGGCCGAAGCCACCTTCGTGCTGGCCGGCAGCGACGCCAGGAAGCCGTGGAAGTTCCGTGGCCAGGAGTGGACCATCGGTGCGCTCGGTGCCTACGACAAGGCCGATGACGTTGATACCCGGCGCAAGCCGATCGAACACCGCACCGCCGACGGCCGCCTGCTGCTGGCAGTGCCGACCAGCAGCTTCGACCGCGGCGTCAGCAGCAGCGGCTACGCCCTGCTGCTGTTCAACCCCAAGCGCAGCGAGGACGACCTCGACAGCAAGGTCTGGCGTTACGTCGGCTCGGTGCGCACCGGGGAAGACAACAGCGCGGCCTGCGACGATGGCAACGTGATGCCGTGCACCGACAGCGATGGCGAACTGGCCTTCGTGGCCGGCAGCAATGGCCTGCCGCAGCTGACCGTGACTTTCAAGGGCACCACCATCGAAGGCCCCGGCAAGACCCGCACGCTGGGTGCCGGCGACACCGTGCACTACACCTTCGACAGCGCGGCCCAGCAGTACGTCGCACCCTGATTGCACCCGCCACACGCGGGTTCCCTGTTGACCGACATGTTCTTGACTCACGGATGAGTCCGGTTGGCGATTCGCGGCATCGGCCGCTCCATCAACCCCGAGGAAAACGTCATGGCACAGCATGACTACAGCAAAAAGGAAGTCCTGGACATCGTCGAGCAGGTCGCCAGGCAGAAGGGCATCCCCGTGGATGACTTCATGCGTTTCGCGCACATCGAGACCGGTGGCACCTTCAACGAGCGCGCCCACAACACCTCGACCGGAGCCAAGGGCCTGTTCCAGTTCGTGCCCGGCTCGGCCCGCCAGTACCACCTGACCGGCCACGAGTTCGACCCGACCCGCAACACCGAAGCCGCCGCGCAGATGTACCAGGACAACCTGGGCTCGATGGCGCGCCGCAATGAGCGCACCGGCCACCCGTACCTGTCCGGCGGCGACACGCCGACCGGCCTGGACCTGTACCTGGCCCACCAGCAGGGTAGCGCCGGCTATGGCTCGGTGCAGACCGCGATCGCCACCGGCACCTTCGGCGTGGTCCGCAACGGCCATGGCGAAGAGATCAACATGCGCCGCAACGTGCTCAACCAGATCGGCTCCGATGCCAAGGCACTGACCGGCCATACCCTGGCCGAAATGCGTGGCATGAACGACGGCGACCTGGCGCGGACCTTCTCCAGCTACTACATCCACAAGTACGCAGCGATCAGCATCCCGGAAAAGCACATCGCACCGCAGACCGTGGCACCGGGCCAGACCCACACCCAGACTCCGGCTGCGCCGGCGCAGACTGCAGCCGTGGGCGCCGCTGCAGCCACGCTGGCGGCGACCGCAACGGCTGCCGCCGCGCCGAAGCCGGGCATCGAACTGCAGGCCGCCTACGACGCCGGCGTGAAGTACGACGACGTCAAGTACGCCATCAACATCCCGGGCCATGCGCTGTACGTGCCGGGCAAGACCGGCAAGAACGTGGACCAGGGCTACATCGATTGCTCCGGCTGGGTCGGCACGCTGCAGAACCGGACCATGGACGAGATCAACCAGAAGGCCGGGCACGCGGTATTCAGCAAGGCTGATCGCATCGACCTGGGCAACCTCGGTTCCGGTGGCATTGTGCGCAAGGCGTTCGACCAGTCCGGCGTGCTGCTGGACCGCGACGCCGTCCTCAAGCCCGATGCGCTGAAGGAAGGCATGGTCATCGGCCTGGATACGGCCAGGACCCGCCATGAGCACTGGAACGGCATCGACCACATCGTGATGGTGGTGCGCGACCCGAACACCGACAAACTGCTGATCAGCCAGTCCACCGGCAGCAAGGGCGTGCACACCATGCCGGTGGAGGACTACCTGAAGCAGGTGAAGGACCACCCGAACTGGAAGCTGTTCGCGTCGGACCCGTTGTCCAAGGCCCGCGACCTGCTGGAGAGCCGCACCCAATCGCACGAGCAGACCCAGGGCAAGCCTGCGGCCGAGCACAAGGGCACTGGCACACCGCACGCCGAACTGTACAAGCCGGGTGCACACAGCGAGGGCGTGCGCAAGGTGCAGGAGCAGCTGGGCCACCTCGGCTATGCCGGTGCCGACGGCAAGCCGTTGGTCGAGGACGGCCGCTTCGGCCGCAATACCGAAGCGGCGGTGCGCCAGCTGCAGAAGGACAACGGGCTGGTCGCCGACGGCATCGTCGGTGCGAAGACGCTGGACGCGATCAGGGAAGCCCGCGAGCGCCCGCTGCTGAACGACGAGCGGCACCCGCGCAATCCGATGTACCTGCAGGCCAGCGAAGGCCTGGAACGGATGCCGGCGGGTACCTTCAAGGACCGCCACGCGCTGGAAAGTGCCGCAGCGGCGCTGACCAGGGAGGCGCATGCCGCCGGCCTGCAGCGCATCGACGCGGTGGTGCCCAGTCCGAACGGTGAGCGCCTGTTCGCCGTGCAGGGCACGATCGGAGACCCGGCGGCCAGCCGCGTTGCGGTGGAAACCCGCACCGCCAGCGAACAGAGCATGGCGCTCAGCAGCGGCGCGGTGCACGGCGCGCCGAACGTGCTGCACCAGCAGCAGGACGCGCAGCAGGAACAGACCCGCCAGGCGCAGAAGGCCATGGGCGTCTAGGCCCGCAACGCCTTGCAGACCGGGAGGGGCCGCGCCATGCGCGGCCCTTTCCCTTTCTGCCCGCTGAGCGGCCAGGGCCGCTTTCAGCCTTGCTTCATGCCGCCTGCCGCTAGATGAATGCGCAAGCCGCACGGTGGACCAGGCAATGTTCCGGCAATGTTGGAACGCCAGCGTGGACACCACGGCAGCCGGGGCGCCCCGCGCCCTCCCTGCCCAGCGTGGCATGCACCTCACAGGAGAACGAACATGCTCAGTACTTCCGCACTCAGCTTCCGTGGTCTGGCGATGGCTCTGGCACTGGTGGCCGGTGTGGCCGTGGCCAGCGATGCCAGCGCGATGTCGAGGAAGGACAAGCGCACCCTGGTCGGCGCCGTGGTCGGTGGCGTGGCCGGCAACCTGCTCTCCAACGGTGATCCCGCTGCCACCGTCGGCGGTGCCGTGGCCGGCGGCGCGATCGGCAACCTGACTACCTCCGACCGCCGCGACCGTCGTTACTACGACAATCGCCGTTACGACAACCGCTACGATCGCCGTTACGACCGTGGCTATTATCGCAGCGGCTACTACGACCGCGGTGACGACCGTCGCTGGCAGCGCGAGCGTTACTACGACAACCGCTACTACCACGACCGCGGCCGCCATCGCGGCTGGTAAGCAGCGCGGCATCCCCATGCCGATGCACGGACGGGCGGGTCGATGACCCGCCCGTTTGCGTTGGCCGCGTGCATGGCGTTGAATGCGCAGCCTTGGATGTGACTTTCCCCACTGGGTTGCGGCATGACGTCTTCCTCCCACCGCGTGCAGGGCCTCAACAACGATGAGGTCGCCGCCGACTGGCCGCCGATCAGCACGGCGGACATTGCGTGGCTGCGCCGGCGTTACCCTCAGCTGGACGAGCGCAGCCAGCCCCGCTGGCACAGCCCGCGGCCGCTGTCGGCCGCCGCCATCGTCAACGGCGTGGACGGCGCGGTGTTCATCAAGCGCCACCACCACAGCGTGCGCAGCGCGGCGTGCCTGGAAGAAGAACACCATTTCATCGCCGATCTGGCCGCCGCCGGCGTACCGGTGGTGCAGGTGCTGGCGGCCACCGATGGCCACACTGCGGTCGAACACGGCGAATGGACCTTCGAGCTGCATGCGGTTGGCGTGGGCGACGACCTGTACCGCGACGCGGTGTCGTGGTCGCTGTTGACCGATGTCGCGCAGGCCCGCGAGGCTGGCCGCATGCTGGCCCAGCTGCACCGCGCCGCGGCCAGTTACCACGCGCCACAGCGCAGCACCCATCTGCTGGTAGCGCGCGACGATCTGATCCGCGCCGACGATCCGATCGCGGCCATCAAGGCGGGGCTGCACGAGCGCCCCGGGCTGGCCCGCTATCTCGCGCGCATTCCGTGGGAATCGCAGCTGCAGCGTGACGTGCTGCCGTGGCATGCCGGACTGGCCGAGCGCCTGCGCGACGAGCCACGGCTGTGGGCGCACAACGACTGGCATGTTTCCAACCTGCTGTGGCGCGATGGGCAGATCAGCACCGTGCTGGATTTCGGCTTGGCCTCGCCCACCAGCGCGCTGTTCGACCTCGCCACCGCGATCGAGCGCAACGCGGTGGCGTGGCTGGAACTGGAGCGCGGCATGGAGGCGGTGCGCATCGATATCGCGCTGGCCCTGCTCGACGGCTACCGCGAGGTACAGCCGCTCTCGGCGGCACGCGTACACCTGCTGGCCGACCTGCTGCCGATGGTCCATTTCGACTTCTCACTGTCCGAAGTGGAGTACTTCGAAGGCATCACCGGCTCGACCGCGAACGCGAACGTGGCCTGGCAGCCCTTCATGCTGGGGCACCCGGCGTGGTTCCACAGCGCGCCGGGACAGGCGCTGCTGCAGGCCCTGCACGCGGCAGCCTGAAGGGCACCGGCTCGCAAATCCGTACCATTTGTAGTGAAATGGTCACCTGAAGCGGGGGTGCCTGGATCTGCCAGGCTGAGAGAGTCCCTTGGAACCTGATCCGGTTTGCACCGGCGTAGGGAGCTTTGAGCCGCAGCCACGCCCCCGTCATGGGCCGGTGCACCTGCGCGCCGTCGCTTCGTCTCCCTTGTTGTCCGAAGACGAACCGAATGAACCGCTGCCTGCGCCCCACCCTGCTCTCCCTCGCCCTCTGCGCCGCACTGCCGCTGCACGCCAGCGAGGCCGAGGTGTCCCCCGATGCGGCTGCCACCGGCGCCGAGCGCTCGCCCACCGAACTGGCGGCGGTACGCGTGCAGGCCGGCAAACCGAAGGCCGATACCGCGCGCGTGAACGCCTTCGGTGGTGGTTCCTGGAAGGACACGCCGGCGTCGGTGAACGTGCTTGAGCGCGATTACCTTGATCGCCGCCAGGTGCGTTCGCTGTCCGAGTTGGCCAGCAACGATGCCTCGCTGGGCGATGCGTATGCGCCGGTGGGTTACTACCAGAACATCGCCATCCGTGGCTTCGCCCTGGACGCCGCCACCGGCTACCGCTTCAACGGCCTGTCCATCGCCGGCGAACAGCGCCTGGCGCTGGAGAACGTGCAGTCGGTGGAGATCCTCAAGGGTGAAGCCGGCCTGGCCGCAGGCGTGATGGCGCCCGGCGGCATCATCAACTACATCGGCAAGCGCCCGGCCGAGGTGCGCACGGCGACCCTCGGCACCGATTCGGAAGGCTCGCGCTACGTCGCCGTCGATGTCGGCCACTGGATCACGCCGCGCCTCGGCCTGCGCCTGAACGCCGCCTGGGATTCCAGCAATTCCTATGTCGAGCACGCCGATGGCCGCCGCAATTTCTACTCGCTGGCGGCCGACTGGCTGATCGGCGAGCGCGGCAAGCTGGAAGTGGATGCCAACTACCAGACCAGCTCGCAGCGCTCGGTGTCCGGCTACCAGCTGCTGGGCGCGCGCGACCTGCCGCGCGGCGTCGACCGCGAGCATCTGCTCGGCTACCAGCCATGGCAGCGCCCGGTGGACATCGCCAGCACCAACATCACCGCGCTGCACACCTACGATTTCAACGATGCCTGGCAGTCGCGTGTCTCGGTCGGCCACAGCCGCTCGGTGATCGATGACAATGTCGCCTTCGCCTACGGTTGCTACTACGCCACGCAATGCGCCGATGGCAGCCTGCCGGGCAACTACTTCGCCCCCAATGGCGATTACGACGTCTACGACTACCGCAGCCCGGACGACACGCGCCGCAACCAGCAGGCCCGCGCCGAGCTGCGCGGCCGCTTCGAGACCGGAAACGTCGGCCACCAGCTGACCGTCGGTGCCGACTACTTCCGCCGCACCGTGGACAAGCGCCCGAGCGTCAACGAGTACGTCGGCACCAGCAACATCCACGACGCGCAGGTGCCGGTGTTCGAGCCGTCGCCGAAGATGCCCGGCCCCTCCGCACGACGCCTGGACAGCCGCCAGACCGCGTTCTTCGCGCTGGACCGGATGAGCTTCGGTGATGACTGGCAGTGGCTGGCCGGTGGGCGTTTCGTACGCCTGGACGAGCGTGCCTACGACAAGCGTGGAAACCCTCAGCGGCACAGCCGCCTGTCGCGCTTCCTGCCGCAGGCCGCGGTGGTGTGGAAGGCCACCGACCAGCTCAATGCCTATGCCAGCTACGTGCGCGGCATCTCGCTGGGCCAGGAAGCGCCATTCTGGACCAGCAACGCAGACACCTTCCTGCCGTCGGTGCAGTCGCGGCAGCTGGAAGTGGGCGTGAAGTACGTGCCGGTCGAAGCACTGACGCTGGGCGCGGCGGTGTTCCGCATTTCGCAGCCGTACCAGTACGCCAAGCCCGACAACAGCGACGTGGGGTACACCTTCGTCGAGGAAGGCACGCAGACCCACACCGGCCTGGAGCTGACCGCCAACGGCCAGCTGACCGATGCGCTGCAGATCGTGGCCAGCGCCAGCGTGCTGCAGGCGCGCGCGCGCGATGCCGGCACACCGGCCTATGAAGGCCATCAGCTGGTGAACGTGCCGAAGGTGCGCGCCAGCGTGCACGTGGCTTATGCGCTGCCGTTCGTGCAGGGCCTGGATGTAACCGGTGGCTGGCGCTATGCCGGTGCCAACGTTGCCCGCGCCGACGGTGGCGTGCGCGCACCGGACTACTCGGTGTTCGACGCTGGCCTGCGTTTCCAGCATCGCCTGCACGAGCGCGCGGTGACCTGGAACCTGTCGGTGGACAACGTGTTCAATCGTTTCTACTGGCGCGATACCGGCAGCAGCGGCGGTGACTACTACCTGTTCCCCGGCGCACCGCGACAGGCCCGCCTGTCGGTGACGTTCGCGCTGTGAGCGGCGTGATGCTCGAGTGGACCGCCGCGCTGTGCAGCATCCTCGGCGTCTGGCTGATGGCCCGGCGACGGTTGGTGGCGTGGCCAGTGGGCCTGCTGTCGGTGACGCTGTACGGGCTGGTCTTCGCCGAGGCCAAGCTGTATTCGGATACGCTGCTGCAGGTCGCCTTCGGTGGTTTCCTGGTGTATGGCTGGCTCAACTGGCGGCAGCACGCCGCCGATGAGGGCAGCGTCCGCATCGTGCCGTTGGCACGCGGCAAGCTGCTGCGCGACCTGGCCATCGGCCTGTGCGGTGGCGTGGCGCTGGGTGCGGCCATGCATACCTTCACCGATGCCGCATTGCCCTGGCTGGACGCCATGCTGACCGCGCTGAGCCTGGTCGGCCAGTGGTGGCAGGCACGCCGCCACGTGGCCTGCTGGTGGGTGTGGATCGCGGTGGACGTGGTCTACGTGGGTGCGTACCTGTTCAAGTCGCTGCACGTGACCGCCGCGCTGTACGTATTCTTCCTCGGCCTGGCCGTGTTCGGCCTGCGCGCATGGAGCGCGGCCGCACGCGAGCCGCAGGTGGCAACGCAGTAGAGCCACGCCTTGCGTGGCTGGGACCACCGGTAGCCGCCAACCTTGTTTGGCGCGCGCCTGACGACCAAGCTCATCCACGCATGGCGTGGATCTACTTCGGCTCCAGTACCAGGCCCAGCCGCAACGGTTGGCGCATGTCGGGCGGCGGAGCCGCCTGCAACGGCGCGGCCTGCAGCATCGCGCGCAGGTCGGCGTCGACCTGGGCGTCACCCAGGCTGTCGAATTCGAGTTTCGAAATGCGGCCATCCGCCGTGATCCACACGCTCACCGGCAGCGGCGTCGGTGCGTCGGGGTGTGCCTGCAGCCATTCCAGTACACGCTGCGCGTGCGGGTCCTGCTCCTGCTGCAGGCGCTGCTGCAGCTGGCCGCCCACGGCGGCGGCATAGGCCATCCAGTGCGCAGGGGCTTCCTGCGCGGACACTGCGGCACTCCCCAGTGCCAATGCGCCGAACAACGCGGCCAGCGGCCGCCACCAGCGGCGTACGCCGGTCCTGTTTGCTGCCATGACCATCGCCAGCCTCCTGCGCTCCCATCCAGCGCGCCATGGTCGGCGCACTGGATGACAGGGAGATGGCACCCTGCTGCATTGCTTCGGCCCGCCCAGATGAATCAGCCTCCGACGACTGCCAGTTCGGCGTCCTCAAGCGCGCGCCCGTTCTCAAGGAGCCAGCGCTCCTGGAAGGCGTGCCTGGCCGACCAGCCAATCTCCTTCAGATACCAGGCATTGACCGATCCACCCACCACCGCACCAATGGCAGGGATGGCTTGCAGTGCCTTGCGCTTGGTCATGTTGATCCCCAGCTGCTTTGCAAGGGTTTTGACCGCGATAACGCCGGCTTCTTTGCTGAATCGGTCTGTTGCAGCCTTCTCCGCAAGCTTTTTCCATGTCGTTTTGGCGATGCTGACCTGGACCATGCGAAGCGTAGTCAATGCGGCCGTTTTCTCCGCCATTTCATTTGCACTGGACGCAGAGAGAATTGCGAGCATGAAGTCCTTGTCTTCTTTCGACTTTGCCTCGAACCCGTAGCAGGCACCAATCTTGTGGATCGTACGAAGTGCCAGCACAAGCACCATGGGAATGTCCGCCGCGATGCCGAAGATTCCTGCAGCGCCGGTAGCAGCACCCTCCGCGCCGGCCATGCCAATCGCCCAGTTGTGGACTTCGTCGGCCAGTTCATCCGACCGCTGAAGGCCCAGCGTCTTCAGTTCATTCAAGCTGGAGACGCCGGCATCACGGGTGAGGTCGCCGGTGTCGGTAAGCCATTCAGCCGCTGAAGAAGACAGGTCGAGGATGCCCCGCATGGCGGCTTCAGGAACCACTTTTCCGATCAACCATGAAACCGGTGCAAGTGCTTTTCCGGCGGTCTGGGAAATGACCGAAGGCTCTTCATTCTTCCATTCGACGATTGCTTTCCATTGCTGCTGTTCGTAAGGGGTCAGTTCCACTTGCATTCTCCGTCGGTCCTTGTGCGACCCCAGCCATGTGGCGGGGCGCCTCGGTATCGGCCAGCGGAGAACCTTCTTGAGCCTGCATTCCTCTTGATGAGGTTCACTCGCCCAGGTCGGCCAGCACCTTGCGCGAGGGCGCGAAGAAGGTCACGCCGGTGGTGGCGGTGGAGAAATCGAGGATGCGGTCGTGCAGCGGTGCAGGATTGCCGATGAACATGCGCTCGAGCATCTTCTCGATCACCCACAGGCGGCGCGTGTAGCCGATGAAGTAGGTGCCGTACTCGCCGCGGCCCGGGTTGGCGAACGGCATGTTGTCACGCAGGATCTCGTGCTCGCCGTCGGCGTCCTCAATGGTGCACAGGGTCTTGTGCGATTTCTGCGCATCGGCCGGCGCATCGTCCAGCTCGATGTTGTCGTGCTTGGTGCGGCCGATGATCGCTTCCTGCGCCTCGGTCTTCTGTGCGCGCCAGGCATCGAGGTTGTGCAGGTACTTCTGCACCACCACGTAGCTGCCACCGGCATGCGCCGGGTCTTCATCGCCGACGATGGTGGCTTCCGGCAACGACAGCCCCTCCGGGTTGGCGGTGCCATCGACGAAGTCGAGCAGGTCGCGGCCATCGAAGTAGCGGAATCCGGCCACGTCATCGACGGTTTCCACCGCATCACCGAACGCCATCAGCAGGTTGCGCTCGAACGCCACGATCAAGTCCATGGTGCGTGCGCGGATGTGGTACAGCAGGTCTCCGGGCGTGGACACGGCGGTGTGGGCCGCGCCCTTGATCTCGCGGAACGGCTTCAGTTCGCGTGGCGGCGTGCTGCCCACCAGCGGCTGCCACACGCGGTGGCCGATGGCCACGTTGCAGGTGAACGTGCGCTCGATCTCGCGGATGGCGGTGTTCTTGATCAGATCATCGGTGCTGGCCAGCACCTCGCGCGCCTTGGCGATCGACGCCTCATCGTCCTTCACCTTCAGCACCAGGAACGCCGCCGAATGGGTGAGCGGCGCAGTGATCTGCTGCGGCTCGTTGTCGAGCGTGTGGTTGAGGGCGGTGATCGGTGCGGGCTGGGAATTCACGGCAGTTCCTGCTGGCTTCAGACGGATGCACCGCTGGTGGCGATGCGCCGGCGATCATAGCGGAACCGCCTGGCCGGCGGCGGAGCGGTTCTCGTTCCGCAGCCAGTACCGGAGCACTACTCCTGCGTCAACTGGAACTGCTGCGGGCGACGCAGGCATGCAGGATCGGCGGCACGCCCTGAAAACCAAGCGCACCCAGCGCCGGCTGCGCGCTGGTGTCCACAAGCACCACCTGCACGGTATTGCCATCGGCCTGCTGCACGTATGCGCGAAGGGGGGTCTGCATGCGGAATCCGCTATCCGGTGGGCTGAAGGTATGTCCGCGCATTACCGATGCCTCAGGGTCCCGGAAAAAGTGAAGCCCGGCGCAGGGCCGGGCTTCGGTTGGCGTGTGGGAGAGAGAGAGTCACACGCCAGCACAACACGCACTAACGACAGGCGTTTGTTACCAGGTGAAGCGCGGGCCCACGAACCACTCGCGGTCGCCGGCCTTGGCCAGCTTCACTTCGCCGCTCAGGCCCCAGTTCTGGTTGAACTTGGCGGTGGCACCGACGCGGCCGTAGAACTCGCCGTCCGGGTTGATGCCGTGCTTCTTGGTGTAGTCCTCGTAGCCGGCCATCACGTAGCCTTCCACGTACGGGTTGAACGCGGTGCGCACGCCGACTTCAGTCGAGTAGCCGTTGAAGTCCAGGCCGTGCTTCATGTCGAACTTCTGATACGCGACGCGCGCCACCAGGTCGGTGTTCGGCGCGATGCCGTAGTTGTAACCGGCGCCGATGCGCCACTGGTCGACGTCGTTCTTGAACGTGTCGGTTTCCTGCGCGCTGTAGTCGCCGAAGATGTGGAAGTTCGGGTGCACCGCCACGGAACCCTTCACCTTCCAGCCATCGGCGTCGCCGCCCTTGGCATCGGTGTTCACGTAGCCGCCTTCAACGTAGTTGTATGACAGGCCATCGGTTGCCGATGCAGCGAACGGCAGAGCAGCCAGAAGACCCAGGGCGAGCAGCGAATTCTTGTTCATCGGGACACACCTTTAATTATTTTGGTTTCGTCGGCCGCCTCCCGGAAGGGGAGGGAGAGGAGGCGGTCGACAGGTGTGAATTATCCGTTAGGGGGTCTAATCAACCCTGAATATTGAACTGACTGGTGTATAAATAAGGCTTCCATTCAGGGAACTCCACATGCTGCACGCGTCCGTAGCGTCACTGCTGTTTCCGCCCCATGCGCGCCGCACAGTGCGGGGGCTGCTGCTCGTCGTCCTGCCGATGATGCTGCTGCCAGCCAACGCAGCCGAGCGCACCCAGCCTTCCGCGCGCATCGTGGTACAGACAGACGACGTCACACGTTTCTTCAGCGTGCTCGATGCCAGTGGAGGAAAACCGAGTGCCGAAGATCTGCAGCACGGCTATCTGGACACCGGCACGGATGCATTGCGCAGTTTCACCGATAGCCGCATCGGCTCGATGGAACGTTTGGCCAGGACCATCCAGGACAAGCCGGCGTTGTTCGCCAAGGCGCGCACCTGCGCGACGGCGCTGCCGGAGATCCGCGCGCGGGTTGCCAACGCACTTGATCGGTTGGGCACGCTGCTCCCCTCCGCACGATTTCC
This sequence comes from Stenotrophomonas sp. 85239_Sma, assembly GCF_056481725.1. Classification (NCBI taxonomy): domain Bacteria; kingdom Pseudomonadati; phylum Pseudomonadota; class Gammaproteobacteria; order Lysobacterales; family Lysobacteraceae; genus Stenotrophomonas; species Stenotrophomonas sp. 85239_Sma. Next base: position 168,812 of record NZ_CM151163.1, on the reverse strand, counting down.
TCCGGTCACCGTACTGGTCGGGCGGGGCAACAGTGGCGGCGTCACCACCGAGGATGGTGTGGTGATCGGATTGGAAGCACTATGCAACGCTGACTGGATGCAGGCCGATGTGAGCGATCGATTCGTCCACCTGATCGCCCATGAGTACGTGCACGTGCAACAGCCCGGTGCGAGCGTCGATGTGGCGCAGCCCACCCTGCTCTATCAGACGTTGCTTGAAGGCGGCGCCGAGTACGTGGGCGAACTGATTTCAGGGCAGCCGGCCAACACGCATCTGCATCGTTGGACACAGGGCCGAGAATGTGCCCTGGAGCGTGCGTTCGTGCAGGACAGTGCAGGCACCGATCATTCGCAGTGGCTGTACAACGGCCCCGGTGATGAAGCGCGACGCGGAGATCTCGGTTACTGGATCGGGTACCGCATCGCCCGCGACTATGTTTCGCGCGCGCCAGACCGGACCAAAGCCATCGCCACGCTGCTGGATGTACGCCCCGACACCGCCGCGACCGTGCTTGAGGCGAGCGGATGGCAGCCTGCCTGCATTGGTGGAAAAGGTGCGGACAGGCATCTGCTGTGAGACCGGCTTCATACAGATGAATTGGCGAAGTTGAACAGGCGCAAGGCCCGCCGCCGACGTAGATCAGCTCGCCTGATCCCGCTTGTTAATGTTGGGTCAGAAGCGGGCTTCACAGTGCTTCCACGTACTCAAATTCCAGCTGAAAGCGCTTGGTAGCGCCGGGAACAAACGCCGCTATATTCCAGCTTCCCCAGACGAAGGAGGGAGTGCAATGAACCTGAACCCGCAACACATGAAGACGGCCCGCGCACTTGCTGTAGCGCTCATCGCCACCGTAAGCCTCGGGGCTTGCGCCACCTACAAGGACGAGTTCGCAACCATCAACTCGCGTCTCGACCAGCTCGACGTCAAGGTGCAGGGCGCTGCGCAGAGTGCGGAGTCCGCCAACCAGTCCGCACAGCAGGCCAACCAGCGTCTGGACCAGATCGAAGGCCGCGTGCAGCAGCTTGAAAGGGCACCCGTCGGCCGCAAGCCGCGCGGATAATCGCTCCCGCACTGTTTGAATTGATCCACCTCTGTATCGGGACCCAGTGGCCTTCGCCGGCCACTGGCATCCTTCCACCCAAGATTGCATTGCAAGGAGCCACCCCATTCGTACTTCCTCCTCCCCTGCACGCCGCGCCCTCCATGCCGCACTGGCCATGGCACTGGTCGTTGCGTGCAGCGGCGTAGCCAACGCCAGGGACAAGGACGCACCTGCACCACCGGTGGCCGCCGTTGATGAACTTCCGCCCGACCAGAGCGTGTCCGAAACAGTGATCGAGCTGGCTGGCTGGGTAGTCGCCAGCAAGGACAACCAAGGCTATCCGTTCGCGATCATGGACAAGGCGGCCGCCCAGGTTCTGGTCTTCAGCGGCGACGGCAAGCTGCGCGGTGCAGCACCGGCGCTGTTCGGTTCGGCCATCGGCGATCACTCCGCACCGGGCGTCGCCAAGCTTGCGCTGAGCGCGATTCCCGGCCACGACCGCACTACGCCTGCGGGCCGCTTCATTGGTGCTTACGGCCCTTCCGAGGATGCCGGGCGCGTGCTGTGGGTGGACTACGATTCGGCCGTGTCGATGCATCCGCTGCCGCCGGGCAGCCCGAAGGAAAAGCGTGCCGAACGGTTGGCAACGCCGACCCCGGACGACAACCGCGTCACCCACGGCTGCATCAACGTCTCGCCGGCGTTCTACGAGCAGATCGTGCATGCCACGTTCGAGAAGGGCGGCGTGTTCTATATCCTGCCGGACAAGGATTCGATGGCAAAGACGTTCCCCGAGTTCGCGCAGAGCCGGGGCGATGCAAAGGACGAAGAAGAGAAGGGCGCGCGGCGCGCGAGCAAGTAGAGCGCGTTTGCCTAAGGAACTCAGCGAGCGGCGGCGCCTGCTGCCCTGACCAATGCGGCCGCGATCTCGTCGCCTTTCCGCTCGCTGTAGCGATCCACCAGATAGTCCAATCGGCCCCGCGTCAGCAGCGTGAACTTCACCAGCTCCTCCATCACGTCCAGCACGCGGTCGTAGTACGGCGAGGGCTTCATTCGTCCGTCGTCATCGAATTCCTGCCAGGCCTTGGCCACACCGACGACTGGTTGGGGATAGGCGCGCTGCTGATGATCGGGCTGAGGCAATGACGATTCCACCGGGTTTGGCAGGCCAGGGCTTGTGACTGGCTTATTCTTTCGACTATTCTAGAAATATGGAAACGTCGAATGCAATCACCGCCCTGACCGCCCTCGGCCATGTCACCCGCTTGGCTGCCTTCCGCCTGCTGGTGGAGGCCGGCCCGGCAGGGCGCATGGCTGGCGACATCGCCACGGCCCTGCAGGTGCCCCCAGCCACGCTCAGCTTCCACCTGAAGGAGCTGGTGCAGGCCGGGCTGGTGGAGAGCGAAAGCCAGGGCCGCAATGTCTGCTATCGCGCCAACTTCAATTCCATGAACGGCTTGATCGAGTACCTGACGCGCAACTGCTGCGCGGGCTCGCCGACCGAGCAATGCGTGTCCACTGCGCCTGCATGCAAGTGCTGAACCCGCACAGATCTCCTTCCCTCAAGGCAGTTGCTCCATGACCCGCAATGTCCTGTTCCTCTGCACCGGCAACAGCGCCCGCAGCGTGCTTGCTGAAGCCACCCTGCGTGCCTGGGGCGGCGATCGCTTCAGGGCATTCAGTGCAGGCAGCCAGCCCACCGGCCAGGTCAATCCATTTGCGCTCGTCCAGTTGCAGGCCGAAGAAATGTCTGTTGAAGAGCTGCGCAGCAAGTCGTGGGATGAGTTCGTGGATGCAGCCCCGATGGATCTGGTAATCACCGTGTGTGATGCAGCCGCTGCCGAAGCCTGCCCTGTGGTGTTCGGTGACTTCATCCGCAGTCACTGGGGCCTGCCCGATCCGGCCGCCGTAGCGGGCAGCGGTGCCGACAAGGCCGCAGCCTTCGCGCTGGCCCATGCCATCGTGAAAACGCGCCTGCGTGCGCTGCTCGCACTGCCCGAACCGGTGTGGTCCGAACGCGAAACGCTGCAGCACGCGCTGGACCGGATCGGCCAGCTGCTGCCGACCGACGGCGCGCAGTGACGGTGCTGCTGCCATGAGCCTGTTCGAGCGGCACCTGACCCTGTGGGTTGTGCTGTGCATTGCGACCGGCACCCTGCTGGGCCACTTCCTGCCCGAGGCCTTCGCGGTGCTCGCATCCGCGGAGATCGCCAAGGTCAACCTGCCGGTCGCGGTGCTGATCTGGCTGATGATCATCCCGATGCTGCTGAAGGTCGACTTCACTGCGATGCGCCAGCTGCAGCAGCACTGGAGGGGCATCGGCGTGACGCTGCTCATCAACTGGGCCGTAAAGCCGTTCTCGATGGCGCTGCTGGGCTGGCTGTTCCTGCGCCATGCCTTCACGGACTTGCTGCCCGCAGCACAGATCGACAGCTACATCGCCGGGCTGATCCTGCTGGCGGCCGCGCCCTGCACCGCCATGGTGTTCGTCTGGAGCAACCTGTGCCGTGGCGATGCCAACTTCACCCTGAGCCAGGTGGCGTTGAACGACGCGATCATGGTGGTTGCCTACGCGCCGGTGGTGGCACTGCTGCTCGGCCTGTCGGCGATCACCGTGCCGTGGGACACGCTGCTGTTGTCGGTGGGCCTCTACATCGTGGTGCCAGTACTGGTGGCTGCACTGCTGCGGCACTGGATCCTTTCGCGCCGCAGCGAGGCGGGGCTGCAGCGCGCGCTTCGACGGCTGGGGCCGCTGTCCCTGTCCGCCCTGCTGCTGACGCTGGTGTTGCTGTTCGGCTTCCAGGGCCAGCAGATCGTGGAACAACCGCTGGTGATCGCGCTGATTGCCGTGCCGATCCTGATCCAGGTCTACTTCACTTCGGGCCTGGCCTACCTGCTCAACCGTCGACTGGGTGTGGCGCACTGCGTGGCCGGTCCGTCTGCACTGATCGGAGCCAGCAACTTCTTCGAACTAGCGGTGGCGACAGCGGTGGGACTGTTCGGCGTGCATTCGGGCGCGGCGCTGGCGACGGTGGTTGGCGTGCTGATCGAGGTGCCGGTGATGCTGTCTGTGGTGCAGATCGTGAACCGTACTCAAGAGTGGTACGAGAGACGCGAAGAGCACTGAGAGAACGGAGTGCGTCGATGTCGATCTACGCTCTTCACTCCGCACTGTCGTCATCGGCTTGGTGGGGTACCCGTACGCCACGTCATCAACTTCGACCCATGTCGCATATTCCCCAAGCCGCAACGGCCGTTGCGGCGCCTGCGTCTGCGATGGCTTAACAGCATGCAAGAATGCCGAAAGCGTCTTTGATCCAGCGTTGAATGCAACTCTTCTGATTGGCACTGCGCCGCGGCACGCGTACAGATGGCAGGCCACCGGAAAAGGGTGGCCGGGCCTCGAAAACCCGTGGCAATGCGTACGTTGTTTGCGCCTGCCCGTCGGCGTCACCCAGTGTGACGCCGGCGGGCAATTCGTCTGCCGACTATGGTGGGCGGAGCGTGGAGGCCTTGTGCCTGCCGGCCTTGTACGCACTGTCCCGGTTTTCGAGCCACGTCTCCGCCCGCCACCTTTGTGTGGCGGCTTCCGTCTGTCCTGCACGGAGCATTGCCATGACCTCACCGGACTTTCCCCGCCTGCATCCGCATCACTCGCCCGCCAATGCCGGTGAGCCGTCAGAACACGCGCCTGCGACCGATCCGAATGCCTTCATCGCCACGCTTCACCGCATCGGCAAAGGCGCGGCCGCCGACGGCCAGCCCTGGCCGGAGCGCCACCAGATGCCGGGCCGCTGCATGGCGCTGGCCGACGCGGACTGCGCACTGGCAAGCCAGCGCGTGACGCTGGAACTGCTGCTGGCGGCCGAACGCGTGCGGCAGAACGGCACGGAGGCCGAGTACGTGGGCGACCGGGTGATGGAAGGGCTGATCATGGCGTGCCTGGCCATGAACGCACAGGCCAGCGCGCGCATGCGGCCGGACGGGTGACGCGGGCACCGCCTCACTCGCAGAGCGCGCTGTCTTCCTTCAACGCGGCATCCTGCAGAGGCTGGCGCTGTTCGATCTGCGCACGTTGTTCCGCCGTGGGTTCGCCCAGCCACCACACACGGCAGCGCGCGGTAAGACGGCCGACCATCTTCGACTGATCGGGCGAATACAGCATCGCCAGAGCAGTGCCGGGGCAGTCGTGGGCCTGGCAGGCGGTGTAGAACCACCACGGCTCGCCCTGCAGCACCACCCGTTCGCCAGGCCCGCTGGGCCCGCTCAACAGGCGTTCGCGCAGCGAGGGAATCTCCTTGTCGGCGGATTCGGCCGCCGCCGTGTTCTGCATCAGGGCGTTGAACGCGGCCAGCACCTTCGGGTCCTTGCGGCCGCAGTCGTCCACGGTGTTGCCACCCACCAGGGTGAAGAAATGCGTCGCCAGCGGGCTGTCCGCGCAGGTGAGTTCGCCGCCGGCACTCGGGTCTTCCGGCTCGCCTTCGTTGTCCCACACCGAGGGATCCACGCCGTCTTCGATGGACGGCTCGTTTTCGACCACCGTCGCTGTGGCGGCCGGTGCTTCGGTGGTCGGTGCCGGTGCGGCCGGCGCTGCATCCGGTGCCGATGCCTGCCCGCAGGCGGCCAGCAGTGCGACCGTCAGTGCCATCCCTGTGATCCGAATCTTCATTCCCTGTCCTTGTCCGGTCTGCGCTGCATGCAGCCATGCGGGCGCCTGCGCGATTCTAACCAGCAGCGCGCTAGGATGCGTTCGTACGTTCCCGTCATCGCCTGGAGCCGGACGCATGCGCCGTACACGACTCGCCATGATCTTCTGCAGTGCCCTGCTGCTGGCATCGCCGGCCATCGCCCACGATGCTGAAGGCGCGAAGCCCGCACAGCCGCTTCCCGATGCAGCCTTGCCCGCGCCGCTGGAGCGCGTACTGCGCGATTACGAGCAGGCGTGGCGCCTGGGCGACACCAAGGCGCTGGCAGCACTCTTTGCCGAGGATGGCTTTGTGCTGCAGAGCAACCAGTCCCCAGTGCGTGGACGCAGTGCAATCGAGGCCGCGTATGCCGGCCAGGGCGGCAGTCCATTGCGGCTGCGTGCCTTCGCGTACTCGGTGGATGGGAACGTCGGCTACATCATCGGTGCCTACAGCTATGGCAACGCCGTGGCGGACACCGGCAAGTTCACGCTGTCGCTGAAGCGCGTGGGCGATGGACCGTGGTTGATCTTCTCGGACATGGACAACAGCAACGCGCCGCCACGGGCGCGGTGATCGGGCGTTGCCGTAGATCCACGCCATGCGTGGATATGCCGCGCGCGTGATGCCAAGCAAGCTTGGCACCCACCGCAGCCTGTCTCCCGCCCGGCACCCGCGTGTGTACTCCCTGATGAAAAAACCCCGGCGCTGGGCCGGGGTTTTTCGATTCACTTGAACAGCGTGTCCGGGTATTCCGGCTTCTGTTCCCGCGCCAGCAGCGCGCGCAGGCCTTCTTCCGGGGTCTGCTCGCCGTGCAGCACGGCACGCACGCGGTCGGAGATCGGCAGGTCGATGCCATGGCGGCGCGCCTGTCGCATCACTTCGTCGGCGGTCTGCACCGATTCGACCACCTGGCCGATTTCGCGCACGGCATCCTGCAGCGTCTGGCCGCGGCCCAGGGCCAGGCCCAGGCGGCGGTTGCGCGACAGGTCGCCAGTGCAGGTCAGCACCAGATCGCCCAGGCCAGCCAGGCCCATCAGCGTTTCCGGCTTGGCCCCGATGGCAGCGGCCAGGCGCAGCATCTCGTTGAGGCCACGGGTGATCAGGCCGGCACGGGCGTTGAGGCCCAGCTGCATGCCGTCGGCCACACCGGTAGCCACGGCCAGCACGTTCTTCATCGCGCCGCCCAGCTCGGCACCGACCATGTCGTCGCCGGTGTAGGCACGGAACGCCGGGCCATGCATCGCCTCGGCCACCGTCTGCGCGAACTCGGGCACGTCGCCATGCACGGTAATCGCGGTCGGCAGGCCCTGGGTCACTTCCTTGGCGAACGACGGCCCGGTGACGACGGCCAGCGGCACGTCCTCGCCCAGCACTTCGCGCGCCACTTCATGCAGGAAGCGGCCCGAACCGGGTTCGAAGCCCTTGGTGGCCCAGGCCACGCCGGCACCGGCCGGACGCAGCGGCGCCAGCGCACGCACGGTTTCACCGAACGCGTGCGAGGGGGTGACCACCAGGATCCAGGCGGCGCCCTCCACCGCCGACGCCAGGTCGGTAGTGGCACGCAGGCTGTCCGGCAGCGGGATGCCCGGCAGGTAACGCGGATTCTCGTGGCGCTGGTCGATGGCCTCGACCACGGCAGCGTCGCGCCCCCACAGCACGGTCGTGTGACCGTGCCGTGCGAGCAGGCTGGCCAGTGCGGTTCCCCAGGAACCGGCGCCCAGCACGGCGATCTTGTCAGCGGTAGTGCTCATCCGTGACGTCGCGGCAGGAATCAGGCGTTGCCAGCCGGCTCGGAGTCAGCCAGCGACGGTGCGTCGCCCTGCTCCTGGCGCTGGCGCAGGGTCTCTGCGTACAGACCTTCGAAGTTGATCGGCTGCAGGAAGAACGGCGGGAAGCCGCCGGCCTGGATCAGGTCGCTGATCAGCTGGCGCACGTACGGGAACAGGATGTTCGGGCACTGGGTGCCAAGCAGCACGTCGATCGACTGCGGGTCCAGGCCGACCAGGCCGAACACGCCGGCCTGCTTCACTTCGGCCACGTAGGCGGTGCGCTCACCGGCCTGGCAGGTCAGGGTCACGGCCAGCACGACTTCGAAGGCGTTCTCGCCCAGGCGCTGCACCTGCTGGTTCAGGTTCAGCTGCAGCTCCGGCTGCACCTGGTCGTTGAAGATGGTCGGGGCGTTCGGCGACTCGAAGGAAACGTCCTTGACGTAGATCTTCTCGACGGTGAAAGCGGGGCCGGTGGCGGCATCGACCGGCGCAGCGGCGCCGTTGGTGATCTCTTCGGACATTTCCAGTAACTCCAGGTGAATGCAATGAAAACGATGGTCGAACTACTGCGATGGGGGCGGGATCAGGCCCATACAAGGCCGGATCCGCCACCTGCGACAATCAGTTGCGGCCCTTGACCAGCGGCAGTTCGGCCTGCTGCCAGGCGGGAATGCCGCCGTCGAGCACGTAGACCTTCTCGAAGCCGGCCTTCTTCAGCGCCTTGGCGGCGGTTTCCGAGGCGTTGCCGCTGCGGCACACCAGCACCACCGGCGACTGCTTGGCATTGGCCACCAGCTTGTTTTCCGGGCCGAAGGCACTGGCCTGGGCATTGCGGCTGCCGGCAATGTGGCCCTTCTCGAAGTCACCGCTGGCCGACAGGTCGACCACCACCGTGCCGCCCGCGTTGATCAGCTGGGTCAGTTCGGCGGGCTTGATGCCCTTGAAGCCCCGGAACAGGCGGCGGATCTCGGTGACGATGATGGCCACGGTCAGGCCGACCAGGGCCGCGGACAGCATCGGGTTTCGGCCTGCAAAGGCCAGCAACTCTTCGTAATTCACTCAGGTCACGGGTCGATTAAGCGGGCGCCGATTGTCGCACAAGCCGGACGCGGCCCGTCACTGCCCCTTCCACAGGTCCGGCAGGCCCGCGGTCTGCCACCAGCGCTTGGCGTCCGGGTCCCAGCGCCAGCGCTCGACCACGACCACGGTGCGCTCGGCCTGGGTGTTCTGGTTGATCACCCCGATTTCGACCCGGCGCTCGACCAGGCCACCGTCCAGCGAGGCACTGCTGCGCTCGCGGTAGGACGACACGCGCAGCTGGGCGTAACGGTTGAGCTCGAACTCGGTGGGCGGCTTTTCCTTGCGCAGCTTGGGGTCGAGGTAACCGATGGCATCGTCCATGCTGCCCCAGCGGATGGTGGCGCCATAGGCGACCTGGGTCTCTTCCAGCAGCTTGCGCTGCTTGCGGCTCAGGTCGTCGGCTGAAGCGACGGCGCTGACCAGCAGCAGGGAGTACATCAGGAACTGGATGAGGCGGCGCATCGGTGGTTTCCCCAGGACGTCAGCCTGTCATCCTACCCTTTGGCGAAGGCAACAAAGCGACCGCTGAACTCGGCGGCCGGCCTGCCATCGGCTCCGGGCTGGGTGGCGATGATGCTGATGCGGGCCTTGCGGCGCTGGCGGAAGGTGTTCAGGAAGGCGTCCCAGCCGGTGGCTTCGGCCGCTTCGGCGTGGGCGTGCAGGTCTTCGTAGACCGGCGCCAGGTAGCGCAGGTTGCTGTCGGCCACGTAGACCTCGGCATCGTGGCCGGCCAGGCGCAGGCGCAGGCTGACCAGGGCCCAGCCGGACAGGGTCAGCACCGAGGCCAGGCTGCCGCCGAAGGCATTGCCCTTGTCGTTGACGTTGGCGGCCAGCGGCGCGGTGATGCGCAGCACGCCATCGGCATAGCCGTCGAGCTGGATCTGCATGGCGCGCACCGCCGGCATGCAGTCCAGCACGTCCTGCAGGGCGGCCAACGAGGAAGTCAGGGCATCAACGGACATCGGAGCAGCGACCAGGACAACGAAGGGCCCGCATAATGCAGGCAATGGTCGACCATACGATACCCACTGGCGCCACCCGTTCCGGCGTGCGCTGGACCCTGATCTCGCTGCGCCCGCAGGGCCAGCATGCGGCGCTGCGCCGCGCCGTTGCTGGGCTGGGCGGGGATGTACTGGCCCTGTCACCCTGGCGGTTGCAACGGCTGCACGGCACGCCCGTGATGCGCCAGCTGCAACGCGCGCTGAACTGCGACCGGGTGGTGTTCACCAGCCCGGCCGCCGTTGCCGCAGCCGCGTCCCTGCTGCCGCTGGTCGAGGCACAGCGCAGCCCGTGGCTGACCGTGGGCGAAGGCACCGCGCGCGCACTGCAGGCACACGGCATCACCGAGGTGCATGCACCGCAACGGATGGACAGTGAAGGTCTGCTGGCGCTGCCGGTGCTGGCCGACGTGCAGGGCCTGCGCATCGGCCTGGTGACCGCGCCCGGCGGTCGTGGCCTGATTGCCGCGCAGCTGCAGGCGGCGGGCGCCACGATCGAGCGTGCCGACGTGTACCAGCGTCGCCTGCTGCGCCTGCCCCCCCGTGCGCTGGCTCGATTGGCGCATTCACCGTATCCCTGGATGCTGGCGGTGAGCAGTGGCGAAGCGCTGCAGCACTTCTGGCAGCAGCTCCCGCCGGCACTGCAGCAACGCCTGAAGGCGCACGCGACCGCCGTGGTGGCCAGTGATCGCCTCGGCGAACAGGCGCGGGCATTGGGCCTGCAGCACGTCATGCGCGCGGCCGGCCCCACCGCTGCGCAGCTGGTGGCGGCCGCACACACCACGCTCACCGTCCCGGCAGCGACCTGAACAGGGACGTGGGTCACGCTTGCCGCTGTCGTCAGCAACAGTGATGCTGTGCACAACGCGGCCTGCCGGCCCCAACCGGCGACGTTGCCGACAAGGAAGCCCGATGAACGACACTCCGCCCGTTTCCCCGCCCCGTCGACCCGTGCGCTGGCTGCTGCCGTTGGCCGGGGTGGTCGTGCTTGGCGTGGGGGGCTACGCCGGCTGGTACGTCTGGCAACAGCAACAAAGTGAACAGGCAGCGCAGGCACAGACCACTGCCGTGCAGCTGCAGGGCCTGGAGGCCACGCTGGATGCACTGCGCCGTGACCAGCGCGCGAGCAGCCAGCGCCTGCAGGACGCAGCCGCCACCAACCGCGTGCTGCGCGACGAGATGCTGGGCCTTTCCCAGCGCAGTGCGTTGCTGGAAGAGAACCTGGCCAAGCTGGCCGACAGCGCCAACCAGGGACGCCAGGCGGTACAGCGCGATGAGGCCGAACTGCTGCTGACCCAGGCCGCGCAGCGCCTGAACTACGCCGACGATGTGGAAGGCGCACGCCGGTTGTACGCCCAGGCTGCGACGGCACTGGCCGAACTGCCCGACAGTGATGGCCTGAACCTGCGCCAAGCGCTGGTGCAGGAGCGCGAGACACTGGATGCGCTCGGCAGCGGCCCGCGCGTGCAGTCGCTGCAGCGCCTGGATGCGGTGGCCAGGGCGCTGCAGGGCCTGCCGTCGCAGATCACCGGCACGACCGGCAGCAACCCCGCCAAGCCCTGGTGGCAGGCCACGCTGGCGCCGTTCGTGGACATCACCCCGAGCCGCCAGAACGGCCCGTTGACCGCTGCCGAACAGCGCACTGCCGACGACGCGCTGCAGCTGGAACTGACATTGGCGCGTGCTGCGATCGAGCGCGGCGACCGCGCGGGCCGCAATACGGCATTGGATCGCGTGGAGCACTGGGCGCAACGGCGCTGGCCGGATTCACCAGCCCTGCGCGCGCAACGTGCTGAACTGAAGGCCTTGCGCGAACTGCCGCTGCAGGCCAGCGACGCTGTTCTTGGCAGCACCCTGCAACAACTGCGCACCCAGACCGACCGGAGGTAAGCCCGCATGAAACCCCTGCAATCACTGGTCGTGCTGTTGCTGGCCGTGGCCATCGGCGTGGTGGCCGCACAATGGCTCGGCGCCGATGACCTGAACCGCTTCGGCGAAGTGACCCTGCGCTACGGTGGCTACGACTACCACAGCAACCTGCCGAAGGTGGCGCTGCTGTCGGTGATCGCGGTGCTGGTGCTGTGGCTGCTGTGGAGCCTGATTGCCGCACCGTTCCGTGCCTGGGGCCGCTACCGCCGCAAGCAGGGCCGGGTGCGCCTGATCGATGGCCTGCAGGCCTATGAGCATGGCCAGTGGCAGCGTGCCGAGAAGCTGCTGGACGGCGCCGCCAAGGACCCGGAAGTGAGCGCGGTAGCATTGGCCAATGCCGTGCGCAGTGCGCAGGCACGTGCCGATGGCCCCGCTGGCGAGGCGCTGCTGCAGCGCCTGGGTGAAAGCGATGCCACCCTGCAGGCGCTGCTGCGCGCCGAACAGCTGCTGGCGCGCGATCTGCCCGTGGATGCGATCAATGCCCTGGACGTAGCGGCAATCCAGCCGCTACCGCCGCGCGGCCTGTGGCTGCGCACCGAAGCGTTGGCACTGGCCGGCCGCGCCCACGAGGCGTATGGCCAGCTGGGCGCACTGCGCCAGAGCAAGGTGCTTCCGGCCGACGCGAACAGCGAACTGGAAGCACGCCTGGCTGCACAGGCGCTGCTGGAAGCGGCCGACGTCAACGCGCTGGCCGCGCAGTGGGAAGCCACGCCGAAGGCGCTGCGGCCGACCCCTGACGTGGTGGGCGCCTATGCCAGCCGCGCGGTGGCACTGAACTGGGATGAGCCGGCGCTGCTGGCGCTGGAACAGGCGCTGGACCAGCGCTGGGACGATGAACTGGTGGCGCTGTATGGCCGCCTGCCGGCCGAGCGCCTGGCCACGCGCCAGAGCAATCTGGCACGCTGGCGCAACGTGCATGACGACTCGGCTGCGCTGCGCCTGGCACAGGGCCGCGTCGCCCTGGCCCAGCAGCAGTGGGATGCTGCCGATGCGTTCCTGCACGAGGCCATCGCCGCCGGCGCAGGTGCCCCGGCATGGGAGGCGCTGGGTGAGCTGTTCGCACAGCGTGGCGAGCACGCGCTGGCCGCGCAGTGCCTGGCCAATGCGCTGCGACTGCAGCGGGGCGAGGACAGCGTGGAACTGGTGCGCGGCACCGAGACTCCGCTGCGTGCCACGGTGGAGGAACAGCCGATCGCGGTGCAGCCGCCGGTGTATGACGCCAACGAGGAGCGCGACGAATTCGGTAATCCGCGGTTGCCATAAGCATCGCTGAGGTGTGCCGACCAACGGTCGGCACCCACCGGGAAAAAAACGGCACCCACCGGACAACAAAAAACGCCGCCCGATGGGCGGCGTTTTTTGTTGTTCGATGAAGGCAATCAGCGCTCGACGATCGCCACTACGCCCATGCCGCCGGCGGTGCAGATCGACACCAGCGCGCGGCCACCGCCGCGCTCGGCCAGCTGCTTGGCCGCCGTGGCGATCACGCGTGCGCCCGTCGCCGCGAACGGGTGGCCGGTGGCCAGCGACGAACCCAGCAGGTTGATCTTGTCCGGGTCGATGCGACCCATCGGCGCATCCAGGCCCAGGCGGTTGCGGCAGTAATCCTCGCTCTCCCACGCGCGCAGGGTGCACAGCACCTGCGCGGCGAAGGCTTCGTGGATCTCGTAGATGTCGAAGTCCTGCAGGGTCAGGCCGTTGCGCTTGAGCATCTCCGGCACCGCCACGGTCGGCGCCATCAGCAGGCCTTCGCCATGCACGAAGTCCACCGCAGAGACATGCGCGTCGCGCAGGTAGGCCTGCGGCTCATGGCCGTGCGCACGCGCCCACTCTTCGCTGGCCAGCAGCACCGCAGCGGCGCCGTCGGTCAGCGGGGTGGAGTTGGCCGCAGTGAGCGTGCCACGGCCGGAGACCTTGTCGAAGGCCGGCTTCAGCGTGGCCAGCTTTTCCAGCGAGGTATCCGGACGCAGGATGTTGTCGCGCTCGACGCCACGGAACGGTGCGATCAGATCGTTGAAGAAACCGCGCTCATAGGCTGCGGCCAGCTTCTTGTGCGAGGACACCGCCCATTCGTCCTGCGAGTCGCGCGAGATGTTCCATTCCTTGGCCATGTCCTCGCAGTGGTCGCCCATGCTCTTGCCGGTGCGCGGCTCGGCCACGCCCGGGAACTCGGGCTTGAGCTCGGAGAACTTGAAGCCAGCGGTCAGCGCGCGGATCTTGTCGCCGGTGCTCTTGGCACGGTTGGCGGCCAGCAGGCGCGCACGCAGCTTCTTGCCGTAGACGATCGGCACGTCGGAGGTGGTGTCCGAACCGCCGCCGATGCCCGATTCGATCTGGCCCAGCGCGATCTTGTTGGCGACAGTGATGATACTGTCCAGCGAGGTGCCACAGGCGCGCTGCAGGGTGATGCCCGGGGTCAGCGGCGACAGGCCGGACGACAGCGTGGCTTCACGGCCCAGGTTCCAGTCGCTGGAGTGCTTGATCACCGCACCCATCGCCACTTCGCCCAGCTGCTGGCCATGCAGGCCGAAACGTTCGACCAGCGCGCCCAGCGTACGGACCGACATGCCGAGGTTGCCGACATCCGAGTACGCGGTGTTCTGGCGGCAGAACGGGATGCGGACGCCACCGAGGATGGCGACGGGACGAGCGTTGGGCATGGAGATACCTGGCATGGATGAGGGTGTCTGCAACATGGCCTGCACGACGGAGCAGGCATAATGGAGCCAAGTGTAGCTGCCGCCCTGTGATGGGCCAACCGTGGAACCATGAGCAAACCCGACCCCGCGATGAATGCCCTTGGCGTGCTGGCCCTGGAACTGGCCGGCGGCGAAATCCCCCGCCAGGCGGTACTCAGCGCCGATCAGGCCGGTGAACTGGCCGAACGCGTCGGCCGTGACCTGGCCAAGCTGGTGCCGCAGGTGGCCGAGCTGGACCTGGTGTTCGCCGCCGCCCATTTCGACCCGGCCGAAGTACTGCGCCCGGGCTGGCCGATCCACCGCCGGCTGGAAGAGCTGCAGATGCGCGCACCGGGCCGCAACCAGGGACCGCGCCTGCTGGCCTTCGGTACTGACGCCAACGGTGATGTGCCGCTGCCGTTCCAGGCCGATGCCAGCCTGGTGGGTGGCGGCCTGCGCGTGGTGCCGTTCCTGTTGACCGGCAGCGACGTGGCCACCACCAATGCGGTGGCCAATGCGCTGGAAGAAACACTGCTGGCCAACGGCATGGCGCATGCCGACACCGCGTTGATGGCGCAGAACACCTTCGGTGCCCGCATCGAACACGCGCGCTATTTCACCGTGAATGATCTGGCCGCGATGATGTCGATGCAGTACGACAATCAAGGCCTGGCGGCGCTGTGGCCGCTGATCGAGACCGCGATCATGGCGCCGGGCGAGGACGAATGGCTCAACGCTGCGCCCGAGCCGCTGCTGCGCTATACGCACGGCGAGGCGCGCATGGCACTGTTCGACCCGGCCGGCTGGTGCGCCCACTACAACCACGGCAAGAACGACTGCGATCGCTTGAAGGGCATCTACGAGCAGTTCCTGATGCGCCAGCGGCAGATGGCGGCGGTGCTGGAAGCGCACGGCGTGCCGGTGCTGTTCGTGCACTGCGAGGCCGGGCAGGACGCGCGCGAGCTGCTGGCACGCTGATCCGGGTGGCTTGTTCTTGTTGGTAATGCCGGCCACTGGCCGGCAACCTCCGGATCTGCGATTGCCGGCCAGCGGCCGGCACTACCGATCAAGAAAAACGCCGGCTTGCGCCGGCGTTTTCCATTTCCAGCAGGATCGCGCTTACGGGGCCTTCTGGATCACCGCACACGCCAGGCGCGCGCCGGCGTTGCCGGTCGGTTGGGTCTTGTAGTCATCCGCATCGGCGTGGACGATCAGGCCGCGGCCGATGATGTCGAAGTCATCACCCTTGCCGATGTTCACGTTGCTCGACACCGGGCCGTCGATGGTGGCCACACCCTTGTCGTCGGCCTTGATGTTGGGCATGTCGCCACCGTGGTGCGGATCGGCGGCCACGCTGCCGTGGTCCTGCTTGCTCGGGTTGAAGTGGCCACCGGCGCTCATGCCGTCCGGCGCGCTGCAGTCGCCCTTCTCGTGGATGTGGAAGCCGTGCTCGCTGCCCGGCTTCAGGCCCGTGACCTGGCCGGTTACGTGGACCTTGCCATCGACCACCTTGAAGGTGACGCTGCCCTTGGTTTCGTTGCCCTGGGTCGGTGCCAGCTCGGCCGTTGCCGAAGCATCGGCAGCCGGTGCGGTGGCCGGTTCCGGCGTTGCCGCCGGTTCGGTGGTGGCGCCCTCGGCCGGCGGGGTTTCAGCCTGCGGCGCGGCCGGTTGCTGGTTGCAGGCCGCCAGGCCCAGCGCGGCGATGGCCGCGAACAGCGAAGTGTGGATCAGACGCATTGGAATCTCTCCCTGGATGAAGCCTGCGGTGATCAGCGGACGACCCGGATCACGCCACAGGCGATGCGGACGCCGGCATTGCCGGCGGGCTGGCTGCGATAGTCGTCGGCGTTGGCATGCACGACCAGTGCACGTCCGGCGATATCGGTGGCGGCGCCTCCGCCAAGGGTAACGCCCTTGAGGTGGATATCGACGTTGGCGCGGCCCTGGGCGTCGGCACGCAGATTGTCCATGTCGCCCAGGTGGTGCTTGCCGGTACCGGCGCGGCCATGCGCAGCTCCACCGGGATTGAAGTGATTGCCGGCGCTGCTGGCATCCACCGCACTGCAGTCGCCGCGCTCGTGGATGTGGAAGCCGGCCAGCTGCATCGGCTGCAGGCCACCGATCAGGCCGGTGATGTGGATGCCACCGGGCTCCACCATCAGCGCGATGCGGCCACTGACGATGCTGGCCGAGGCCGGCGACAGATTGGCCTCGGCCTGCTTGGCGGCGCTGACCACGGTCGGCGGCGGCGGGGTGGGCTCGGCCTTCTTCGGCGCACTGCCACAGGCAGACAGCAGCACGGCGGCGGACAACGGCAGGATGGCAAAGGACAGGCGCATCGAAGACTCCTTGCAGGTGACACTAAGCATTGCATCGTCCATGAACGATCAACGGTTCGGCAAGCGGGCGCGAGGATCGCGTGCAGGGGCCGTTCAATGGCCCCCGCGGCGGCGCCCGGCGCCCAGCTTGCGGGTAAGGGTATTGCGGCCGAGGCCCAGGCGGGCAGCGGCTTCGGCGCGGCGGCCGTGGGTGATCTGCAGCGCGGCCTCCAGCAGGGCATGGTCGACCCGCTCGCGCACCTGCGCGTGCAACCCTTCCGCCCCTTCACCCAGCTGCCGGCGTGCCCATTCCGACAGCATCGCCTCCCACTGCCCTGGATCGGCACTGTTGCTGCTGCCGCGGCGGCCCCGCGCGCGGTTCAGCGCGGTATCGACATCGGCCACGCCGATGGTGTCCGCGGCGGCCAGCGCGGCCATCCGCCAGCACACGTTCTCCAGTTCACGCACGTTGCCTGGCCAATCATGCTCGCGCAGCGCCTGCAGGGCGGCGGCGGTCAATCGCTTCGGGGGCGTATCCAGCTTGCGTGCAGCGGCGGCCAGGAAGGTACTGGCCAGTTGCGCGATGTCCTCGCGGCGTTCGCGCAACGGCGGCAGCTGCAGGCGCACCACGTCCAGGCGGTGCAGCAGATCGGCGCGGAACTTTCCCAGTGCAACCAGGCCTTCCAGATCCTGGTGGGTGGCGGCGACCACGCGCACATCGACGCGGATCAGCTCGCGGCCACCGACGCGGAAGAACTCGCCCTGTGCCAGCACACGCAGCAGGCGGGTCTGCAACGGCAACGGCATGTCGCCGATTTCATCCAGGAACAGCGTGCCACCGTCGGCCTGCTCGAAGCGACCGATGTGGCGGCGCTGCGCACCGGTGAAGGCGCCGGCTTCGTGGCCGAACAACTCGCTTTCCAGCAGCTCGGCCGGAATCGCGGCGGTATTGAGCGCGACGAACGGCCCCTGCGCTCGCGGTGATTCACGATGCAGCGCGTTGGCCACCAGTTCCTTGCCGGTGCCGGTCTCGCCGGTGATCAGCACCGCCAGCGGCGCCTGCGCCAGGCGACCGATGGCGCGGAACAGCGCGCGCATCGGCGGGGCATCGCCCACCAGCTGCGGCGGTTGATCGCCGTGCGTTTCCGCCGCTGGCGTGGGCGCCGCCAGTGCCGGTGCCACTGCCGGCAGCACGCGCTGCGCCAGCGCCACCGCATCGTCCAGGTCGAACGGTTTGGACAGGAATTCATGCGCGCCACCGCGGAACGCGCCCGCCGTGCTGGCTACGTCGGTATAGGCCGACATCACCACCACCGGCAGTTGCGGCAGCGCGGCCTTGAGCTTGTCCAGCAGCACCAGGCCGTCATCGCCCGGCATGCGCACATCGGTGAACAGCAGCGCCGGTGGCGGGCCCTCGCTCAAGGCCTGCAGGGCGGGCGCGGCGCTGTCGAAATCGACGACCTGGTAGCCCGCTTCGCGCAGCGCGGTACACAGCACGAAGCGTACGGCTCGATCGTCATCGACCACCCAGATGCGCTGTGGGGACGAAGAAGACTCAGACATTGCGCGTGGCCTCCTCGGACGGGGCGGTACCGTTGATGATCGGCAGCAGCAGGGTGAACACGGTATGGCCCGGGCGCGAGCGGTAGGTCAGCGTGCCGCGATGCTCGCGTGCCACCTGCTGGGCCAGCGCCAGGCCCAGCCCAGTGCCTTCGGCACGGCCACTGACCAGCGGCAGGAACAGGTGCTCGGCCAGTTCCTCGGGAACGCCACGGCCGTCGTCGGCGATTTCCAGGCGCAACGCCAGCGTGTGCAGCTGTTCGGCAATGCGCACGCCATGCTCGACGCGGGTGCGCAGGGTGATGCTGCCGGCACCGGCCTGGATCGCATTGCGCACCAGGTTCCACACCGCCTGGGTGAGGCGGTCGGCGTCACCGTGGAATTCGGGAATGCTGGGGTCGTAGTCGCGCTGCAGGCGTACCGCCCAGCCGGCCTCGTTCTCGGCCAGGCGCAGCACGCGCTCCAGCGCGGCATGAATGTTCAGCTCGGCATGCGGTGCGGCCGGGGCGGGCGACAGCAACTGGTCGAGCAGGCCGTTGAGGCGTTCGATCTCCGAGCCGATCAGCTCGATCAGTTCGCGCTCGCTGGCATCGCGCTGGACGGCGCGGCGGGCCAGCAGCTGGGCGGCGCCCTTCAGCCCGGCCAGCGGATTGCGCAGCTCGTGGGCCAGCCCCTTCAGCGCCGCGCTGAGCGCGCTGGGCAGCGCCTGGGTCGGGTCCAGCCCGGGGAATTCATCGACCGGGTGCGCCTCCAGCAGCCAGCCACCATCGTCGCGGCGGCTCATCCAGCCCTCGGCGAAGCGCGGTGCCTCGCCGGGCACCGCCAGCGCCAACCGGTTCAGGCGCAGGCTGTCGCGCTCATCGCGGGCCAGGAAATGGGCCAGCGCCTCGCCCTGCACTTCCAGAGCGACCAGCGGCCGACCCAGCAGGCGCCGGGCGCTGACGCCCAGCCAGCGGGCAAAGGCTGGATTGCAACCGGCAATGCAGCCATCAGCCCCGGCCCAGGCCAGCGGCGTGCCCAGGGCATCGAGAGACGGCGAGGGTGTGGGGTCGGACATTGCACCAATGTAGTGCAAAACGCGGGGCTCTGGGCCCGGCCGCAGGGCGAGCATGCTCGCCCACTACCGGATATGTGGGCGGGTCACAGCTTCATGTTGAGGCCGACGAACACGCTGCGCGCCGGGGCCGGAGAGAACATCGGGCGGGCGCTGTCCCAGAAGAAGCTGTCGTACCAGGCGTAGGCGTACTCGCGGCCGGTGACGTTCTTCAGTTGCAGGTCCACGCTGAAGCGCGGGGTGAGCTGGTAGGCCGCGCTGAGGTCGAGCACGGCGAAGCCACCGAACTTGCCGGCCACGTTGCGCTCCTCAAGGTAGTAATCGCCCTGTGCACGCGCCTGCAGGCCCAGCCGCAGCGCATCCGTGGCGCGGTAGTCCAGACCCAGGTTGCTGATATGGCGCGGCGTGGCGGCCACTTCGCGGCCCTGCAGGGAAATGCTGGCATCGCGGTCGTCGCGGGTGATCTTCGCTTCCTGGTAGGCGTGCGACGCCCATACCGTCCAGTCGTCGCCCAACTGCAGGCTCAACTGCGCATCCACGCCGCGCCGGCGGGTCTTGCCCAGGGTGACCGTAGTGCCGGTGGCCGGCATGTTGGACACCTCGTTTTCCGCATCCTGCTGCCACACCGCCAGGCGCGCCTGGCTGCCCGCGAACGGCTGGAACTTCAGGCCCAGCTCCATGCCGGTGTTGGTGGACGGCTGCATGGGCGCCTGCCCCGGGGTGAGGTAGGCCGGTGCGGTGGAGCCAGTCAGCACCTGGAAGGTGCGGCCCCAGTTCGCGTACACGTGGGTGGTCTGGCCCAGACTGTGGATGATGCTCAGCTTGGGCTGGCCGATGCTGCCGTAATCCTGCAGGCGGCCGCTGACGCCGTTCATCAGGTGCGTGCGGCCGCTGAAGCGGTCCACGCGGTAGGCCGGCACGATCTTCCAGGCCTCGACGGGCTGGTAGACGGCCTGCACATAGGCGCCCCAGTTGTCGAAGCTGTGCCGATCATTGTTCTGCACCCGTGCCGGTGGCCGGCTGAAATCAGTGGGTTCGGCGTAGGCGTAGCGCTCGCGGATGTAGCCGTTGTCCTGCTGCTCGTAGTTCAGGCCGCCCTCGACAGTAAGCGCGGGGCTGGCCTGCCAGGTGAGCGTGCTGAGCAGGCCATGCTGCCGCTCGTCCCACACGCGGCGCTGGCGCGGGAGGTTGCCGGTGTGCAGGTTGCTGAAGGTCACGCGGCGATCGTCTTCGTAGCGGTTGTAGTACAGCCGCGTGCCAAAGGTGAGTGCGTCGGACAGTTTCATGTCCAGGTGCGCGGCAAGCTGGCGCATGTCGCGGTCATCACCGTCGTTGCCGTTGCGCAGCTCGCTGCTACGGCGGTGCGTACGCAGTTCATCGGCGGTCATGAAGCCCGGTTCGTCGGCCTGATGGTGGTAGGCGCGCGCGGTCAGGCCCACGCGCAGTCCTTCGTCAAGCGAGCCGAAGAACCACTTGCCACCCAGCGAGTACTTCTTCGAGGTGTCGTGGTCGCGGTAGCCATCGCTGGCCTGGGTGCCGACGAAATAATTCTGCGCGAAGCCATTGGCTTCGCGGCCAACCGCCAGCTGCGCATCACGGGTGTTGTAGCTGCCGTAGGCCAGGCGCGCATCGGTGTAGCTGCCACCCTGGCGCGTACCGAAGTTCACGTTGCCGCCGATGTTGTGCAGGCCATAGCGAGGGTCGTTGGTACCGCGCACCACTTCGATGTAGCTGATGTCCAGCGGGAACAGCATGTCGATGAAGCGCTGGTTGCCGCTGTTGACGTTGCTGGGGATGCCATCGATCAGCGTCTTGATGGCATTGAGGTAACCCTCGCCGTTGAAGGCGCGGAAGCTGACCTTGCCCGATTCGGCGCCCTGCCGGGTTTCGGTGAGCTGGATGCCGGGCATCTGCCCGAGCAGTTCCCAGCTGTGCGAGACGTTGCGGTTTTCGATCTGGTCTGCACCCAGGACGTCCACCGAGGTCAGCACCTGGTGCGCACTGAGCTGGCCTTCGCCGTGCTGGTGTACCTGCACCTTGCCGAGGGTGAGCGCGGCGTCGGCCGACTGCGTGAAAGCTTCAGGGGCGAACGGTGCGGCCGCGAGGGCGGCCACCAGGGTGGAAGTCTTCATGGGAAGGGGCGGTTACGGTGAAATGTAATCGTATAACATTTCACATGCCCACTTTTGCAGCGTCGAGCAAGGCTCGGCGCTACAAGGGCGGGTGCCGGGGGGTGGGATTACACCGGGTAACCGGTGGCTTCCCGTGCCTTCTTCCAGGCGGCTTCGAATTCACGCGCGGAGATTTCGTCGTCCTCGTCGAAATCCAGGAACGACACCGGCTGGTCGGCCAGCAGGAAGCGGTCATCGCTGTGGGCATGCTCGTCGGCCCAGACCATCCTGGTGCCGTAGATCTCCACTTGGCGCACGATCTTCTCGCCACGGGCTTCCATCAGCACGTTGCCCTTGCCCAGGCCCGATTCGGCCCAGTGCTTGTAGTACTTCTTTGCGGCGGATTTCGCGCCGGGTTTTGCGTTGTGCTTTGCGTAGGTCATTGCAGGGGTCCTGGCCGCAGGCGCGGCCGGAAAGTTCGGAATGGCGCCATTATCAGGCATCCGGGGTCAGAGCCCTTTCCTGCGGAAAGGGATCCGACCCCTGCCGGTTCAGTTCGGCAAGGCCACGCCCTTTGGCCACAGCATCCAGATGTTGCCCTTCTGCTTCATGTCGCCGGCCAGCTTGCCGGCGGCATCGCCGCTGCCCCAGTACAGGTCGGCGCGCACTTCGCCGGCGATGGCGCCGCCGGTGTCCTGCGCGGCCACCGGGCGTACCACGGGCGTGCCATCGGGGCGCGTGGTGGACAGCCAGAGCAGGCTGCCCAGCGGCACCACGGTGCGATCCACCGCCACGCTGTAGCCGGCGGTGAGCGGCACGTTCAGTGAGCCGCGCGGACCCTCCGGGCTGTCCGGATTGCGCACGAAGAACACGTAGCTGGGGTTGCTGCGCAGCAGCTCCGGCACGCGCGCGGGGTTGGCCCGAGCCCAGGCGCGGATCGCGTCCATGGTGACGTCTTCCTTCTTCAGCTGGCCCTGGTCGACCAGCCAGCGACCGATGGCGCGATACGGGTGGCCATTCTGCTCGGCATAGGCCAGCCGCACCTGCGTGCCGTCAGCAAGGCGTACCCGGCCCGACCCCTGGATCTGCAGCAGCTGCAGGTCCATCGGATCGGTCAGCCAGGCCAGCACCGGGGCCTTGGCGCCCTTGGCCGCGATGGTGCCGGCGTCGTCATAGGGCTTGAGCACCTTGCCGTCGAGGCGACCGCGCAGGCGCTTGCCCTTCAGTTCCGGGTAGACGCTGTCCAGCTGCACCACGATCAGATCATTCGGCGTGCCGTAAACCGGTACGGTGGCAGCGGCCGTGCGGGTGAGGCTGCCGGCGTAGATCGGCTCGTAGTAGCCGGTAATCAGCCCGTCGGCCTGGTGGCCCCCAGCACGCAGCGCATAGACATCGAGGTCACGCTGCAGGAACTGGCGGATCGCGGCCGGGTCCTTGTCTGAAACCGCCGCGGCGGTGGTGCAGGATTTTGCCCAGACCGCATCGTTCTTCAGGCGGGTGCAGCTACTGCGCCAGGCAACGAAGCCGGCCCGCAGGTCGGCATCGGAGACCGCTGGCAGCGTTTTCCAGTCGACCTTGGCGTAGGTAGCGGCAGCCGGCTTGGCTGCAGCCGGCGCTTCGGGGCCAGTACCCGTGGTGGCGCAGCCGGCGAGCAGAACGATGGCAAGCAGTGCCCAGTGCTTGTGCGTGGAGAAGGAGGCGGATTCGGTCATGCCGCCATGGTGTCGTGCAGGTCGTCAGGCGGCAAGCCGCGACAATCAGAAGTGTTCAGGGCATCTGCAGCAGAAGTGAGTGCAGGATGCGGGCATCCTCGGCATCCAGCGTCTTCGGCAGGTCGTCGCGGCCACGGAAACGGCGGTGGAAGGCAGCGACGGTGGCGTCGCGGTTGTCCAGCGGATAGCCGAAGCGGGCCAGCGCATTCCACGCGTCGAAGCCTTCCGGCGCAGCCCCGTCGGCCGCGCGCGGCCAGACGCCGAAACCGGCCTCGGCCAGCTGTTGCCACGGGAAGAACCGGCTCGGGTCCTGCTTGCGCGTCGGCGCCAGGTCGGCGTGGCCGATCACCTGGCGCGGCGGAATGTTCAGGCGGGTGGTGAGATCGCGCAGCAGCACGATCAGCGATTCGATCTGCGCCGCACTGAACGGACTGCGGCCATCGTTGTCGAGCTCGATGCCGATCGAGGCCGAGTTGAGATCGGTGATGGTGCCCCAGCGCCCGGCGCCGGCGTGCCAGGCACGGCGCTCATCGGCGACCAGCTGGTAGCGATGGCCATCGGCACCGATCAGGTAGTGCGCACTGACCGGCCCACCGCTGTTGGCGGTGCGCAGCGTACGCAGGCTCTGCTGCACCGATTTCTGCTCGGTGTGGTGAATGACGATGATGACCGGCGTGCGCGCGTTCTGGTTGGGTGACGGCACCCAGGTGGCGAGCGGGTTGCGGGTTTCCTGCGGCGTGGAGGCGCAGGCGGCCAGCAGCAGGCAGGCCGAGAGCATCAGGGCGGTGCGGGTCGGGTGCATGGCCCGATTGTGCGCGATCAGGCGCGACGATGCATGCCGTTGTGCCGACCAACGGTCGGCACCCACCGGAGCAGGAGCAGTGCCAGGCAAGCCTGGCACCCACCAGAACAGTAGAAGTGCCGACCAACGGTCGGCACCCACACCATCAATGCAGTAGCTCCGCCGCTACTTCAGGCCTCGTAGGCGGACTCGCCGTGCGAAGTCACATCCAGACCAGTACGCTCTGCTTCCTCGGTGACGCGCAGGCCGACCACGCTGCGCACCACCAGCAGGATCAGCGTGGTCACCACCGCCGACCAGACCACGGTCAGGCCGACGCTGACCAGCTGCACCCAGACCTGATGGGCGATATCCAGATCGGGCTTGGTACCGCCCAGCGACTGTGCGCTGAACACACCGGTGAGAATCGCGCCGACGATGCCGCCGACACCATGCACACCGAACACGTCGGCGGTGTCGTCCACCTTCAGCATGCGCTTGAGGCCCGTCACGCCCCACACGCAGACCACGCCGGCGACGAAGCCGATGATGATCGCGCCAAGCGGGCCGACAGTTCCGCAGGCCGGGGTGATGCCAACCAGGCCGGCCACCGCACCCGAGGCCGCGCCAAGTGCCGACGGCTTACCCTTGCCAATGGCTTCCACCAGCGTCCAGCCCAGCACGGCAGCGGCGGTGGCCAGCACGGTGTTGAGGAAGGCCAGCGAGGCCACGGTATCGGCGGCGGCGGCGGAACCGGCGTTGAAGCCGAACCAGCCGACCCACAGCAGCATCGCGCCGATATAGGTGAACGGCACGTTGTGCGGCTTCAGCGCGGTCTGGCCATAGCCCAGGCGCTTGCCGACAAACCATGCGGCCACCAGGCCAGCCACGCCCGCATTGATGTGGACCACGGTGCCACCGGCGAAGTCGATCGCGCCCAGTTCACCCAGGTAGCCGCCGCCCCAGACGATGTGCGCCATCGGGATGTAGCTGAGGGTGAACCACAGCGCCGAGAACAGCAGCACCGCGCGGAACTTGATGCGCTCGGCGAACGCGCCGACGATCAGCGCAGTGGTGATGCCGGCGAAAGTCGACTGGAAGGCGACGAACAGGTAATCCGGCAGGCCCTTGATCGGCGTGTTGCCGACCGAGTCGGGGGTGAAGCCCTTGAGGAAGGCGAATTCGGTGAACGAGCCGAAGAACGGATTGCCGGCGCTGAACACCGCGCTGTAGCCATAGGACACCCACAGCAGCAGCACCAGCGAGAACACCACCAGGATCTGGCTGAGCACTGACAGCACGTTCTTCGAACGCACCAGGCCGCCATAGAACAGGGCCAGGCCCGGCACGACCATCAACAGCACCAGCAGGGTGGAGGTGAGCATCCAGGCGACGTCGCCACGATCATAGGCGGCGGCGGCTTCGGCCACGGCCGGCGCAGCAGCTGCCGCTGCAGGATCCTGCAGCGGTTCAACCGCAACGCTTTCGCTGGGCAGCGGCGAGACCTGGGCCTGGGCGTGGGCACTGCCCGGCCAGGCACCGGCGACCAGTGCGCTGAGCAGCATCAACAGGCACACCAGATGGAACCGGGCTTGCCACCCGGTGAGAAGGCGCATCTTCATGGGGGAGTCTCCGGAAGGGGGTTACAGGGCGTCGGCACCGATTTCGCCGGTGCGGATGCGGATGACCTGTTCGACGGCGGTGACGAAGATCTTGCCGTCACCGATCTTGCCGGTGCCTGCCGACGACTGGATCGCTTCGATCACCGCGTCGGCACGCTCGTCGGTGACCACGGTTTCGATCTTGATCTTGGGCAGGAAATCGACGACGTACTCGGCGCCGCGATACAGCTCGGTGTGGCCCTTCTGGCGACCGAAACCTTTCACTTCGGTCACGGTGATGCCCGACACGCCTGCGTCGGACAGGGCCTCGCGGACCTCGTCGAGCTTGAACGGCCGGATGATGGCGGAGATCAGTTTCATGCGCATGTCCCGATGGTGGATGGGGCCAGCGCGCCAGCGCGCGTTGGCATCAGGCAACCACGGGTCATCAGGATGATGACCGTGGCTGTTGCACCGGACACGTACAGGGCCGGGACGGCCGTGCCTCTCTCCTTGCACGACCGACGCGGGAGGGAGGGCGGCCCTGGTCGCGTATCCGGTCTCTCTCTTGCCCCTGGATCAGGGGTCAGAGCCCGTCCGTAAACGAACGGGATCCGACCCCGATCTGACCGCGGCTCCCCAGCCGCGAAAACGGGCGCGATGGCGGCGGGTGGGAGGGGGAAGCCCACCGCCATCGCCCCCGGTCAGCTGGCGTAGTACAGCTGGTATTCCAGCGGGTGGGTGGCCGCGCGGAACTTGGTCACTTCCTGCATCTTCAGCGCGATGTAGCCGTCGATGAAGTCATCGCTCATCACGCCACCGGCCTTCAGGAACTCGCGGTCCTTGTCCAGCGCTTCCAGCGCCTGGTCCAGCGAAGAGCAGACCTGCGGGATCAGCTTCTCTTCTTCCGGCGGCAGGTCGTACAGGTCCTTGTCGCTCGGTGCGCCCGGGTCGATCTGGTTCTTGATGCCGTCCAGGCCAGCCATCATCAGCGCGGTGAAGGTGAGGTAGCCGGACTGGATCGGGTCCGGGAAGCGCATTTCGATGCGGCGTGCCTTCGGGTTGGACACCCACGGAATGCGGCACGAGGCCGAACGGTTGCGGGCCGAGTAGGCCAGCATCACCGGCGCTTCGAAGCCCGGCACCAGGCGCTTGTAGCTGTTGGTGCCGGAATTGGCGAAGGCATTGATGGCCTTGGCGTGCTTGAAGATGCCGCCGATGTACCACAGCGCCAGCTGGCTCAGGCCACCGTAGCCGTCACCGGAGAACAGGTTGGTGCTGCCCTTGGACAGCGACTGGTGCACGTGCATGCCGCTGCCGTTGTCGCCGACGATCGGCTTGGGCATGAAGGTGACGGTCTTGCCGTTGCGGTGCGCGACGTTCTTGATCACGTACTTCATGCGCAGCAGTTCGTCGGCCTTCTGCACCAGGGTGCTGAACTTGGTGCCGATCTCGCACTGGCCGGCAGTGGCCACTTCGTGGTGCTGCACTTCCACCTCGATGCCGACCTGTTCCAGGGTCTTGCACATCTCGGCTCGCAGGTCGTGCAGGGTGTCGGTCGGCGGCACCGGGAAGTAGCCGCCCTTGACGCCCGGACGGTAGCCGCTGTTGGCGCCATCGTACTTGGCGCCGCTGTTCCACGCCGCTTCTTCCGAGTCGACCTGGAAGAAGGTGTGGCCCATTTCATTGGCGAAGCGGACCGAGTCGAAGATGAAGAATTCCGGCTCCGGGCCGAAGAACGCGGTTTCGGCGATGCCGGAGGACTTCAGGTAAGCCTCGGCGCGCTTGGCGATGCCGCGCGGGCAACGGCCATACGGCTGCATGGTGGCCGGATCGAGGATGTCGCAGCTGATCACGATGGTCGGATCGGCGTAGAACGGGTCGACGTAGGCGCTGGCGGTATCCGGCAGCAGCACCATGTCCGACTCGGCGATGCCCTTCCAGCCGGCGATCGAGCTGCCATCGAACATCTTGCCTTCTTCGAACAGCGACGGCTCGACGATGCTGACCGGGAAGGTCACGTGCTGCTCGACACCACGCATGTCGACGAAACGCAGGTCGACGAACTCGATCTGGTTGTCCTTGATCAGCTTCTCAACGTTTTCCACGGACATCGGTACGACCTCGGATGGGGATGAATGCCTGCTGAGGTACAGCAACGACCGTGCCAACTTTTCGCAGGCTGCAAGTCATTGATTTGCAAAAGACCGCCCCCTACCGGTGCAGAACCGTGCGCACCAAACGGGTGCAGCCGGCACCAGACGCACCCGTTTGGTGCAGCAGGGATCGTCTATCCTCTCGACCTTCTTTCTTCCTGCCGCGCGCGCCCGCACCGTCCATGTCCGACCTGCTCTCTGCCCTGCTGCTGGGCATCCTCGAAGGCTTGACCGAGTTCCTGCCGATCTCCAGCACGGGCCACCTGCTCATCGCCCAGCACTGGCTGGGAGCCCGTTCGGACTTCTTCAACATCGTCATCCAGGCCGGTGCGATCGTGGCGGTGGTACTGGTGTTCCGCCAGCGCCTGCTGCAGCTGGCCACCGGCTTCGGCCAGCGCGAGAACCGCGACTACGTGTTCAAGCTCGGTGCCGCCTTCATGGTCACTGCGGTGGTCGGCCTGGTGGTGCGCAAGGCCGGCTGGTCGCTGCCGGAGACGGTCAGCCCGGTGGCCTGGGCATTGATCATCGGCGGCGTCTGGATGCTGCTGGTGGAGGCCTATACCGCGCGCCTGCCCGACCGCGACCAGGTGACCTGGACCGTGGCGATCGGCGTGGGCCTGGCGCAGGTGGTGGCCGGGGTGTTCCCCGGCACCTCGCGCTCGGCCTCGGCGATCTTCCTGGCCATGCTGCTGGGCCTGAGCCGCCGCGCCGCCGCCGCCGAGTTCGTGTTCCTGGTCGGCATTCCCACCATGTTCGCTGCCAGCGCCTACACCTTCCTGGAAATGGCCAAGGCCGGGCAGTTGGGCAGCGAGGACTGGGCCGACGTGGGCGTGGCCTTCCTTGCCGCGGCCATCACCGGCTTCGTCGTAGTGAAGTGGCTGATGGGCTACATCAAGTCGCACAGGTTCACTGCCTTCGCCCTTTATCGCATCGCGCTGGGCGCGGCGCTGCTGCTGTGGTTGCCCTCCGGCAGCTGAACAGCGCCGGGGCACGGTAACCCCGTTGCCAGGCCCACCCCGTTTCCCCCACGGTTCCCCAAGGAGAATCACCATGAACCGCAAGCTCACCCTGCTCCTCCCGCTGGCCCTGATGGCCGCCTGCAGCCAGACCCCGGCACCGGCCGGCACCGGCGGCGACGACGTGGCCCCGGCCGCGGCCAAGGCAGCAGACCAGCAGACGCTGGCGCACCTGGATGCGCAGCGCCTGCAGAGCCAGCACTGGCTGCTGCAGCAGGCCACCGGTGCCGATGGCAAGCGCATCGACGCGCTGTTCGCCCGCGAAGACAAGCCGGTCACCCTGGACTTCGCGGATGGCCGCCTGTCGGTCAGCAACACCTGCAACCGCATGGGCGGCGGCTACACCCTGGCCGACGGCAAGCTGAGCGTGTCTGCGATGGCCTCGACCATGATGGCCTGCACCGACAAGGCGCTGATGGCGCTGGACGAGGCCGTGTCCAGCCGCCTGCAGGGCGAGCTGAAGGCCGAGCAGGATGCCGATGGCAAGCTGACCCTGACCAACGCCAAGGGCGACGTACTGGTGTTCAACCCGGAGCCGACCGCTGAAACCCGCTACGGCGGCGCCGGCGAAACCGTGTTCCTGGAAGTGGCCGCCAAGACACAGAAGTGCTCGCACCCGCTGATCCCGGACTACCAGTGCCTGCAGGTGCGCGAAGTGAAGTTCGACGACAAGGGCCTGAAGCAGGGTGAGCCGGGCAAGTTCGAGAACTTCTACGGCAACATCGAGGGCTACACCCACGAAGACGGCGTGCGCAACGTGGTGCGCGTGAAGCGCTACGAAGTGAAGAACCCGCCGGCCGATGCGCCGTCGCAGGCGTACGTGCTGGACATGGTGGTCGAGTCGGCCATCGAGAAGTGATGTAGAGCCGGCTGTCAATCGGCTGACGGGTGGAGGGCGGCCGCAAGGCCGCCCTTCTTCGTTGTGCGTCGTCGAGCCGAGCCCATGCTCGGCTGCTCTTCCGGCAGACAGCAGCCGAGCATGCGCTCGGCTACAGAAGCAGGTGGCTCGCTCAGCCCAGCGCCGGGTTCAACGTGTAGGTGCCATGCAGCGCGGCTTCGGCCAGCACGTGGCCGTGCATGGCGCGGTAGGCGTCGGCAGCGGTGAAGCGTTCCGGCAGCTGCAGCGACGCTACGTCCAGCGCGAAGACGCGGAAGAAATAGCGGTGCAGGCGCTCGTCGTTGAACGGCGGATACGGGCCGTCATAGCCCAGGTAGTCACCGGCCATGTCCGGATTGCCTGCGAACCAACCGGTGAAGTCGTTCAGGCCCTGGCGGCTGCCGGCCGGGCCGGCCGGTGCGGACTTGCCCTTCACCACGAAGCCGTCGCTGCAGCTGCCTGCGGCGATCTCGTGCACCGAGGCCGGGATATCGGCCATCACCCAGTGCACGAAATCACAGCGCGGCTGGTCGCGCGGCACGCTCATGTCGGTGCGGCCGACTGTCTCCGGCACGGTGGGCACGTCTGGATCGACGCACACCAGCAGGAACGAACGGGTGCCCTCCGGCGCGCCGCTCCAGGCCAGGTGCGGATTGCGGTCCGGTGCGAAGCCCGCGGCATCGCCGGCGGCGAATTCGCGGTCGATCGGTGCACCGTTGGTCAGGCTGTGGCTGCTCAGTTGCATCGGCGTGTCCTCACTCTTCCGGGTAACCCAGGCGCACCGCGATCGGGGTGAGCTTGGCGAAGGCGGCGCTCATCACGTCGCGGTAGTTGCGCCAGTGGCCGGGCGGGAAGCGCGGCGCGCCCAGCTGCGCGGCCGGCGGCATCGGCCGCTCGAACAGGCGGCCCAGCAGTTCGGCCATCGCCTGCGGATCGTTGCCGATCTGGTCAATGCGCAGCAGCACCTGCGGATACAGATCGTCCTCGTGCAGGGCGGCGACCTGGGCCAGCGCGCGTGCCAGCCATTCGCTGGCTTCGGCCAGCGAGGTCATCGCCAGCGGTGCAGCCGCACCGTAGGCCACCCAGTCCAGCAGCATGTCGCGCGGATCACGCAGCACCACCAGCAGGCGGCCCTGCGGCAGCTGCGGGCGCAGCGCCCACAACAGCGCGTTGTCCCACCACAGCAGCCAGTCGATGACCGCGTCGTCCTGCACGCCCCGCGACGGCAGCTGTTCGCGCCAGCGCTGCACCAGCCGCTCCGGGGTCAGCACGCCGGAGGCGAGGTCCTGCAGCGTGTGGTAGTTCTGGAAGGCATCATCGGGTGCGTTGGAGGTGTAGCGGTCGCTGCGCAGCACCGGGCTGGCGGCGGCCAGGGCGGTCGCCACGCGCTCCACGCCCGAACCCGGCGCACCCCACAGGAAGATCGGCGCGGAGGTGGCCTCGCCGTCGATCTCGCCCTTGTCCGGCCAGCTCGGCGGCGCCTTGGCCTGCGGCGGCAGCGGCAGGCGCTGCGAGGCCTGGTCGGCCTGCAGTGCCAGCCAGGTCTGCAGCGCGTCTTCGTGCTGCCCGGCGCGATCCTGGATCTCACCCAGCCAGGTGCGCAGGTCGGCGCGGTGGCCTTCCGGTGCCATGTCGATCAGCGCCTGCACGCGGGCGACCGCGGCGGCCGGATCGCGTTGCAGCAGGCCTTCGACCAGGCGGGTTTCGCCGCTCACGCGGCCCGGTTCGAGGCTGACGATGCGCTCGGCGATCGCTTCGGCCTGGGCGTGTTCGCCGACCATGTCGTGCAGGCGCAGGCGCGCTTCCAGCGCCGGCAGGTGGCCCGGCATCGCGTCCATCCAGCGCTCGACCGTGGCGGCGGCGGTGG
Source organism: Stenotrophomonas sp. 85239_Sma (assembly GCF_056481725.1). NCBI lineage: Bacteria > Pseudomonadati > Pseudomonadota > Gammaproteobacteria > Lysobacterales > Lysobacteraceae > Stenotrophomonas > Stenotrophomonas sp. 85239_Sma. The sequence continues at coordinate 137,574 of NZ_CM151163.1, read as the reverse complement.
CACTGCCGACCTCTTCCACCGCCAGGCGTGCCAGCCACAGGTCATGCAGCTGCGGGTGCTGCTCCAGGGCGGCATCCAGGCGGGCGCGGGCCTCGTCTTCGCGGCCCAGGCGCTGCCAGGACATCAGCAGCAGCTGCAGCACGTCGCGGTCGTCAGGCAGCGACTCCAGCAACGGCAGCAGGTGCTCCAGCGCCTGCAGCGGCTGGCCGCTGCGCAGTGCCAGTTCGCCGGCCAGGCGGCGCATCGACGGCGTATCCAGGCCCTGCTGCTGCAGCGCGAGCTGCATCGCTTCGGCGGCAGCGTCCAGGTTGCCCTGGCGCATGGCCAGCTGCACCACCAGGCCATGCAACGAGGCAAGGGTGGGGTTCAGTTCCAGCACGCGGCGGAACGCCTGCTCGGCGAAGGCCAGCATGTTCTTGCCCAGGTAGGCGAAGCCCAGTGCGTAGAGCACGCGAATGTCGTTGGGCTGGGCCTGGTTGGCGGCCGACAGCAGCGTCAGCGCGCGATCGGGATCATCGCGGCGCAGCGCGATCATGCCGTCGATGGTCAGCAGTTCCGGGTGGTCCGGTTCGACACGCGAGGCCAGGGTGGACAGGCGCTGCGCTTCATCGAAATCGTTGCGGCCGATCGCCAGGTGGGCCTGCATCAGGTAGGCGGCGAATGCGTTCGGGTCCAGCCCGGTGGTGCGCGTCAGTGCTTCGCCGGCGCCGTCGAACTGGCGCAGGGCCAGCAGCAGGCCGGCGTGCTGCAGGTGCAGCTGGGCATTGTCCGGGGCCAGCTGCAGCGCCTGCTGCAGGGCCTGCATCGCGTCCTCGGCGTTGCCCTGCTGCTGCAGCGCAAGCGCCAGCCAGCGGTGGGCCTCGGCCTGGCCGGGTTCATCACGGGTCCATGCCTGGGCCAGCTGCACGGCCTGGTCGGCCTCGTTCTGGCGCAACGCTTGGATGATCTGGTCTTGCATGGCGGTCCGGTTCAAGGGCAAACCCGCATTGTAGCGGCCTGCGCGCCCGTGCCGGTTCAGCCTTGCAGCACGCGCTGCAGGCGCTGCGCCACCCAGCGCTCGGAGAAGCCGTCGCCGCGCCAGTTTTCCAGGAAGCCGCAGTGGCCACCCCAGCAGGCGGTTTCCAGGTGCGCCTGGCGCGGCAGCTGCCAGTCGCTGAAGGTCGCATAGGGAATCACCGGGTCGTCCTGCGCCATCAGGATGTCGGCCGGCACCTGCAGCGTGGACAGGCGATCGCCGGCAATCGAGTAGCCATCGAAATAGGCCTGCAACGAGCCGAAGCTGGTGTGGCGCTCGACCAGCCAGGCGGTCAACGCGCGGATGTCCAGCTTCAGCACGCGGTCGTCGCAGTCGCTCAGCTCGGGGAACAGGTCGCGCTTGCGCCGCAGCGAACCGGCCCACTTGCGGCGGAAGTACCAGTCGTACATCGCCGGGCCGTTCTCGATGCTTTCCATGGTCAGCGCCGGGTCCAGCACCGGGCATACCGAGGCCACGCGCAGCAGCGGCACGCCGGCGGCCGGCGCGCGCAGGGCCAGGCGCAGCACGAAGTTGCCGCCCAGCGAATAACCGGCCGCCACCAGCGGTAGCTGCGGCCAGCGCTGGGCGATATCGCCGGCGGCATGCACCACTTCGTCGATCAGGTTGGAGTGGAAGATGCCGGGGTTGAGATGATGGGTATTGCCGTGGTCGCGGAAATTCAGCCGCACCACGTCGAAGCCCTGTTCGAGCATGCGCGCGGCCGCCATGCGCATGTAGCTGGATTCGGCGCTGCCTTCCCAGCCGTGCAGCAGCAGGGCCATGCCCTTGGGCTCGCGGCCTTCGACGCGGCTGTGCCAGCCCTGCAGGCGCACGCCATCGCCACCGTCGAGGATCAGTTCTTCGCTGATCGCGCCGGTCGCGGCCAGCAGCAGCAGGCCGCGCTGCAGGCGCATGCGGCTGGAGCTGAGCATCGATTGCAGGTGCGGATTGCGCAGCCAGCGCGGTGGCTGGTAGTCAGCCGCATGCAGCGTCGGCGTGCCGGCGTCCAGGACGGGTGGCGGGATCAGGGCCACCGCAGCCTCACTGCGTGCTCATGGCCGCCACGATGCGCGCGCGCGAAGTCTCCGCGATGCGCCGACGGCCCTCCAGATCCTGCGCACCGATCGGTGCCAGGAAGTGCACTTCCGCACGCCGCGCCGGCTCACCGAGCAGGCGCAGGAAATTGGCGAAGAAACTCTCGCCGGGGCCGAACGCGACAATGGTCTGCGCATCGCCCTTGGCGCCGTAAACCAGTGCCACCGGCTGCACCGGCACGCCGGTTTCAACTGCGGCCTGGAAGATGCGGGCATGGAACGGACCGACTTCGTGGCCGCCGCGGGTGCGCCCTTCCGGGAACACGCCCACCGCCTTGCCTTCACGCAGGCGATCGGACATCACCTGCATCACGCCACCGAGCGATTCGGTATTGCCGCGCTGGTGGAAGATGGTCTGGCCACGCGCGGCGAGCCAGCCGACCAGCGGCCAGCTGGCGATCTCGCGCTTGGCGACGAAGCCCATCATGCGCTGGCTGTGCAGGATGCAGATGTCGACCCAGCTGACGTGGTTGGCGACGAACAGCACGGCACCGGGCAACGGCGTGCCGATCTGCACCAGGCGGAAGCCGAAGATCCACATCAACCCACCCTGCCACCAGTTCACCACTTTGGCACCGAAGGTCGCTTCGCCCACGCGCAGTTCGCCCCACGGCCGAAGCATGCCGATCAGGATGAGCGGCAGGAACACGACGATGTGGACCAACAGCAGCGGTACGCGGTACAGGTAACGGCACACACGCGCCACGCCGCCGCGGGGGGCCGGAGTGGGGGAAGTCATCCGCGCACGATACCGGAGGGCCGTCATCGCTGCCAGCCGATTTAGGCCATAACTGCCATTGACCGGGGCAATCGGCAGGGAACGCTGGGTTCCGCTGCCGTCACCGGCCTTCCGGGGCTCAGCCGTGGCCGGCCGCCACCACCGCCAGGGTCAGCCGCGAGATGCATACCAGCCGGCCCTGCTCATCCTCGATGCGGATCTCCCACAGCTGGGTGCTGCGGCCCACGTGCAGCGCGCGGGCGGTGCCGGTGACCGTGCCCGAGCGCACCGCACGCACATGGTTGGCGTTGATTTCCAGGCCCACGCAGATCTGCTTGGCCGCATCCACGCACAGGTTGCCGGCGCTGCTGCCCAGGGTCTCGGCCAGCACCACCGACGCGCCGCCGTGCAGGATGCCGTAGGGCTGGCGGGTGCGCTCGTCCACCGGCATGGTGGCCTGCAGCCAGTCGTCACCGGCCGCGCTGAAGACAATGCCCAACGACGCGATCGCGGTGTTGCGGCTGAGCGTGTTGAGCTGCTCGAGGGAAACGGCTTCGCGGAACACCTGGGTCATGCGGGCACCTTCAGAGGATGGGAACGAGGCCGGCGCCGAATGCGGTCAGCATGCGGACCAGCAGCCACTTCGGGCCGACATTGACCTCGGGGAAGTCGCCCACGGCGACATAGCAGCGGTGGAAGCCCGGGTCCTGTCGCGGCAATGGCTGCGGGCAGTCCGGGCCGGGCTTGAATTCGTAGTCAGTGGCATAGCGCCACGGCCAGAAGTCGAGGATCGGCAGTGCTTCGGAGGCTTTGCCGACGCTGTAGTTGAGCCCGGAAAGCACCGGCGGCTTGGCCCGCGGCGCCACCGTCCACGAGTTCTGCGGATGGATATCGCGCAGGATGCTCTCGGCCAGCTGCTCGGCGAAGGCCGGGTCATCGATGATCACCGCGCCTTCGGTGTTGTAGTTCTCGCTGCGCGGATCGAAGTTGTGGGTGCCGACCACGCCGATGCGGCGATCGACTACCAGCGACTTGGCGTGCAGGCCCATACGGGCGCCCTTGCGGGTGACCGGCAACGGCTTGTTGACCGCCTTGCTGCCCAGGAACGACGGTCGTGTCTCGGTGCGCAGCAGGCGCGTTTCCACCTCGCTGCCGGCCGCGCGGCGGCGCTCGCGCGCGTTCTGGTAGGCGCTGCCGGTGCGCGGATGATTCACCGGGCCCTGCTTGCCGGTCGGCGCAGGGCGCTCATCGCGGCTGTCGCCGGCATTGCTGCCTGCAGCGCTGCCGCCGATCAACGGATTGCGCCCGCTGTCATCCTCGCCTTCGGGCGCAGCGATCGGGTCGGGCAGCAGGTTGCGGTAATCGACCGGTGCATCCAGCGGGAACGGCTTGTATTCGAAGATGTTGAAGCCCAGTTCGCGCATGTTGCGCCGCTTGTACTTGTACGACAGCGCATAGACGATCGGGTTGTCGGTGGCCGCCAGGCTGTTGCTGGATACCACCACGCGCGGCGGCTGCGGGCGCTCGCGCAGTGCTCGGAACAGCTTCTGCGCCGGCTTGGACAGCACCAGGTACGGGGTCTGCAGGATCACTTCCTTCTGCGCGCCGGCGATCAGCGCATCCAGCTGCGGCTCGGTCACGTGCTGGCCTGCCAGCGGCGCATCGGCCTTCTCGCGCCGGTGCTTGCGCGGCAGGTCGGCCACATAGCGCACCGAGGCCACCGGCAACGCGGTATCGACGAAGGAACGGCTGACGAAGTCCATGTCGTTGGCTTCGGCACTGACCCGCTGCACCCGCTCGGGGCGGCGGAAGCTGGCCGGCGGCAGGGTCGGCACGCCCTCGCGCAGCAGGGTGCGGCCGACATCGTTCAGGCGCTCGGCCGGCACGCTGCGCTTGGCGCGCCAGAAGGCATCGAAGTTGGCGGCCATCGCCCGCGCCTCCGGGCCGGCGATCAGCACGTCGCGGTCGCGGAAGTTGTACTCGCGATCCCAGTCGTAATAGTCATCCTGGTAGTTGCGGCCGCCGACCACGCCGATCGCATCGTCGATCACCAGCAGCTTGTTGTGCATGCGCTGGTTGAAGCGGCGGAAGCAGCACAGCACGCTGCCGGCATAGTCGAAGTAGTTCAGCCGGGCCTTGCCGAAGGTCGGGTTGTAGACCCGCAGCTGGAAGTTCTGGTGCGCGCCGGACAGCGCGCCGAGGATCTGCAGGTCGGAGATCGCCGAGAGCTGGTCGATCAACACCCGCACCTTCACCCCGCGCCGCGAGGCGGCCAGCAGCTCGTCGATGACCAGCCGCGCACTGTCGTCCTTGTCGAAGATGTAAGTCTGCAGATCGATGCTGCGGGTCGCGCTGCGCAGCAGGTTCAGGCGCGCCACCAGGGCGCCCTCGCCCTCGTCGAGCAGGGTGGCGTAGTGGCGCGGCTGTTCCGGGGTGGATTCGGTGAACGCCCGCCCGGCCAGCGCACGCAGGGGAGAGTCCTGCGCACAGCGATCGGCACGCTGGCAGTCGACGTCGGTCGAGCGCGCCTGCACGGCGATTGCTTCGGCGCGATCGCGCTCGGCATGCGAGAGCGATGCACAACCGCTGCCCAGCAACACGGTTGCCAGCGCCAGTACACGCAGCAGGAGGTTCACGGTTTCGGCGCCTCGCTCAGGCGCGCACGCAATACGAAAGTCACTCGGTCACTCAAGGCAAGCTGCCAGCTGTCCATTCCATACCGGCCTCGCTGAACGGTACCGCGGCTGACGACATCGCAATCATAGCCGGGTCGGTCGCACTCCGCTTTCTCGACCCGCAGCGACTCGGGGTGGCTGACGCCGCGCAGGGTCAGCCGGCCATTGATGTCGCCGCCCTGTTCCACGGTCTCCGGCCAGTACGGCAGCGAGTCGAACTCGACCACCGGATGGCGCCCGGCATCGAAGAACTCCTCGCCACGCATCCAGCCGGTATAGCGCGCCTTGCCGGGGATCTCCACCGAACGGGTGAACATCTTCAGGTGCACCTGGTGGCGGCCATCGGACAGGATCTCGATACGCCCCTCGAAGTGCGGGAACACGCCTTCGATGCGCTGGCCGAAGCGGGTGCGCACCTCGAAGCCGATCCGAGAGCGCTGGGTATCCAGGCGGAGTACCCGTGGCGTCTCGGCGGACACGGGCGGCAACGGGGTCGGTGGGGGCGCCGCGGCCCAGGCCGGGCCGAGCGCCAGCAACGCGGGCAGCAGGAAGCGGCTGCGCCGCGCCAGGCTCATCGGATCACGGCCACCAGAACGCGTTCAGGCTGGCCACGCCCGGTTCGATCGAGGACTCGCGCGGGAAGCCAAGGACGGCCACGCCGCCCGGCGGCATGCCACGGTAGTCACTGCTGGTGCCGTCGGTCATCAGGGCCACCAGCTGCTCCAGGCCCGGGTTGTGGCCGACGATCAACACCCGGTCCAGGTCACGGCGCTCGTCCACCAGCGCCGCCAGGGTGCCTGGGGTAGCCTCATAGATACGGTCTTCCAGGCGCTTTTCGACATAGCCGATGGCCGTCATCACCGCTTCCAGGGTCTCGCGGGTGCGTCGCGACGGCGAGCACAGCACGCAGTCGGGCAGCAGGTTGTTTTCCTTCAACCACTTGCCGGCCGCTTCGGCCTCGGCGAGCCCTACCGGCGACAGCGGCCGGTCGAGGTCGGCCTGGCCGGAAACGGCGGGTTCGGCATGGGCATGGCGCAGCAGGATCAATTCTCGCATCGCGGGATTCCATGAAAAGAGGGTGGAGACGTGCAGCGTTACAGCTTCAACCAGGACAGCAGCGGCTCCCAGTCGGCCTGGTGCTCGCGCACCTGGGCCGAGCGGTAGTCGAACAGGCTGCGGCCCAGGCCGGTCATGACCACGTAGCTCTGGCTGTCACGCAGCTGCGCGACCACCGGGTACGGCCACTCGCCCAGCATCTGCAGCGCCTGCTGCGAGGTCTGGGTCCAGGGTTTGGTGCGGTTGAGGACCAGCCCCACCGGCAGCTTGCGGCTGTGCACGCGCGGGTTCTGGGCCAGGCTGTTGAGGAAGCCGACGATGGCTTCGATATCCAGCGCCGAGGGCAGCACCGGCACCACCACGGCGTCGGCCGCGTCCAGGAAATGGGGGATATCGTCGGCCAGTGCCCCGGCCGGTGCATCGATGATGACGGTATCGGTACCGTCGGGCAGCTTCTGCGCCCACTGCTTCTTCCGGTACACATCGATGGGGAGCACCGCGCTTTCCAGCCCGGCACGCCGTTGTGCCCAGCGGGTGCTGGAGCCCTGCGGGTCGGCATCGGCGATCACCGTGGCCTTGCCCTGCAATGCCGCGTACGCGGCCAGGTGGGTGGCGACGGTGGTCTTGCCCACCCCGCCCTTGGAACCGGCCACCAGGATCGTCTTCATGCCAGCCTCGCTTCCGGGTACGTGCCCCGAGCGTACACCGGCGGTGGTGACGGGAGGTAGCGCCGTGCTGAACCAGTGGCCATCGCCTTTGCTATCGTGGCGCCCCCGAAGGATCGAACCGGCATGAGCGAACTGCAGGACCTGAGCGCACTGATCCGCGCCAATACCCCCCTGATCGTGATCGAGACCCAGGATGAGGGCCGCATCGTCGAGCTGTTCCGGCAGACGCTGATGCACGTGTGGCGGGCCCTGCACCGCTGGTCCATCACCGAGGGCCTGCGTCGCATCGACCTGGACCGCGAAGACCCGCCGGTCGGCCCGCCCGACGCCAGCGCGGCCCTGCAGATGATCCGCCAGGCCGACCAGCGGGGTGTCTACCTGCTGCTCGATTTCCACCCCTACCTGGGCTATGCCAGCCACCAGCGCGCGCTGCGCGACCTGATCCAGCGCCGCCACAGCGAGCCGCACGTGCTGGTGCTGATCGGCGCCAAGGTCGAGCTGCCGGCCGAGCTGGAAGCGCTGGCGGTGCGCTTCAACCCGCGCCTGCCCGATGCCAATGCCCTGCTGAAGATGCTGCGCGAGGAGGCCGACGCCTATGCGCGCGAACACGGCGGCCGCCGCGTCGAGGTCGACAGCGAGGCAGTGAAGAAGATCCTGAAGAACCTGCAGGGCTTGAGCCTGGTCGACGCCCGCCGCATCGCCCGCCAGCTGATCTACGCCGACGGCGCGCTGCGCGACGACGACCTGCCGCAGCTGGCACGGCTGAAGTTCGAGCTGCTCAACCGCAGTGGCCACCTGTTCTTCGAGCATGACAGCGCGCGCTTCGGCGACGTGGCCGGTGCCAACCGGCTCAAGCGCTGGATAAGCCAGCGCCGGGTGGCGTTCATCGCCGGCTCGGCACCGGCCGGGCTGGACCCGCCGCGCGGCATGCTGCTGCTGGGCGTGCAGGGCTGCGGCAAATCGATGCTGGCCAAGGCCACCGCCGCCGGCTTCGGCGTACCGCTGCTGCGCCTGGACGTGGGTGCGCTGTACAACAAGTACCACGGCGAGACCGAGGCCAACCTGCGCCAGGCGCTGGCCTCGGCCGAGCAGCTGGCGCCCTGCGTGTTGTGGATGGACGAGATCGAGAAGGGCCTGGCCAGCGGTGGCGAGGACGGTGGCGTATCGCGCCGCGTGCTCGGCTACCTGCTGACCTGGATGGCCGAGCGCAAGGCGCCGGTCTTCATCGTCGCCACCGCCAACCAGGTGCACGAGCTGCCCGCCGAGCTGCTGCGCAAGGGCCGTTTCGACGAGATCTTCTTCGTCGACCTGCCCACGCCGGAGGTACGCGTGGAACTGCTGCGGCTGCACCTGGGGCGACGCCAGCTCAATGGTGACGACTTCGCGCTGCCGGCGCTGGCGGCGGCAGCCAACGGCTTCTCCGGCGCCGAGATCGAGCAGGCCATCGTGGCCGGGCTGTATGCGGCGCACGCCGAAGGCCGGCCGCTGGATACCGAGCTGCTGATGAACGAGATCCGTGCCACGCGGCCGCTGTCGGTGCTGATGGCCGAGCAGGTGGAGGCACTGCGGGCATGGGCGTCGGGGCGCACGGTTTGCGCGGACGATTGAGGTTCCCGCGAACGGCACAGCCCCTCGTGGCTGGTCGCTCAACGCAGATGCTGGGTAGGGCCGGGCGGGTAGGCTGCGCAGGGGACGCTGCAAGTACGTCCCTGTAAGCTCGATCGCCGCATCCATGCGGCTCACGCCCCTGCGCAGCCTACCCGCCCGGCCTCTGACAATTCCCGGGGCGTCCAGCCACGGAAATGAAAAAAGAAGAGCAAAGGCAAGAGCAAAAGCCGCTTGGCTGGTCGCTCTTTGTAGAGCCGAGCCCACGCTCGGCTGCATTTCGATCAGATATCGAATAGTTGATTCCGATGCGGATGCATCCACGCATGGCGTGGATCTACCGTGTCGACCAAGGTCGACACCTACCAACAGCAACAGGGAACCGTCAGAGGCGGGGCGGTATGGGCAGGCAGAACCGTTGGCGCCATGGATGGCGCCATCGAGCCCCCATGGGTGAGGGCGCTTTGCCTGCGAGGCATGCCTCGCAAGCGCCCGAACGCCCAGCCGCCAGCGGCTGGGCCGGACCCCGGAGGGGGGTTCACGGCGTCCCCGTAAACCCACAGTGCCCCGCCATCCCACAGGAAGCCCGCTGTTGCTTCGGCTGTTGCTGTTGCTCCAGCCGTTGCCTCTGCGGGTGCCGGGTGCAACCCGGCCGAACCCCTTCCCTCAGGGCCAGGCCGGCGGGGCGGCCGCCCAGGCCTGCTGCACTTCCGCCAGAGAAGCGCGCTCGTCGTCACGCCACAACGGCAACAGTTCCGCATAACGGCTGCTGTCGCTCCACTGCGTCGGCTCGGTACGCACCGCTGCGGCATACCACTGCACCGCCTCCTGCTTCTGCCCCGCCCGCCACAGCGCCAGCGCATAGGTGGGTGGCAGCCAGCCCGGCTTGCTCAGCGAACCACCGGCGGCGGCCTGCCATTGCTCCAGGGCCGCCTCGGCCTGGCCCTGCCGCAGCAGGTCCCAGCCGTAATTCCAGCGCACGCCACGGCCCAGGCTGCCCTGCACCGGCGCATCCTTCAGTGCTTCGCGATACAGCTGTTCACCCAGCTCGGTGCGGCCCTGCGCAATGGCCACCGACGCCAGCTGCACGGTGGCCTCCACGGTGCGCCGGCCGCGCTCGCGCTGCTTGAGCAGCTGCGCCACCAGTTCATCCCCGTCGGACTGGACCACGACCATCGGCACGGCGGCCGCATCGCTGTCGAAGTAGAACTCCTGTGGTGCCGGCACCGCCGGCGCGGCCCACACCGGGGCCGTTCCCGAGACCAGCAACATGCTGCCCAGGATCTTTCCTGCAACTGACATCCCTTCTCCCCAGGCCGCAACCGCAGCCTCCCTCTCTCTCCCCGATCCTAACCCCAGCATGGCCGCCTGCGCGAGTGCCGGGGCGGAAGGGCCCCACTGCTACAATTCGCGCCTTTCCCGCCGCGTGCCCGCACGCGGCCGGTGCCAGCCGATCCTGACCGGGCCAGCCATGACCAGTACCGCGCAACTCACTTCGCCCTCTTCCGCCGACCTGATCGACCGTGGCTACACGCTCGACCACAAGTACACCCGCAACGAGGGGCGGATCTATCTGAGTGGCGTGCAGGCGCTGGTGAAGCTGCCACTGATGCAGCGGCTGCGCGATGCACAGGAAGGCATCGACAGCGCCGGTTTTGTCAGTGGCTACCGTGGCAGCCCGCTGGGCGGCTTCGATCTGGAACTGTGGCGCGCACGCAAGCACCTGGACGCGGCCAAGGTGAAGTTCACCCCCGGCCTGAACGAGGACCTGGGCGCCACCATGGTGTGGGGCACCCAGCAGACCAACCTGTTCCCCGGCGCCAACGTGCAGGGCGTGTTCGGCATGTGGTACGGCAAGGGCCCGGGCGTGGACCGCTGCGGCGACGTGTTCAAGCACGCCAATGCCGCCGGCACCTCGCGCTACGGCGGCGTGCTGGCACTGGCCGCCGATGACCATGCCTGCCGCAGTTCAACCCTGCCGCACGGCAGCGAGGACGAGTTCGTCAGCGCGATGATGCCGGTGCTGAATCCAGCCGGCGTGCAGGACATCCTGGACATGGGCCTGCTGGGCTGGGCAATGAGCCGTTATACCGGCCGCTGGGTTGGTTTCAAGACGATCGCCGAGACGGTCGAATCGTCGGCCTCGGTCGAGGTCGATCCGATGGCGCGCCGCATCGTGCTGCCCGAAGACTTCGAGATGCCGGCAGGTGGCCTCAACATCCGCTGGCCGGACCCGCCGCTGGACCAGGAGATGCGCCTGCACCGCTATGCGGTGAAGGCCGCACAGGCATTCGCCCGCGCCAACGGCATCGACAAGGTGGTGATGGACGCGCCGCGCGCGCGGCTGGGCATCGTCACCACCGGCAAGAGCTACCTGGACGTGCTGCAGGCGTTGGAATACCTGGGCCTGGACGAAGCCGCCTGCGCCGACATCGGCATCCGCGTGTACAAGGTCGGCATGACCTGGCCGCTGGAGCCGCAGGGCATCGCGCGCTTCGCGCAGGGCCTGGAGGACATCATCGTGGTGGAGGAGAAGCGTGCCTTCATCGAGCGCCAGATGAAGGAGCAGTTCTTCAACTGGCCGGCCAGCTGGGGCCAGCGCCCGTCGATCGTCGGCAAGTACGACGAGAGCGGTGAGTGGATCCTGCCGTCCACCGGTGAACTGACTCCGGCCACCATCGCCGGCGTGATCGGTCGCCGCATCCAGAAGTTCTTCAACAACGAATCGATCGAGCAGCGCCTGCAGTGGATGCAGGAAAAGGAAGCCGAGCTTGCGTTGCCGCGCGCCAGCTTCCCGCGCGTGCCGCACTACTGCTCGGGCTGCCCGCACAACACGTCCACCAACGTGCCGGAAGGCTCGCGTGCGCTGGCCGGCATCGGTTGCCATTACATGGTGACCTGGATGGACCGCAGCACCGACACCTTCACCCACATGGGCGGCGAAGGGGTGACCTGGGCCGGGCAGGCGCCGTTCACCGATACCCCGCACGTGTTCCAGAACCTCGGCGACGGCACCTACTTCCACAGCGGTTCGCTGGCGATCCGCCAGGCGGTCGCCGCCGGCGTCAACATCACCTACAAGATCCTCTACAACGATGCGGTGGCGATGACCGGCGGCCAGCCGGTGGACGGCCCGTTGAGCGTGCCGGACATCGCCAGGCAGATGCGCGCCGAAGGCATCCACACCATCGTGGTGCTGTCGGACAACATCGGCAAGTGGACCAGCCAACGCGAGCACTTCCCCAGCGATGTCGAGTTCCACGACCGCAGCGAACTGGACGAAGTGCAGAAGCGCCTGCGCGAAGTGAAGGGTGTTTCAATCCTGATCTACGAACAGACCTGCGCCACCGAGAAGCGCCGCCGCCGCAAGCGCGGCAAGCTGGAAGACCCGCAGAAGCGGGTGCTGATCAACTCGCTGGTCTGCGAAGGCTGCGGCGACTGCGGCAAGAAGAGCTTCTGCGTTTCGGTGCTGCCGAAGGAAACCGAGTTCGGGCGCAAGCGCGAGATCGACCAGTCCAACTGCAACAAGGACTATTCGTGCGTGAACGGCTTCTGCCCGAGCTTCGTCACCGTGCACGGCGGCCAGCCACGCAAGGGCAGCAAGCGCGATGCCTCCACCCTGCTGGACAACCTGCCGGCACCGGCCATCCGCGGCAGCCTGGAGCAGCCCTGGAACATCCTGATCACCGGCGTCGGCGGTACCGGCGTGGTGACCATCGGTGCGCTGCTGGGCATGGCCGGCCACCTGGAAGGCAAGGGTGCGACCGTGCTCGACCAGACCGGCCTGGCGCAGAAGGGCGGTGCGGTGACCACGCACATCCGCATTGCGCGCCGCCCGGACGACATCCACGCCGTGCGTATCGCCGCCGGCGAAGCCGACCTGGTGCTGGGCTGCGACATGGTGGTGGTGAACGATTACTGGGCGCTGTCGAAGGTGCGCGCCGGCCGTTCGCAGGTGGTGCTGAACACCTATGAAGCGATGCCCGGCACCTTCACCACCCGCCCCGACATGCAGTTCCCTGCCGCCGACATCGTTGCCGGTGTGCGCGTGGCGCTGGGTGGCCAGGAGCCGCTGCTGCTCGATGCCACCCAGCTGGCCACCGCGCTGCTGGGCGATGCGATCGCCGCCAACCTGTTCATCCTCGGCTACGCCTGGCAGCAGGGCCTGGTGCCGCTGTCGTTCGATTCACTGATGCGCGCCATCGAACTCAACGGCGCTGCGGTGGCGATGAACCAGCAGGCCTTCGCCTGGGGCCGCCTGGCGGTGGTCGATCCGCAAGCCGTGCAGCAGGCCGCCGGCCTGGTACACAACCGCCACACCGATACCGAATCCACCCCGGGCCCGCTGCATCCGCTGCCGCCAGGCGAGTGGGAAGGCAACGAATGGGGCGCCACCGCGGCACCGCGCAACACCGGCGACGAACGCGAACTGCGCGGCCTGCCCTCGCACGGTGGCGACGTGGCATTCCTGCCGCTGGACGATGCCCGCCTGTCGCGTTCGCTGGATGAGATGATCGAGCGCCGCGCCGCGTTCCTGGTCGAGTACCAGGATGCTGCCTATGCCAACCGCTACCGCAGCCTGGTCGAGCGCGTGCGCGCCGCCGAAGCCGGCCGCATCGGCGGTTCCACCGCACTGACCGAGACCGTGGCCCGCTACCTGTTCAAGCTGATGGCGTACAAGGACGAGTACGAAGTGGCCCGCCTGTACACCAGCGGCGACTTCCAGCGCCGCCTGCAGCAGCAGTTCGAGGGCGATTACCAGCTGCGCTTCCACCTGGCGCCGCCGCTGTTCGCCAAGAAGGACGAGCAGGGCCGGCTGCTGAAGAAGGAGTACGGCCCGTGGATGTTCAAGGCCTTCGGCCTGCTGGCCAGGCTGAAGTTCCTGCGTGGCGGCCGCTTCGACGTGTTCGGCCGCACCGAGGAACGCCGCATGGAGCGCAAGCTGATCGGCGATTACGAGGCCACCGTGCAGCTGCTGCTGGACGGCCTGGATGACGACCGCTTGGCGCTGGCGGTGGAAATCGCCAGCGTTCCCGAGCACATCCGCGGCTTCGGCCACGTCAAGGAAGCGCATGTCGAGCAGGCCAAGGTGCGTGAAGCCGCCCTGCTTGCGCAGTGGCGCAACCCGAAGGCGCTGCACATCGTGCAGGTGGCTTGAAGGAATGCCGGCGGTTCACCCCAGCCGCCAGAGCAGCAGGCGGTTGTTGGCCGGCATCGCCACATCGCCCAGGCGGGTGAACCCGTGGTCGGCGGCCAGCGCCTGCACCGCTTCGCTATCGCGGATGCCGCTGCGCGGGTCGCGCGCCTTCAGCCAGGCATCGAACTGCGCGTTGCTTTCGCTGGTGTAGCGGCCGCCGTAGTTGAACGGGCCGTACGCCGCCAGCAGCGCGCCGCGACGCAGCACCGATGGCAGCGCGGCGAACAGCACCTGCACGTGCTCCCAGCTCATGATGTGCAGTGTGTTGGCGCTGAATGCGGCGTCGAACATGCTGCCCTGCGGCAGGCTCAGACCGGGCGCCGGTGGAAGTTCCACCTGCAGCGCCACCGGCGGCAGCAGGTTCAGCAGCGCGGCCCCGGCGCGCCAGGCCTCGATGCCGGGCAGATGGTCCGGATGGTCGCTGGGCTGCCAGCGCAGCCACGGCCAGCGCTCGGCGAAGAAGGCCGCGTGCTGTCCGGTGCCGCTGCCGATTTCCAGCACCCGGTGACGGTCGCCCATCCACGGGTCGAGTGCGGTAGCGATCGGTTCGCGGTTGCGCTCGCAGGCTTCTGAATACGGCTTGCTCGACATCAGGACGGTGTCCAGGCGGGGTCGGCCCCATTGTGCACGAGGGGGTGTTGCCCGGCAGGGCTGCGCCCTGCACCCGCCGAAGCAACCGCAAAGGCCGAAGCAACGTCAAAAGCTGGCTTCCTGGGGGATGGCGGGATGGATCCGATTGCGGGGGACGCCGTGAATCCGTCCATGGAGGCTCGGTCGCGCCATCCATGGCGCTCACGCCCCCGCAACCGGACCCACCCCGCCTTCGACAGTTTCCAGCGATCTGTTGGAACGGCATCGGGGTCAGATCCGTTTTCCTACGGAAAATGGATCTGACCCCGGATTCATTTCGATATCTGACAGATGTGTCGACCAAGGTCGACACCCACCAACAGCCGCTGCGATCTGTCAGAGGTGGGGCGGTGTGGGTGGGCAGGACCGTTGGCGCCATGGATGGCGCCATCGAGCCCCCAAGGATGGGTTTACGGCGTGTCCTGCCCACCCACACCGCCCCGCCACCCCTCAGCAAGCCCGCTGTTGCTGTTGCTGTTGCTGTTGCTCCGGCTCTGAGCAGGTGCAGGGCGCAGCCCTGCCGAAACCCTCCCCAACCATGACTGCAGTCACTTGCCCGGACGCGCTGCGCTGGCGAAAGTCGAGTGGTTGACGTGATCGGCTCGGCCTGTTGCCGGCTGCACGCAAGCGAGAGAGAGAAACGCTGTGCAACGACGTGAGTTCCTGGCTTTTTCCGGTCTGGGCCTGGCGGGCCTGCTGCTGCCGCATTCCCGTGCCATCGCCGCCGAGCAGCTGCTGGCCCCGGTCGACACCCTCCAGCGCAGGCGCCTGGCGGACGTGGCGCTGGCCACCGCACGCACGGCCAAGGCCAGCTACTGCGATGTGCGCATCGGTCGCTACCTCAACCAGTCGGTCATCACCCGCGAGCACCAGGTCGGCAATGTGACCAACCGCGAATCGTCCGGTGTGGGCGTGCGGGTGATCGTCAACGGTGCCTGGGGCTTCGCCGCGACCCATCAGCAGACCGAGGCCGCCGTGCGCGCGGCGGTCGAGCAGGCTGCGGCAATCGCCCGCGCCAACGCCAGCATCCAGACCCGGCCGGTGCAGCTGGCGCCGACGCCATCGGTCGGTGAAGTGCGCTGGCAGACCCCGGTCCGCAGGAACGCGATGGCGGTGCCGATCCAGGACAAGGTCGAGCTGTTGCTGGCACTCAACGCCGCCGCGATGAATGCGGGTGCCGACTACATCAATTCGACCCTGTTCCTGGTCAACGAACAGAAGTACTTCGCCTCCAGCGACGGCTCGTTCATCGACCAGGACATCCATCGCATCTGGCTGCCGTTCACCGCCACTGCCATCGACAAGGCCAGCGGCAAGTTCCGCACCCGTGCCGGCCTGTCTTCGCCGATGGGCATGGGCTACGAGTTCCTTGATGGCGATGCGCGCGGCAAGGTGCACCTGCCCGGTGGCATCACTGCCTACCGCGATTCCTACGACCCGGTCGAGGACGCCATTGCGGCCGCCCGCCACGCGCGCGAGAAACTGAAGGCGCCGTCGGTGAAGCCCGGCAAGTACGACCTGGTGCTGGACCCGTCCAACCTGTTCCTGACCATCCACGAGAACGTCGGCCACCCGCTGGAGCTGGACCGCGTGCTCGGCTACGAAGCCAACTACGCCGGCACCAGCTTCGCCACGCTGGACAAGCGCGATGCGGGTTTCCGCTGGGGCAGCGACATCGTTACCTTCTTCGCCGACAAGACCCAGCCCGGCAGCCTCGGTGCGGTCGGCTACGACGACGAAGGCGTGAAGACCCAGCGCTGGGATCTGGTGCGCGACGGCATCCTGGTCGACTACCAGGCCACCCGCGATGAGGCCCACATCCTCGGCCGCGATGCCTCGCACGGCTGCAGCTATGCCGATTCCTGGTCCAGCGTGCAGTTCCAGCGCATGGCCAATGTCTCGCTGGCACCGGGCAAGACGCCGCTCAGCGTCGAGGACATGATCAAGGACGTGGAGAACGGCATCTACATCCACGGCCGCGGTTCGTATTCGATCGACCAGCAGCGCTACAACGCGCAGTTCGGCGGCCAGCTGTACTACCAGATCAAGGACGGAAAGATCGCCGGCATGGTCGAGGATGCGGCGTACCAGATCCGCACGCCGGAATTCTGGAATGCCTGCACCGCCATCTGCGATGAACGCGACTTCCGCCTGGGCGGTTCGTTCTTCGACGGCAAGGGCCAGCCCGGCCAGGTCTCGGCGGTCTCGCACGGATCGTCCACCACCCGCTTCAACGGCATCAACATCATCAACACCGCGCGCAGTCTCGGCGCTTGAGCCACCCATCCTTCGACATGGAGAGCAGCCTTGCAAAGACGTGACTTCCTGGCCCTGACCGGGCTTACCGCGGGCGGGCTGATCGTGCCCTCCTTCTTCGGCAAGGTGATCGCCGCCGAGCAGCTGCAGTCCAGCCTCGACCCGGCGCTGAAGAAGCGCCTGGCCGACGCCGCCCTGCAGGCCGCACGCAGCGCCGGTGCCACCTACTGCGACGTGCGCATCGGCCGCTACCTGCGGCAGTTCGTGATCACCCGCGAAGACAAGGTGCAGAACGTGGTGAACACCGAGTCCACCGGTGTTGGCATCCGCGTAATCGTCAACGGTGCCTGGGGCTTTGCCGCCACCAATGCGCTGGGCACGGCCGATGTGGCCCGCGCCGCGCAGCAGGCCGCTGCCATCGCCAAGGCCAACGCCGGCGTGCAGACCGCCCCCGTACAGCTCGCCAAGGCACCCGGCGTGGGCGAGGTGAGCTGGAAGACGCCAATCCGCAAGAACGCGATGGAGGTACCGATCAAGGAGAAGGTCGACCTGCTGCTGGACGTCAACGCCGCAGCGCTGGGCGCCGGTGCCAGCTTCGTCAACTCGATGCTGTTCCTGGTGAACGAGCAGAAGTACTTCGCCTCCACCGATGGCTCCTACATCGATCAGGACGTGCACCGCATCTGGGCCCCGATGACGATCACCGCCATCGACAAGGCCAGTGGCAAGTTCCGTACCCGCGAAGGCCTGTCCTCGCCGATGGGCCTGGGCTACGAGTACCTGGACGGTGCGGCTGCCGGCAAGGTGGTCAGCCCGAATGGCGTGGTCAACTACAGCTCTTCCTACAACATGAAGGAAGACGCGATCGCCGCCGCCAAGCAGGCGCAGGAGAAGCTGAAGGCCCCGTCGGTGAAGCCAGGCAAGTACGACCTGGTGCTCGATCCGTCGCACACCTGGCTGACCATCCACGAGTCGATCGGCCACCCGCTGGAGCTGGACCGCGTGCTCGGCTACGAAGCCAACTACGCCGGCACCAGCTTCGCCACCCTGGACAAGCGCGAACAGCATTTCCAGTACGGCAGCGAGCTGGTCAACATCTTCGCCGACAAGACCCAGCCGGGCAGCCTCGGGGCGGTGGCGTACGACGATGAAGGCGTGAAGTGCAAGCGCTGGGACCTGATCAGCAACGGCAAGCTGGTGGACTACCAGACCATCCGCGACCAGGCCCACATCCTCGGCAAGACCGAGTCCGACGGCTGCTGCTATGCCGATTCGTGGTCCAGCGTGCAGTTCCAGCGCATGGCCAACGTATCGATGGCACCGGGCAAGAAGCCGCTGAGCGTGCCGGACCTGATCAAGGACGTGGAGAACGGCATCTACATCATCGGTGACGGTTCGTTCTCGATCGACCAGCAGCGCTACAACGCACAGTTCGGCGGCCAGCTGTTCTACGAGATCAAGAACGGCCAGATCACCCGCATGCTGGAAGACGTGGCCTACCAGATCCGCACGCCGGAGTTCTGGAATGCCTGTACCGCCGTGGCCGACGAGCGCGACTACCGCCTGGGCGGTTCGTTCTTCGACGGCAAGGGCCAGCCGGGCCAGGTCTCGGCGGTCTCGCACGGTTCGTCCACCGCGCGCTTCAACGGCATCAACGTCATCAACACCGCACGCAGCCTCGGCTGATCGGTCAGGAGCCCTTACACCATGAGTATCTTCACCGAAGCCCAGGCCAAGGCCATCCTCGACAAGGTCATTGCCCTGTCCAAGGCCGACGAGTGCACCGCCGTGCTGGCCGGCGCGATCAGCGGCAACATCCGTTTCGCGCTGAACAACGTCTCCACCAGCGGCATCGTCGACAATACCGAGCTGGCGGTCACCGTCGCCTTCGGCAAGCGCGTCGGCACGGCCTCGATCAACGAGTTCGACGACGCCGCGCTGGAACGCGTGGTGCGTCGTGCCGAAGACCTGGCCCGCCTGGCCCCGGAAAACCCGGAGTTCATGCCGGCCATCGGCAAGCAGAACTACCGCGCCAGCCCGACCTTCAGCGAATCCACCGCTGCGATCGATCCGGCGTTCCGTGCCAAGGTCGCCGCCGATTCGATCGCCCCGTGCCGTGGCCACGGCCTGATCGCCGCAGGCTTCCTCGAGGACGGCCAGGGCTTCCAGGCCACCGCCAACAGCAACGGCAACTTCGCCTACCAGCGCACCACCAACTTCGACTACACCTGCACCGTGCGCACTGAGGACGGCCGCGGTTCGGGCTGGGTTGGCCGCAACCTGAAGGATGCCGCCGACTTCAAGGCCGACCAGGACATCCGCATCGCCATGCGCAAGGCCACCGAATCGGCCGAAGCCAAGGCGCTGGAGCCGGGCAAGTACACGGTGATCCTGGAACCGGCTGCGGCCGCAGGCCTGATCAGCTTCATGATGAACTTCTTCAGTGCACGCTCGGCCGATGAAGGCCGCAGCTTCCTGTCAAAGAAGGGCGGCGGCAACAAGCTGGGCGAGCAGGTCTACGACCCGCGCGTGACCATGATCGCCGACCCGTGGCATCCGGACGCACCGGTGCTGCCGTGGGACAACGAAGGCATGCCGCGCGAGCGCATGGCGATCATCGAGAACGGCAGGATCGCCAACCTGGACTACTCGCGCTTCTGGGCCCAGAAGCAGGGCAAGACCGCCAAGGCTACGCCGGGCAACCTGCTGATGAGCGGTGGCGACAAGAGCACCGCCGAGCTGGTGCGCGGCACCCAGAAGGGCATCCTGGTCACCCGCACCTGGTACATCCGCATGGTCGATCCGCAGACCGTGCTGCTGACCGGCCTGACCCGCGACGGCACCTTCTACATCGAGAACGG
Organism: Stenotrophomonas sp. 85239_Sma; assembly: GCF_056481725.1. Lineage (NCBI taxonomy): Bacteria > Pseudomonadati > Pseudomonadota > Gammaproteobacteria > Lysobacterales > Lysobacteraceae > Stenotrophomonas > Stenotrophomonas sp. 85239_Sma. Next base: position 117,799 of record NZ_CM151163.1, on the reverse strand, counting down.
CCAGATCAAGCACCCGGTAAAGAACTTCCGCTTCAACGAGTCCCCGGTGATCATGCTCAACAACATCGAAGAGCTCGGCAAGCCGGTGCGTGTGGCCGGTGATGAATCCAGCTACGTGATGATGATCCCGCCGATGAAGCTGCGCGACTTCACCTTCACCTCGCTGTCCGACGCCGTCTGATGGATCGCCGGGCCTGCCTGCGCTGGTTGGCCGCTGCCGCTTCGGCGGCGGCGCTGCCGGCCTTCGCGCAGGCAGGCCCGCGCAGTTCGCGCTACGACTTCTGGTTCACCCGCCTGCAGTACGACTCCGGTGACTGGGACGTGGACGCGCGCATGCCGTCCAACCTGATCACCTCGCTGATCGACTACACCTCGCTGCGTGTGGATCCGCAGGAACACGTGGTCGCGCTGGCCGACCCACGCATGCTGGAAGCGCCGTTCTGCTACCTGGCCGGGCACACGCTGGTGGAGTTCAACGCCGCCGAACGGCAGAACTTCGTGCGCTACGTGCGCAATGGCGGCTTCGTCTTCGTCGACGACTGCAACCATGACATCGACGGCCTGTTCGCCACCTCGTTCGAAGCGCAGATGGGCCGCCTGTTCGGCCCGAAGGCACTGCAGAAGCTGCCCAACAGCCATCCGCTCTACCGCAGCTTCTTCCGCTTCCCCGATGGCCCGCCCGCCACCAGCTTCGAACTCAACGGCTGGGGCGACGACCTGGTGCACGACTACCTGAAGGGCATCGAGGTCGATGGCCGCCTGGGCCTGCTCTACAGCAACAAGGACTACGGCTGCGAGTGGGATTACGACTGGCGCAACAAGCGCTTCCTGGCCGAAGACAACACCCGCTTCGGCGTCAACATCGTGATGTACGCGTTGAACAATTGATAGGACCCGCACGCCCATGACCACCCCCGACCTCGATTCCCTGCTGCCGCGCCTGGATGAGCTGCGCGCCGCGCTCGCACGCGCGGTGGTGGGCCAGCATACGGTGGTCGAGCAGCTGCTGATCGGCCTGCTGGCCGGCGGCCACTGCCTGCTGGAGGGTGCGCCCGGGCTCGGCAAGACCCTGCTGGTGCGCTCGCTCGGGCAGGCGCTGGAACTGCAGTTCCGGCGCGTTCAGTTCACTCCGGACCTGATGCCCAGCGATATCCTCGGCACCGAGCTGCTGGAGGAAGACCACGGCACCGGCCACCGCCATTTCCGCTTCCAGCAGGGCCCGATCTTCACCCACCTGCTGCTGGCCGACGAACTCAATCGCACTCCGCCCAAGACCCAGGCCGCACTGCTGGAAGCGATGCAGGAACGCACGGTCAGCTACGCCGGCACCACCTACGCACTGCCCGCGCCGTTCTTCGTGCTGGCCACGCAGAACCCGATCGAGCAGGCCGGCACCTACCCGCTGCCGGAAGCACAGCTGGACCGCTTCCTGCTGCACGTGCTGGTCGATTACCCCAGCGAAGACGAGGAGCGGCAGATCCTGGAACAGACCACCGGTAACGCCACCGACGCGGTGCCGAAGGTGATGGATGCCGAAGCGGTCATCGCACTGCAGGCTGCGGTGCGCCAGGTGCACGTCAGCCCCGATGTGCTGGCCTGGATCACCCGGCTGGTGCGCGCCAGCCGGCCCGGCGAAGGCGCGCCGGCAGCAATCAACCAGTGGGTGAAATGGGGCGCCGGCCCGCGCGCCGGGCAGTCGCTGGTGCTCGCTTCGAAGGCGCGCGCACTGCTGCAGGGCCGCTTCGCCGCCACCCGCGAGGATGTGCAGGCACTTGCCGCGCCGGTGATGCGCCATCGCCTGCTGCTGTCGTTTGCCGCCGAGGCCGAGCAGAAGCGTGCCGACGACGTGGTCGCCGCCCTGCTGCAGGCCGTGCCGTTCCCGGGTTGATCCACGCGTGAACGCTGGTACGCCGTTGACCCTGCCACCCGAACTGCGCGCGCGCCTGCGCCTGCTGCGGTTGCGGCCGCGCCTGGCCAGCGGCGCCAGTGGCATCGGCCAGCACGCCAGCCGCAGCCGCGGTGCCGGCCTGGAATTCGCCCAGTACCGGGCCTACGAGCCGGGCGACGAACTGCGACAGATCGACTGGAAGCTGTACGCACGCTCGGACCGCTTCTTCGTGCGTGAATCCGAACGCGAGAGCCCGATCACGGTCTGGCTCCTGCTCGATGCCACCGCTTCAGCCGGCCAGGCCGATCGCGCGGCACCGCAGCACACGCGCCTGGACCACATGCGCGGCGTTGCCGCCTGCCTGGTCGAACTGGCCCTGCAGCAGGGCGACCGTTTCGGCTTGCTGGCGATCAATGGCGATGGACTGCAGCTGGTGCCCGCAGCGAACGGCGCACGCCAGCGTGACCGCGTGCATCTTCAACTGCATGCGCTGCAGGCGCGCGGCGGCTGGCCTGCGGCGGATCGACTGCGGCCCCTGTGGGAGCGCGTGCGCCCGGGCGACCTGCTGCTGGCGGTCGGTGATGGCTTCGACGAGGCCGGCATCGTGCTGCTGGAGCAACTGGCCAGCGCGCGCCGCGAAGTGGCCCTGCTGCAGATCCTGACCGCCGACGAGCGCGACTTCCCGTTCGACGCCGGCCATCGCTTCCGCGACCCGGAGACCGGCGAGGAACTGCTGGGCGATGGCGCGGCGATCCGCGCCGACTATCTGCGCCGCTTCGCCGATGCACGCGGCGCATTGCAATCGCGCCTGCAGGCCAGCGGCATCGCCAGTGCCACCGGCTGGCTCGACCAACCGTTGGACCAGCCGCTGCAGGCACTGTTTGCCCGTGGGGGCGGCGGATGAACCTGCTGTTCCCGCTCGGCCTGGCTGCGCTCGCCGCATGGCTGCTGCCGCTGCTGATCCACCTCGCCCGCCGCCATCCGTACACACCGCTGGATTTCGCCGCGCTGCGCTGGCTGCGTGCACAGATCCGGCCGCGCCAGCGCATCCGCTTCGATGACTGGCCGTTGCTGCTGGTGCGCCTGCTGTTGCTGGCCGCGCTGGCCTTGCTGCTGGCACGACCTGCATTGACCGGACCTGCGCCAGCCCCCACCGCGTGGACGGTTGTTGCTCCAGGGCTGGACGCGACCGCACTACGCGGCACCGCCGAAGCGGGCAACTGGCATTGGCTGGCGCCCGGCTTCCCGGCCATTGATCAAGTGCCACCTGCATCCACTGTATCCCTGCCCAGCCTGCTGCGCGAACTGGACGCACAGCTGCCCGCCGGCACCGCATTGACCGTGCACGTTCCCGATCCCCTGCCCGGCCTGGATGGCGCCCGCCTGCAGCTGTCGCGCGAGGTGCAGTGGCGCCCGCAGCCGATGCCGGTCACTGCGCAACCGCGTGCCGCAACGGCGCCGCGCCTGCGCGTGTACAGCGATGCTTCGGCCACCGCCCAGCACTGGTTGAATGCACTGCAGCGCGCGTGGGGCGTGCAGGCGCCGCTCGCTCCTCTGGTGGCGGATGCCCTGCCCGAACGCGGCCAGATCGGCGTATGGAGCCGCGGCGGCGCACTGCCGGCGAACTGGCAGGCGTGGCTGCAAGACGGTGGACGTGTCGTGACTGCCGGCAAGCCTGCCGCCGAGGCCAACGTCCTGCTGCGCAACGCCGAGGGCACCCCGCTGCTGTGGCAACAGCGCATCGGCCACGGGGTCCTGCTGTCACTGCCCGGCGACTGGGATGCCACCGGCAACGCTGCGCTGCGCGATCCGCGCCTGCCGCGTGCCCTGCTGCTGGCCCTGCAGCCGCCTCAACCGCCGCGCATCGGCGATGCACGGGATCACGCCCCCCGCCGGGCGGCACTGCCTGCAGCAACGCCGCCGCTGCGCGAGCCCACCGCGGGGTTGCTGCTGGCCATCGTGCTGCTGTTCGCGCTGGAACGCTGGATGGCCAGCAGTGCCCGTCGCAGGGGGCGCGCATGAGTACGCTGCAACATGGCTGGCAGCGCGCGCGTCGTCGACGCGCCCTCATCATCCTGCTGCTGGGCCTGCCATGGGCGTTGGCCGCAACGGTGCTGGCCCTGCGCCTGGCAGGCTTCGACATCGCCTGCGTGGTCGGCACGATCAGCCTGCTCGCCTGCGCAGCCCTCGCCACCGCGCGTGCCCGCCAGTTGGACCGGCAGTGGCTGCAGCGCCGGCTCGATGGCAGCGGCGCCAGCGAGGACAGCGCCGACCTGTTGTTCGCCGATGCCACCAGGCTCAATCCGCTGCAGCAGCGCCAGCGTGTGCATGTGCTGGCCACGCTGGAACGCGCGGTGCCGGAGCTGCGTCCGCGCTGGCCGCGCAGGGCATTGGCCCTGAACTGGATCGCAGGCCTGGCCATCGTTGCGCTGGCATTCGGCTGGCCACGTTCGAATCCCAGCTCCGCGCCTGCCCGCACGTCGGCGCCTGGCAGCACGGCCGCCTCAGGTCCGCTTCACTTGCAGTCCGCCCGCCTGCGTATCGACGCGCCGGCCTATACCGGGCAGGCCACGCTCACCCAGAACGCACTGGATGCCAAGGTCGCCGCCGACAGCCGGCTGTCGTGGTCATTGCGTTTCGACCGCGCGCCGGACAAGGCATGGCTGCAGTTCCATGATGGCCGCCGGCTGCCGCTGAGCGAACATCATGGCCAATGGCAGGCACAGGACGTGGCGCGCATGCCGGTGCTGTACCGCGTGGTGAGCGAACCGGCCCTGGCCGAAACCCGCCTGCATCGCCTGGACGTGGTCGCCGACCGCGCACCCAGCGTGCGCGTGCTGGCGCCGGCCGCCAGCCTGGTGCTGGGCACGCCCGGGCAACGGCAATGGGCGCTGCGCTTCGAGGCCAGCGATGACTACGGCGTAGCCACGCAGGCAACGCTGTCGATCACCGCCACACAGGGCAGCGGCGAGAACATCACCTTCGTTCGCCGCAGCGTCGGCCTCACCGGCAGTGGCGAGGCGACTGCCCGGCGATTCGCGCACACCCTCGACCTGGCCGCGCTGGGCGCACAGCCGGGCAACGATGTGATCGCCCAGCTGGAAGTACGCGACAACCACACGCCCGCGCCGCAGACCGGGCGCAGCAGCAGCGTGATCCTGCGACTGCCCAGCGCCGAGGTTGCACTCGGCGCCGAACTGGAAGGCCGCATCAAGAAGGCCCTGCCAGCCTACTTCCGCAGCCAACGGCAGATCATCATCGATGCCGAAGCGCTGATCCGGCAGCGACGCAGCCTTGCCGCCGAGGACGTCGTGAAGCGCAGCGATGCGATCGGTGTCGACCAGCGCATCCTGCGCCTGCGCTATGGCCAGTTCCTGGGCGAGGAGAGCGAGGGCGCACCCAAGCCACCGCCGACCAGCGACCTTCCCACCAGCGATGCACCGGCTGCAGACAGCCACGACGACGATCATGATCACGACCATGGCGCGGAAGCGCACGCGCACGCGCACGACGAGCATGGCCACGATCACGGCGGCAAGGCGGCCAATGCCGATGCGCCACCGGTGTTCGGCAGCGCCACCGATGTGCTCTCCGAATACGGCCACACCCATGACCATGCCGAGGCCGCGACTCTGCTCGACCCGCAGACCCGCGCCACGCTGAAGGCCGCGCTGGACCAGATGTGGTCAGCCGAAGGCGAGCTGCGCCAGGGCCGGCCGGAGCAGGCGTTGCCGTTTGCCTACAAGGCGCTGGCTTTCATCAAGCAGGTGCAGCAGGCCGAACGCATCTACCTGGCCCGGGTCGGGCCGGAGCTGCCACCGATCGATGAAGGCCGCCGGCTGGGCGGCGACCGCGCCGGACTGGCCAGTCGTGAACTGCCGCTGGCCGCACGCACGCCGCCCGATCCAGCCATCGTCGAAGCCTGGCAGCGCCTCGGCGATGACACGGCAACGCCCGATCTCGATGCACTCGCCAGCTGGCAGCAGCGCAATGCCGCCTACCTGCCCGACGCACTCGATCTGGCCGCCGCCATCGAGCAGCTGCGCATCGAACCCCACTGCCGCGACTGCCGCCAGCGCCTGCGCGCACAAGTGTGGCGGGCGCTGCAGCGACCACTGCCGCAGGCAATGCGGCGCAACGGCGCCGATGCGATGGGGCAGCGGTACCTTGACGCGCTGGAGGCGCAGCCATGAACGCCTCCGCTGTGAACCTGTGGATTGCGCTGGCACTCGCCCTGATCGTGGTCACCGCCAGCGTGCGCCAGCTGCGTGGCAATGCCACGCGCCGTGGCCACCAGTGGATCGTGATCGGACTGCAGCTGATCGCTGCCGCGCTGCTGTACTTCTGCCTGGCCCCCCCCACCCGCCAGCAGCCCGCAGTCGGCCTGGTCGTGCTGGGAATCGATGCCGGCAAAGCCGGCGCGCTGCCGGCCAGCGCAGGCCCGCTGCTGCTGTTGCCGGAAGCTACCGATGTGCCCGGCGGCCTGCGCGTGCCGGACCTGGCCACAGCGCTGCGCCAGCACCCCGCCTCCACGCTGACGCTGGTGGGTGCCGGCCTGGTCGCGCGTGACCGCGACGCGGTACTGCCACGCGACGTGCGTTGGCAGCCGGCAGTACCGCGGCGCGGTTGGGTCGCCATGCAGCCCCCCGCCGACGCTGCGCCCGGCGCGCGCTTCGACGTCCATGCACAGGCGCGCGGTGTCGCCAGGGCCAGGGCGGAACTGCTCGATCCCGCCGGCAGCGTGGTGGATCGCGTGGACGTTGCCGAGGACGGCCACGTGCAGCTCAGTGGCATCACGCGTGCCGAAGGCCGCAGCGTGTTCCAGCTGCGCCTGCTCGATGCCGAGGGTCACGTGGTGGACAGCGCGCCGGTACCGCAGCAGACCCTGCCGGCGGCACCACTGCGCCTGCTGGTGCGTGCCAGTGCGCCGGGCCCGGAGCTGAAGTACCTGCGCCGCTGGGCCACCGATACCGGCATCCGCGTGCAGGTGCAGGCCGATACCGGGGCGGGCGTCAGCCTTGGAGATGGCGTGGTCGCCCTGGATGCAGCATCACTCGCGCGCAGCGACCTGCTGCTGCTGGACGAGCGCAGCCTGGCCGCATTGAGTGCTGGCCAGCTCACCGCCGTGCGACAGGCGATGCGCGACGGGCTCGGCGTTCTGGTGCGTAGTGCAGGCGCACCTGCAGCCAGCGCTCGCCAGCGCCTGCGCGACCTGGGTCTGCCGGTGCAAGGCGATGGCAGCAGCCACGCCCTCGAACTTCCCGGCGACGGCGACAGCGCGGTCCTCGCCGCACGACGTGGCCCGCTCGCCGCGGGTACGCTGCCGACCGGCTACGGCGAAGAGGCCGACCGCAGCTCGCACAATGCTCCCCTGCCTGCGCTGGAAGCACTCGCGCTGCAGGCACCGGGCAGCAACGCCCTGCTGCAGGATGGCACGGGCAAGGCCGTCGGCGGCTGGCGCGCTGCCGGCAAGGGCCGCATCGGCCTGCTGCCAATCACCGACAGCTGGCGCTGGGTGCTGGCCGGGCGCGATGACCGCCACGGTGAACTCTGGAGCGGCGTGGTTGCCACGCTGGCGCGAGCACAGGGCAGCGGCGATGCGCTGTGGTCGCCGCAGCCGATCACCTGGGCGGGCGAACGGCAGGCGCTGTGCGGCGCGCAGGCGCCACTGCAGGTCTTCAACGCACGCGGCGACAGTGTGCCCCTGATCGTCGACGGCGCGACATCGCCCCTGCGCTGCGCCGGCTGGTGGCCGCGCGAGGCGGGCTGGCAGCACCTGCAACACGGCGACATCACGATCTGGCGCTATGTGTTCGACCCGAAGGACGCACCTGCACTGCATCGGCAGGCGATGATCGATGCGACCACGCATGCACTGGCATCCAGCACGCCGGCAAACACGTCGGTGATGAAGCCCGTGCCGGGCTCGCGCTGGCCATGGTGGCTGGCGTTCGTGCTCTGTGCATCGCTGCTGTGGTGGCTGGAGCGGCGGCGCTGAGCCCACCGATCGGATCGCAAACAGCATCCACGCATGGCGTGGATCTACTGACTGCACCGGGTCGGATCCCTTTCGTCCACGAAAGGGCTCTGACCCCATCCGTCATGCGTCCTTCAACGCTTGCCAGCGCGCCGGTACACGCCATTGAAGCGCACGTTCATGCCGCCGCACTCGCTGTTGTCAGCCACGACCAGTACCTCACCCAGCGAGTGCACCCGCACCTTGCAGGTGTCTTCAACGAATTCCACATCGGCGCCGCGCGGCGTCGCGCGCGCTTCCACCTGGCCCAGGTTCGGCCCATACGGGCGCTGTTCCGGCGTCGGGTTGGCCGACGGCCAATAGGCATCGCCTTCCACGTGCAGCTGCCCCCCCTGCACCGAAATCTGCAGACCGTTATCGCCATCCTTCCAGTGGCCCGCCCAGTCCTGCAGCGTTGGCGCGGCCGCCGGCAACGGCTGCAGCTTGCTGCGGTCGACCCAGCCGGCGCTGCCGCCCACCTTGTTCGGGAAGAACGCGCAGCGGTAGCGGCCCAGGTCGCGACCGGTCACCACCGTATCGCCGTTGACCACGTAGCTGCGCTGGCGGCAGGCCGGTTCGCCCTTTTCCGGGCAGCCGTCCATGTCGCCGAGCAGGTACAGGCGCGGCGCATCGACCACGCGTGCCAGCGCGAACCGGCTCTGTTGAGAGGGGAACGCGCCGTTGCGGCAGGCGCCATCACCAGCAATGCCGGCAGCGAAGGCAGACGCCGGCAGCAATGCAGCCAGCAGGCAGAACGAACGCAGAGACATGGCGGCGCTACCGATGGAGGGACCGGCAGGATATACCGGCCTACTTCACCGGCGGTGCGGCGCAGCCTTGCTGCTCCTGGCAGAACTGCAACGCGCGCCGCTGCTGCTCAGCGCTCAGCTCCGGCGGTGGCCGGGCAATGGCGGACTGGATCTGGTCGGGGCCGCCGGTGAGCTTGTTCAGGCCCCGGCCCGCCGCCAGCACGCCCTTGACCACGCCCATCATGATGTAGCCGCCGCCCATGCTGACCTGCTCTGGCGACGGTGGCTCGCTCCAGTCGCGGCTGAAGCGGTTGTCGCCGAACTTCACCGGGTTCTTGAAGCGGTACAGGTCCAGCGGCTCGTCATCGGGCTTGAGCGCACGCACTTCGCCGAGGGTGGTGACGTTGTCCTGCGGCAAGGTGGTGGAGATCGGTGCGGTGGTTGCAGCCGGCGCATCTGCAGGGAGAGCGGGCGCTGGATCGGGCGCCGCTATCGGCGTGGCCTGCTGTGCCTGCGCGATGCCGGCCAGCAACAGGCCGGCCAGGAGTGCTCCCTGCGTTCCACGTCGTGCCACAGCCATCCACCCTGTTGGTTGCGTCCAGCGATCAAGGATACGGATGCCGGCTTCAGATTTCGTTGCTGCACCGGTGGCTGTTCAGCCAGGGGAGATCCGGCACTGCCGCCGCCACCGCAATGAACAGTTCACTCCGTCCGATGCCGAAGTCTCACATCCTGAGACGTGGATGTGGTGCCATGTGACCCCTCGCAATCCGTCCCGGCTCCACTTTCCATGGCTTACGAACTCGCCAAGCGCACCGCCGATGCCGAGCAGAAGCTCGCCACCCGCGATGGCCTGCCCGCCCGCGACGGCGCCCTGCTCAGCGCGCGCCTGCAGCGCCGCTACCAGGACCGCATCACCGGCAGCTTCGCCATTCCCGGCCGCGAAGGCCGCTACGCACCCATTCCCGATGCGGTACCGCCTGCCCTGGCCGCGGCCCTGAAGGCACGTGGCATCGAGCAGCTCTACAGCCACCAAGCCGAGGCCTGGGAGGCCAGCCAGCGTGGCGAGCACGTGGCCATCGTCACCCCCACCGCCAGCGGCAAGTCGCTGTGCTACACCCTGCCGGTGGTCAGCGCGGCGATGCAGGACAACGCCAAGGCGCTGTACCTGTTCCCGACCAAGGCGCTGGCCCAGGACCAGGTGGCCGAGCTGCTGGAACTCAACCGTGCCGGCGACCTGGGCGTAAAGGCCTTCACCTTCGACGGCGACACCCCCGGCGATGCGCGCCAGGCGATCCGCCTGCATGGCGACATCGTGGTGTCCAACCCGGACATGCTGCACCAGGCGATCCTGCCGCATCACACCAAGTGGGCGCAGTTCTTCGAGAACCTGCGCTACATCGTCATCGACGAAGTGCATACCTACCGCGGCGTGTTCGGCAGCCACGTCACCAACGTGCTGCGCCGGCTCAAGCGCATCTGCGCGTTCTACGGCGTGCAACCGCAGTTCATCCTGTGCTCGGCCACCATCGGCAATCCGCAGGCGCATGCCGAGGCGCTGATCGAGGCCCCGGTGACTGCCATCACTGAATCCGGTGCGCCCAGCGGGCCGAAACAGGTGCTGTTGTGGAATCCGCCGGTGATCAACCCCGACCTCGGCCTGCGCGCCTCGGCGCGCTCGCAGAGCAACCGCATCGCGCGCATCGCGATCAAGTCCGGGCTGAAGACCCTGGTGTTCGCGCAGACCCGGTTGATGGTCGAGGTGCTGACCAAGTACCTGAAGGACATCTTCGACCACGACCCGCGCAAACCGCCGCGCATCCGCGCCTACCGCGGCGGCTACCTGCCCACCGAACGCCGCGAGACCGAGCGGGCGATGCGTGCCGGCACCATCGACGGCATCGTCAGCACGTCGGCGCTGGAACTGGGCGTGGATATCGGCAGCCTGGACGTGGTCATCCTCAACGGCTACCCCGGCAGCGTGGCCGCCACCTGGCAGCGCTTCGGCCGTGCCGGCCGCCGCCAGCAACCGGCGCTGGGGGTGATGGTGGCCAGCTCGCAACCGCTGGACCAGTACGTGGTGCGGCACCCGGATTTCTTTGCCGAGGCCTCGCCTGAACATGCACGCATCGCACCGGACCAGCCGCTGATCCTGTTCGACCACATCCGCTGCGCGGCCTTCGAGCTGCCGTTCCGGGTCGGCGATGGCTTCGGCCCGATCGACCCGGAAGTGTTCCTGGAAGCGCTGGCCGAAACCGAAGTGATCCACCGCGAAGGCGAGCGCTGGGAATGGATCGCCGACAGCTATCCGGCCAACGCGGTCAGCCTGCGCGCGGTGGCCGACGGCAACTTCGTGGTGGTCGACCGCAGCGATGGCCGCCAGCAGATCATCGCCGAGGTCGATTATTCCGCCGCCGCACTCACCCTGTACGAAGGCGCCATCCACATGGTGCAGTCCACGCCCTACCAGGTGGAGACGCTGGACTGGGACGGCCGCAAGGCCTACGTCACCCGCACCCACGTGGACTACTACACCGACAGCATCGACTTCACCAAGCTCAAGGTGCTGGACCGTTTCGATGGTGGCGTGGCCGGCCGGGGCGATTCGCACCATGGCGAAGTGCACGTGGTGCGGCGCGTGGCCGGCTACAAGAAGATCCGCTACTACACCCACGAGAACATCGGCTACGGGCCGGTGAACCTGCCCGACCAGGAACTGCACACCACGGCGGTGTGGTGGCAGCTGCCGCAGGCGCTGCTGCTGCGCGCCTTCGCCAGCAAGCAGGATGCGCTGGATGGTTTCCTCGGCGCGGCCTACGCGCTGCACATCGTCGCCACCGTGGCGGTGATGGCCGATGCGCGCGACCTGCAGAAGTCAGTCGGCAACGGCGATGGTTCCTGGTTCGCGATTGCCGACCAGAGCGGGCGTGGCCAGCTGCGCGGCAGCGAGGGTGACCCCGGCGTGGTGGAGCTGCTGCAGGAGTTCGTGCCGACCGTCTATCTGTACGACAACTTCCCCGGCGGCGTCGGCCTCAGCGAGCCGTTGTGGCAGCGCCAGGCCGAGCTGGTGCAGCGCGCGCGCGAACTGGTGCAGCGCTGCGACTGCAAGGCCGGTTGCCCGGCCTGTGTCGGCCCGGTGCTGGCCGCACAGGAAGAGGATGAGACCTCTCCGCGCGCGCTGGCGCTGCGCGTGCTCGACCTGTTCGATGCCGAGGCCTGCCAGCACGTACCCGACGTGGTGGTGGCCGCGCGCGACCCGATGGAGCTGCTGGCCCCGTGAGCCTGAGCCTGGATAAGCTGCGCCTGCTGCGGAAGCAGGCCGGCGACCCGAAAGCAGTTGCGCCGGCGGCGCCCGAGCCGCCGCCCGCAGCGCCTGCCCCGGTAGCCGCCAACGATGCACAGCAGCCACCAGCGGAGCGATCGGTGTTCGCCTGGGTCGAACAGGAAATCCGCCACAAGCCGACCGGCGCTGCCGCGCCTGTGGCGGCCCCCGCACCGTTGCGTCGACCGGAAGTGGGCAGCCTGCACCGCCTGCTCGGCCTGCGCTCGCGGGGTGGAGCCGCACCGGCACGCGCCAGTGCGCAGGATCGCCAGCTTCCCGGTGAGGAAATCGCACCGGGCCTGTTCCTGATCGAATCGCTGCTGCCGCAGCCGATTCCCGCAGAACCGCTTTCCCTGGCTTTCGCCAAGCGCGAGCACGAGCACGTCGCCGCGCGCGACCTGCTGTTCTTCGATACCGAGACCACCGGCCTGGCCGGCGGCACCGGCACCCGTGCCTTCATGATCGGTGCCGCCGACTGGCATGTGTGCCCGCAACGCGGCGAGGGCCTGCGCATCCGCCAGTTGCTGATGTCGACGATGGCCGCCGAGGACGCGATGCTCGCCACCTTCGCCCGCTGGCTGCAGCCGTCCACCGTGTTCTGCAGCTACAACGGCCGCAGCTACGATGCGCCACTACTGAAGGCACGCTACCGGCTGGCCCGCCAGCGTTGCCCGATCAGCGCGCTGGATCACGTCGACCTGCTCTATCCGACCCGCCGTCGCTATCGCGGCACGTGGGAGAACTGCAAGCTGTCCACCATCGAACGCCAGCTGCTGCGCGTGGTGCGCGAGGACGACCTGCCTGGCTCCGAAGCCCCGGGCGCCTGGCTGCGCTTCCTGCGCGGAGGCGACGCGGTGAACCTGCGCCGGGTGGCCGACCACAACCACCAGGACGTGGTGACCCTGGCCCTGCTGCTGCAGCGGCTGGTACGGGAAGAACAACGCGAACGCGAAACCCTGGCGCTGGTCGGGCAGTAGGCGTTGACGCGGCCTGACGGTGGCAGCGGTGACACTGCCGCCACCATCCATGCCTGGAGCCCGACGATGCGCCTCAATCCCCTTGCCCTGCTCGCCATCCTGCCGCTGGCCGCCTGCAGCCACGCCGGCAGCAGCGCCACCCACGATGCCGCGCCAGCACCCGTGGCCGACGCCACGCACGAATGCAGGCCGGAGGCGCTGGAAGCCTTCACCGGCAAGACCGCCGACGAGGCCACGATCAAGAAGCTGGTGGCCGACAGCGGCGCCCGCAACGCGCGCGTGGTCAAGCCGGGCATGGCGGTAACCATGGACTTCCGCCAGGACCGCGTGACCGTGCAGGTGGATGCACAGAACCGGATCGAGCGCGCCAGCTGCGGCTGATGTTCCCAGGGTAGTGCCGGCCACTGGCCGGCACCCCACATTGCCGGCCCGCGGCCGGCACTACCGATCAGAGTCGCTCGGCCTTGCCGCTGGCCAGCGCGCGCGCGATCACCTGCTGTGCCTGCTGCGATGCCTGCGCATGCACGCGTGCCTGGCGCTCGCCCAACGCGGCCTGTTGGCTGCCCAGTGCCGCCTGGCGGCTGGCCAGTTCCGACTGCTGGCTGGCCAGACGCTGCATGTCACGGCTGCGGCCGGACTGCGCAGCCTCGCTGCGGGCTTCCTGCATCGCACGACGCGCCTCGGCGGCGGCCTCGCGCGCAGCGGCCACATCGCTGGTCGCAGCGTGCGCCGCCTTCGCCGCTTCCGCGGCCGCCTCACGGTTGATGTCGTGGGCGGCCATCGCGCTGCGCGCGGCCTCGGCGGCAGCCAGTGCCATGCGGCGCGCCTCCTCGCCCTGCAGGCGGCCCATCTCGCCCATCTGCTTGCCGAGTTCGCCCTGCTGGCGACCCAGCGCACTCTGCTGCCGGCCCAGTTCGCTCTGCTGGCGGCCCAGATCCGCCGCGCCGCTGTAGGCACGCTGCAGGGACTGGATCAGCATCGGGTCGCGCACCACATAGCGCTTGTCGCCCTGGCGGAACCACAGCGCCGGGCCCTTGCCGAGCTGCCTGCGGGCCACCGTCACGTCGTCCATGCCACCATTGGCGAAGGTCGAATCGCCATCGACCAGCACGAAGGCCTCCGGCGGCGATTTGCCCAGGTCCAGGCGGCCGTAGGTGGTGATGGAGGTAGTGCGGGAGGTCGAATGTTGACTGTGCATGCCGGTATCGACATCGACATCCGCATCCACGCCGACCGCCACATCCGCATCGTCCGGACCTGACAACGCCTCGACGTCAGCCGGCTCGGCGGGCGGCGCGGGCGCCACCGGCACGGCCGGAACGCGCGCGGGCGAAGGCGGTGCGGGCGGCGCCTTCGGCGGCGGCGGCACCACGGCCTTCGGCGCCGCAGGAGGCGCGGGCGGAGCCGGCGGCACCGGCGCTGCGACCAGCCGCATCGGCGCCACGCCCACCAGCACCACGGCAGCGGTCAGCGCCATCGCCAGGATGCGCGGGCAGGCCCGGCGCGGCTGCAGCGAAAGCAGGCGACGCTTGAGACTGGTGGTGCTCGGTGCGGCGCTGGCCACGCCCAGGTGCGGCTGCGGTGCCACGCCCAGCTGCAGCAGCAGGCGGCCATAGGCCTGGCGGCTCGCACCATGCTGGCCGACCACCGCTGCGTCCACCGCTTCTTCGCGGGCCTGTGCGTATTCGCGTACCGACAGGCGCAGCAGTGGGTGGAAGAAGAACAGGTGCTGGGCCAGTGCGGGCAGCAGGCCCCACTGCAGGTCACGCCGCTGCAGGTGCTGCAGTTCATGGGTCAGTGCCAGGTCCAGCGCATCACCCTGCAGGGCGTTGTCGCCGGCCGGCAGCAGCAGCACCGGGCGGAACGGACCGACCAGCTGCGGTGCGTCCACCTGCGTGCTCATCCACAACCGCGGCGCAGGACGCACGCCATGTGCATCGGAAGCCAGCTGCAGGGCCTGCACCAGTGCCTGGTCCTCGCAGGGATAGGCCGCTGCCAGCAGCGCACGGCAGCGGCGCCACTCACCGAAGGTACGCAGCACCATCAACACCACGCCGGACATCCACAGCGCGGCCAGCACGACAGCCCACCACGCCACCGCCGGTACGTCTGCGGCCGGCATCGGCATTGCAGCCAGCAGCTGTGCCGAAGCTTCCGGGGCCAGCGGGTAGACCATCTCGGCGGCCACATCGGTCGCGCTCATCGCCGCCGCCTGCGGGGCCGGCAGCCAGGCCAGCTGCAGCGGCTGGCTCCAGAACAGGCCGAGCACGGCCTGCAGCGACACCAGCCACCACAGGCGGCAGCGAGTGGCCGCCGACAGCGACGGCAGCGCGCGGCATACGCCGTACACCAGGGCCACCAGCAGCACGGTCTGCAGGCTGGTCCAGCCCAGCCGTTCCAACATCGGGATCAGCATCGTGGTGTCCATGGCTCAGCCCTCGTGGCGGCGCGATTGGAGCTGGGCGACCAGCGCTTCCAGCTCGGCCAGCTCGTTGTCGCTGACCTGCTGGCGCTGCGACAGGTAGGCCACGAACGGCGACACCGAGCCCTGCAGGGTGTTGTCGACGAACTGCGCCACCGCGCCCTGCAGCACGCTCTCCGGGCCACGCGTGGCCTGGTAGCGGTAGACGCCATCCTGCTGCTGGCGCTGAAGATACCCCTTCGCCCGCAGCCGCTCCATCATCGTCAGCACGGTGGAGCGGGCCAGGCCTCGGGCCTCGCCGTAGCCACTGGCGACCTCGCCGACCGTGGCCGGCGCATGTTCATCGATGTACTGCAGCAGGGCCAGTTCCTGGTCCCCGATCGTCTTGCCACGCATGACACCACTCCCTTGACTACACGTGTCGTCACTGTCGACTTGACGACAGCTGTAGTCAACCCCCCGGAAGTCATGGGCCGACGAACGGTAGGCCCCCCGCGCACTCACGCCTTTGATGCATCGCGCTGCAATCGGGCATTTCCTGCTACGGACGCTGCCTCGCCACCGGGCAGTTCAGCAGCACGCGCCAGGCGCGCATCGCCTTCGGCGGGAGCCATGGCCTGATCCCGGATGTGGTGACGACGTACGGCGTCGCCCCTCGCACCAGCGAGATGGCCCTGCGGCGCATGTGGAGTGCAGAGCGCCTGGCCGATGGGCACGCCGGGCCTGCTTGTCGCCGGTATCGGCGATGCATGCGCGCGGTGCCTCAACGCCCAGTCACGAACGGGTCGCCCTTGCATGGCAGCAACGGACTGTCATCGCACGGCCACAGGGCGGCGGGCACCGTCTTTGCCACCTCGAAGTGATCCCGGTTCCAGCGCAGGAAGCCGCCATGGACGGCATTGCCATGGTCGAAGGTGCGCGCATCCCCTGCCAGCGGCTGCTCGGGATCGGCCTCGGCCACCCAGCGCAGCACCGGCACCTTGTCCAGAACTCCGATGAAGGCGAACAGATCACCTGCGCCCTTGCCGTGGTAGGCCGCCATCGTCGCCGCGTCGGGCAGTCCGGCCTGGGCCAGCAGTGATGCAGTGACATCCTGCAGCGGTGCGGCTCCCTGCGCGACGTAGGCGCGCATGCCCGCGGTGGTTGCCGGGCAGTCCTGCAACTGCACCAGATAGCCGGTGGCGCCGGCGCTGCCGGCAAAGGAGCGGAGCCAGTACCGGAAGTGCGGCCCACCGCGATCGGTGACCATGACATCCTGCTGGCCGCCCTGCCCGGGAATGGAGAACACCTGCACGTCGCCAGCGCCTTCCACGTTGCACTTCAGTTGCGTCAGCACCCGCCTGGCCGCTTCCGGCAATGCGCGGTAATGGCCGCCGGGGTGGGCGCTGCCCGAGGCTTCCGGCAACGCAGGCAATCCGCGTTCGGTGGGCACTGCCTGCGTGGGCAGGGCCTCCGTTTTCGGCGCCGGCTTCGCAGTCGGTGCTGCCGGCGTGGCGCGCTCTCCGGCGGGCGCGCAGGCGCTGCAGGCCAGCAGCAGCATCAACGAAACGCTCGGCATCAGGTGCGGACGGCCCCTCATTCAACGCCCTCCCATCGCCGGTGCTTCCTGCGGCTGTGCGGGCGCCGCCGCGGGTACCCCCTGCTCGCGTGATTGCTGCTGCAGCTGGCGCAGGCTGGTTTCCACCGCAGTCTCGCGCACCTCGGCCGCATCGACCCCTGCACGCAGCGCCGCGGGGTCGCCCGGGCGGCCTTGTACCAGGAACAGCGTCTCGCCCGCGGCACGGCCCGCGCTGGGGTTGCTGGCCACAATCTGGTCAACCTGGGTGATGCCCGCAGCCTTCGCTTCACGCAGCATCACCAGGCTGTAGGCATCGGCGTGTTCGGCATAGCGCCCACCCAAGGCCTGCAGGCGCGTGCTGATCTGCTGCTGCAGGGCATGATCGCGATGTTGGGGTTGGCGAGGATCGTCATTGGCCGCGAGCGGCACGTCCTGCCCCAACCCGCGCGCCTGTCCCGGTGCAACCGAGGTCAGCACGTACTGCCAACGGTTCTGCCCGGGCGTGCCGCGCACCGTCGACACGAAGTCATCGTACTCGCCGCCGCCGATGGTCTGGCAGCCCGCCGAATCGGTGTTGGATCGGCTGCCGCGATGGATCTTGAAGGTGTCGTTGAGGTCCTGCACGCCCTGGGTATCACGCGCATCGAACCAGCCGTCGCCATTGCTGTCGCGCTCCACCCGGCCGTCGCCCGCCGTGATCGCGTCCTGCGAAGGACGCAGCGCGAACTCATCGGGATGGCCGTTGCGCGGATGGGTGGTCGCGCGCATCTCGGTGGTGCCTTCGCCCAGTCGCCCCAGGTCCTTGACCCGGTCGCTGTTGACGTCCTCACCCTCGGTCTTGGTGCGTGGCGCCACGTTGCCGAAGCCCGGGCTGCGCGGCGTGGTCTTGGCATGACCATCGTACTGGGCGGTCGGCTCGGTCGTGGCCTGGTTGAACTCACGCACATGGCCGTGACCCTGCGCATCCTTCCACAGCACCACGATGCGGTCGTCGTAGACACCGCGCCCGCGCGCGTCGGTCGTGCGGTTCTCGTCGCGCAATCCCAGCACCACGCGGTCCTGGGTTGCCATTGCATCGTTCGCCGCGGCGTTGCCGCGCTGGGCCACGATGCTGCCATACACGTCGTACTGCTGGGCCTGGCTCAGGCCCGCAGTCTCCGCAGCATCGGGCATCCGCGGCGGCCGCGTCGCCTCGCGCAGGCGATCCAGCATCGGGCCGACCGTGGCGGCATCCGCGCCGCCGCCGCTGCGTCGCAACGCCTCGAGTTCGGTGGCAGCACGCGTCGAGATGTAGCGATCCAGCGATTCCTGCACTACCACGCTCTGGCCGTCGTGCAGTGCCTCCAGGCGGGCGGCGGCACCGCGCGCGTCGTGCTGCCGCAACAGGGCAACGACTTCATTGGCCGCCGCGTTGATATCCATCTCGGGCATGGTCGGTCCTTGAACGTGATCATTGGAAGGTCAGCCTACCCCAGCGCCCCGGCGGGCCTTTTGACACACCGCACACCTTTGTTGCCACGCCGCATTCAGGCAGATCGCGCCCTGGCTCAGCCCCGTGGCCCGCCCATCACCGGCAGGATCACCCCACTGATGTAACTGGCACAGACCGGCGAGGCCAGGAACACATACGCCGGCGACAGCTCTTCGGGCTGTGCAGGCCGGCCCATGTCGCTGTCCTTGCCGAACTCGGCGACGTCCTCGGCCTGCTTGTCGGCCGGGTTCAGCGGCGTCCACACCGGCCCCGGCGCCACGCAGTTGACCCGGATGCCACGTGGCAGCAGCTGGCTGGCCAGCGCCTTGGTGAATGCATGGATGGCGCCCTTGGTGGCCGAGTAGTCGATCAGCGCCTTGCTGCCGAAAATACCGGTTTCCGAACCGGTGTTGATGATGCTGGCGCCCTCGCCCAGATGCGGCAGTACCGCGCGCGCCATCTGGATGTAACCGCCGATGTTGGTCTGCAGGGTCTCCTGCAGGTGCGCGTCTTCCAGGTCTTCCAGGCGCTCGCAATGCAGCTGGAACGCGGCATTGTTGACCAGGATGTCGATGCCGCCGAAGGCCTTGGCCACCTGCTTGACCGCCTTGTTGCAGAAGCGCGGATCGCGCACATCACCGGCGATCACCACGCAGCGGCCGCCTTCGCGCTCCACGTGCTGGCGGGTGATGTCCGCGTCTTCGGCCTCGTCCAGGTGCAGCACTGCCACATCGGCGCCTTCGCGTGCGAACAGCACCGCCACCGCACGGCCAATGCCGGAATCGCCACCGGTGACGATCGCGCGCATGCCCTGCAGCTTGCCGCTGCCGGCGTAGTCCGGCGCAAGGAAACGCGGCGCCAGCTCCAGTTCGTGCTCATGCCCGGGCTTGGCCAGCTGCTGCGCCGGCATCGCTTCCGGTTGCCGGCGTGCACCGGCCTGGGTCGCGGACTTCCTTGTGGCCTTTTTCGCCGCACGCACGTCCTTGGCTTTTTCCTGGTCCTGCAGGCGCCGCTGCCGGGCCGCAACGCGGGCGGCGCGGGGATCGCCGGCCGCCGCCTTGCGGGTTGCGGTCTTCACTACCCGCGGGCGAGCGGAGTCGGCAGCGGTCTTCGCCGCGGTGCTGCCTTTGCGCACCTTGGGCGAGGCCTTGCGGCGGGCGGGGGTCTTCTTGCTGGTGGCCATGCAGGTCTCCTCGGGAGGGAAAGGGGCTGCCGGCCAGCGGCCGGCACTACCGGGGGCGGCGCATGCCGCTCCTGCAGTGTCTCCACCCAGGCTGTTGGCGGCGGTGAGCGCACCGTGTCCACGATGTGCACGGTATTCATTCCGCCACCACGTGCGCCGTCGCACGCTGCACCCAACCCCACAAGGAACGCCTCCATGAAACATGCCATCGCCACCGCCGCCGTCTGTCTCGCCCTCGCCGCCTGCAGCAGCACGCCGATGGCCCAGGTGCAGCCGATCGACGGCGTGATCTCCGGCCAGTGCCACAGCGACATGGTGCGCGGCGCAGTCGGCCTGGCTGCCTCGGACGCCACCGTGGCCCGCGCACGCGTGGACAGCGACAGCCTGCAGGTACGGGTACTGCGCCACGACGGTCCGCGGGTGCCGCCGGCCAGCGAAGGCGGCGACCGCCTGACCATCGAAAAAGGCCGCACCAACAACATCACCGCGATCTACTGCGGCTGACCTCTTCGGCTGATCCGGCGCGCCCTGCGCAGCACGCGCAGGGTGGCCTGTTCCCACTGGCGCGGCCCGCGCAGGCCGGCCAGCCTGGCCAGTTCGCCGCGCTCCCAGCCGGCGAACACGCACGGGTCGATGTAGGCCTTGCGGCACACCGCCGGGGTATTTCCCAACAGCGACGCCACCTCGCACACCACCGCGCGCTGCGCCTGGGCCAGGGCGCGCTGGCTGGCCGGTTCCGGCAGCTCGGTAGCCGCGAACGCCTGCACCGCCGCCACGGTACCGCCCCAGGTGCGGAAGTCCTTGGCGGTGAAGTCCTCGCCCATCACCCCGCGCAGGTAGTCGTTCACCGCGCCGGAGTCGACCGGCTGCAGCGCACCGTCGTCATCGCGGTACTGGAACAGCGCCTGCCCAGGCAGCTGCTGCAGGCGCCGCACCAGCATCCCCAGCCTGCGATCGCCTACGGTCACCTCCTGCAGTTGCCCGGACTTGCCGCGGAAGCGCATGCGTACCCGGCCACCGCGCAGCAGTTCCAGGTGACGGTTGCGCAGTGTGGTCAGTCCGAACGAACGGTTCTGCTGGGCGTAGGTTTCATTGCCCACCCGCACCAGCGTGTCCGCCAGCAGCGCGACCACCATGGCCAGCACCTTCCCCTGCGGAAACCCGGGTCGTTTGAGATCCCGTGACAACCGCCGCCGCAACGTAGGCAGGGCCTCGCCAAACGCAATGATGCGGTCGAACTTGCCGGCGTCGCGCTCCTTCGCCCAATCGGCGTGGTAGCGGTACTGCTTGCGCCCGCGGGCGTCGCGGCCGGTAGCCTGCAGGTGGCCGTTGGCGTGGGCACAGATCCACACCGCAGTGTAGGCCGGTGGGATTGCCAGCGCGCGGATCCGCTGCAGGGTCGCGGCATCGCGAACCGCGTGGCCATCGGCATCGCGGTAGCTGAAACCCTTGCCGGCGCGGCGGCGGCTGATGCCCGGTTGAGTGTCGTCGACATAGCGCAGGCCCGCAGCGCGCGCGGCCTGTCGTTCGGGGGTGGAGGGGGTTGGCATGCGCGCAGTGTCGCTGCCGTGCTGCCGCGATCCTGTCGATAACACAAGACAAACACGTGAGGATCGGTTCGCCGCTATGCTCGGGTTTTCACAATCCCTTCCGGAGTCATGATGTCGTTCCCGATTCGCGCCCGTTCGCTCTCCGCCCTGCTGCTGCCGGCCGTGCTGGCCCTGACCGCCTGCCAGGCGCCGGCGCTGGATGAACAGGATTCGGCCACGGCCCGCGCCCAGCAGGCCGCCGAGGCAGCCAAGGCGCCGGCCGACGAAGCCGGCAAGGCCACCGAGGCACCGCCGGTCGGCACCTGCGATGCCAGCCAGGTGCAGAGCCTGGTCGGCCAGGCCTACGCCGACGCACTGGGCAAGCAGGCGCAGGAAGATGCCGGTGCCCACCAACTGCGCGTCCTGAAGCCCAATGACGTCGCCACGATGGAGTTCCTCGGCGACCGCCTGAACATCGAAGTGGACGACAAGGGCCTGGTCAGCGGCGTGCGCTGCGGCTGAGTTCGATCCCGCGCCGGCACAGGGGTGCCGGCGCGTTCTGTTGCACCTGCAACCGTGTATTGCGGCGCTGCAGCAACCTGTGATCTAGTCGAGGCATCCGGTGGCCTCACGATGCGCTCCAGGGATTGGGCGGGGACGAGTGTCGCCGCCAACCCTATACGCATCGAGGTAGAGATGGCCCCCCGCAACCGCCAAGGGCTTTACGACCCGCGCTCCGAGCGCGATGCCTGTGGATTTGGCATGGTCGCCCAGCTCGACGATCAACCTTCGCGCCTGTTGGTTGATACCGCCATCGCCGCGCTTTCGCGCATGACCCACCGTGGCGGTGTCGCCGCCGATGGCCTGACCGGCGATGGCTGCGGCCTGCTGCTGCGCCGCCCCGATGCCTTCCTGAAACTGCTGGCCAGCGAAGCCGGCATCACCATCGCCGCGCGCTTCGCCGTTGGCCTGGTGTTTCTGCCGCACGACGCCGAGGCCGCCGACGCCTGCCGCATGCAGCTGCAGGCGCAGGTGGAAGCAGTCGGCTGCAAGGTCGCCGGCTGGCGCGAAGTACCGACCGACGACAGCGTCTGCGGCCAGCTGGCGCGCGATACCCTGCCGCGCATCGAGCAGGTATTCGTCGATGCCGGCGTCGGCCAGGATGATGCCGGCTTCGCGCTGGCGCTGTTCCTGGCGCGCCGCCGCAGCGAACAGCAGCTGCGCGCGCACGCCGATTTCTACGTGACCACCCTCACGCCGGATGCGATCAGCTACAAGGGCATGGTGCTGCCGGACAAGCTCAGCCGCTTCTATCCGGACCTGCAGCGGCGCGAACTGGCCTCCAGCGCGATCGTGTTCCACCAGCGCTTCTCCACCAACACGCTGCCGCGCTGGCCGCTGGCCCACCCGTTCCGGATGCTTGCCCACAACGGCGAGATCAACACCATTGAAGGCAACCGGCGTTGGGCACAGGCGCGCAGCAAGGTCTGGAAGACGCCGCGTTTCGACATCGCCGAATTCGATCCGGTGATCTCCATGCACGGTTCGGACTCGCAGAGCCTGGACAACATGCTGGAGCTGATGGTCGCCGGGGGCATGGAGTTGATCCAGGCGCTGCGCATCCTGGTGCCGCCGGCGACCCAGTCGCTGGAGTTCAAGGATCCGGACCTGGCCGCGTTCTACGAATTCCACGGCCTCAACAGCGAGCCGTGGGATGGGCCGGCCGGCATCGTCGCCTGCGACAGCCGCTACGCCGTATGTACCCTCGACCGCAATGGCCTGCGCCCGGCGCGCTGGATGCTGACCGCCGACCGCCACTTCCTGGTCGCCTCCGAAGCCGGTGTGTGGGAAGTGCCGACCGAGCGCGTGGTGCGCAAGGGCAAGCTCGGCCCCGGCGAAATGGTGGCCATCGATCTCAAGCGCGGCGACCTGCTCGACTCCGATGCGGTGGACCGGATCAACCGTGGCCGCGCGCCGTACAAGCAATGGCTGCAACAGGGCGTGACCTACCTGCAGACCGAACTGATCGACCCTTCGCTGGTGGAAGAGCCGTTCGACGAAGGCACCCTGCGCAGCTACCACAAGCTGTACCAGCTCAGCAGCGAGGAAGTGGAACAGGTGCTGCGGCCGCTGGCCGAGACCGAGCAGGAAGCCACCGGCTCGATGGGCGACGACACGCCGATGGCGGTGCTCAGCCAGCGCAGCCGTCCGCTGTACGACTACTTCCGCCAGGCCTTCGCGCAGGTCACCAACCCGCCGATCGACCCGCTGCGCGAAGACTGCGCGATGTCACTGTCCACACAGCTCGGCAAGGAGACCAACATCTTCCATGCCGGCCCGGAGACGGTGAACCACGTCATCCTCAATTCGCCGGTGCTGAGCCAGCGCAAGCTGCGCCAGCTGCTGAAGATGGACCAGTACGTGCAGGCCAACCGCCTGCTCGACCTGTCCTACAGCGAAGGCGAGGGCCTGCGCGCCGGCATCGAGCGCATCTGCGCCGAGGCCGAACAGGCCGCGCGCGATGGCATGGTGATGCTGCTGCTGTCCGACCGCTACCCGGTGGCCGGGCGGCCGATGGTGCATGCCCTGCTCGCCACCAGCGCCATCCACCACCACCTCTCGCGGCTGGGGCTGCGCTGCGACGTGAATCTCATCGTCGAGACCGGCACCGCACGCGACCCGCACCACATGGCCTGCCTGCTCGGCTTCGGCGCCACGGCGGTGTATCCGTACCTGGCCTACCAGACCCTGTTCGACCTTGGCCGCCGCGGCATCCTCAAGCTCAGCAAGGGCGGTGAGCAGTCGCAGATCGGTCGCCGCTACCGCAAGGGCGTCTACAAGGGACTGTCGAAGATCATCTCGAAGATGGGCATCTGTACCGTGGCCAGCTACCGCGGCGCGCAGCTGTTCGAGATCATCGGCCTGGAACCGGAGGTCGTGGACCTGTGCTTCCCGGATACCGCCTCGCGCATCGGCGGCGCCGGTTTCGCGCGCCTGGATGCCGACGCGCGCGAGCTGTGCGCGCAGGCATGGGACGCGCAGCAGGACGTGGATGTCGGTGGCCTGCTGAAGTACGTGCACGGCGGCGAGTACCACATGTACAACCCGGACGTGGTCACCACCCTGCAGCGCGCAGCACGCAGCGGCGATCCGCGCGCCTGGCAGCAGTACTGCGATGCGGTGCATGCGCGCCCGCCGTCGGCGCTGCGCGACCTGCTGGAACTGGTGCCGGCCGCCACGCCCACGCCGCTCGATGAGGTGGCACCGGCCAGCGAACTGTTCCCGCGCTTCGATACCGCGGCGATCAGCCTGGGGGCACTGTCACCTGAGGCGCACGAGGCGCTGGCGATTGCGATGAATCGCCTGGGTGGCCGCAGCAATTCCGGCGAAGGCGGCGAAGATCCCGCACGCTACGGCACCGCCAAGCGCAGCAAGATCAAGCAGGTGGCCTCGGGCCGCTTCGGCGTCACCGCCGAATACCTGGTCAATGCCGAGGTGCTGCAGATCAAGGTCGCGCAGGGCGCCAAGCCCGGCGAAGGCGGCCAGCTGCCCGGGCACAAGGTCAACGAGCTGATCGCGCGGCTGCGCTACGCGCGCCCGGGCATCGGCCTGATCTCGCCGCCGCCGCACCACGACATCTATTCGATTGAAGACCTGGCGCAGCTGATCTACGACCTGAAGCAGGTCAACCCGACCGCGCTGGTGTCGGTGAAGCTGGTCAGCCATGCCGGCGTCGGTACGATCGCCGCGGGTGTGGTCAAGGCCGGTGCGGACCTGATCACCATCTCCGGCCATGACGGCGGCACCGGTGCGTCG
Source organism: Stenotrophomonas sp. 85239_Sma (assembly GCF_056481725.1). Taxonomy (NCBI): domain Bacteria; kingdom Pseudomonadati; phylum Pseudomonadota; class Gammaproteobacteria; order Lysobacterales; family Lysobacteraceae; genus Stenotrophomonas; species Stenotrophomonas sp. 85239_Sma. Next base: position 92,868 of record NZ_CM151163.1, on the reverse strand, counting down.
CCGGTCAGCTCGATCCGCTATGCCGGCGTGCCGTGGGAGCTGGGCGTGGCCGAGGCGCACCAGGCGCTGCTGGCCAACGACCTGCGCGGGCGTACCCTGCTGCAGACCGATGGCGGCCTGAAGACCGGCCTGGACGTGGTCAAGGCCGCGTTGCTGGGCGCGGACAGCTTCGGCTTCGGCACCGCGCCGATGATCGTGCTGGGCTGCAAGTACCTGCGCATCTGCCATCTCAACAACTGTGCCACCGGCGTGGCCACCCAGGACGAGCGCCTGCGCGAGAACCACTTCGCCGGCCAGCCCGAGCGCGTGGAGAACTTCTTCCGCCTGCTGGCCGAGGAAGTGCGCGGCTGGCTGTCCTGCCTGGGCGCGCGTTCGCTGGACGAGATCGTCGGCCGTACCGACCTGCTGCGGCAGATCGACGCCGCGCCGCGCGACGGCGTGCGCGTGGACCTGTCGCGCCTGCTGGCCGATGCGCGCTACGACGGCAGCCACTGCGCGGCGCAGCGCCTGTACGAATCGCCGGACAGCCTGGCCACGCAGATGGATGGCCTGCTGGCGCCGGCCATCGAGCACAAGCGCGGCGGCGAGCATCGCTTCCTGATCCACAACACCGACCGCAGCATCGGTACCCGCCTGGCCGGTGCGGTGGCGCGCGCTCATGGCAACCAGGGCATGGCCGAAGCGCCGCTGGAACTGCGCTTCCGCGGTAGTGCCGGGCAGAGCTTCGGTGCGTTCAACGTCGGTGGCCTGCACCTGGAAGTGGAAGGCGAAGCCAACGACTACGTCGGCAAGGGCATGGCCGGGGGCCGCCTGGTGGTGCGGCCGCCGCGCGGCGCGCGCTTCGAGGCGCGCAGCACCGCCATCATCGGCAACACCTGCCTGTACGGTGCCACCGGCGGTGAACTGTTCGCTGCCGGTCGTGCCGGCGAGCGCTTCGCGGTGCGCAATTCCGGCGCGCTGGCGGTGATCGAAGGGGCCGGTGACCACTGCTGCGAGTACATGACCGATGGCGTGGTGCTGGTGCTGGGCAAGGTCGGCCTGAACTTCGGCGCCGGTTTCACCGGCGGCCTGGCCTACGTGCTGGACGTGGACCGCGATTTCGTCGACCGCTACAACCACGAGCTGATCGACATCCATCGCGTGTCCGCCGAAGGCTTCGAGAACTACCGCCAGCACCTGCACCGCCTGATCGGTCGCCATCGCGAACTGACCGGCAGCATCTGGGCTCAGCAGATCCTGGACGAGTTCCGCGATTACATCGGCAAGTTCTGGCTGGTCAAACCCAAGGCCGCCAGCATCGAGTCGCTGACCGAAACCCTGCGCCGCGCTGCGTGATGTTTCCCGGTTGTGCCGGCCCCTGGCCGGCAACGTTCCCCCTCGCATTCCAGAGCCCGCCATGAGCCGCAAGCACGCCTTCCAGTTCCTCGACCTGCCCCGCACCATGCCGCAGCGCATCCCGGTGGAACTGCGCACGTCCGGCGATTGGGGCGAGCTGTACGGAAAGTTCGGCAAGGAAGATGCCCAGTACCAGGCCGGTCGCTGCCTGGATTGCGGCAACCCGTACTGCAGCTGGAAGTGCCCGGTGCACAACGCCATTCCGCAGTGGCTGCAGCTGGTGCAGGAGAACCGCATCCACGAAGCGGCCACGCTGTGCCACAGCACCAACCCGCTGCCGGAGGTGTGCGGCCGGGTCTGCCCGCAGGATCGCCTGTGCGAGGGCAGCTGCACGCTGGAAGAGTTCGGTGCGGTCACCATCGGGGCGGTGGAGAAGTACATCGTCGATACCGCGCTGGCCAGCGGCTGGCGTCCAGACCTGGCTGCGGTGCAGCCGACCGGCCACAGCGTGGCGGTGATTGGCGCCGGCCCCGCCGGCCTGGCCTGCGCCGATCGCCTGGCGCGGGCCGGCATCGCCGCGGTGGTCTATGACCGCTATGAGCAGATCGGCGGCCTGCTGCAGTTCGGCATCCCCAGCTTCAAGCTGGACAAGGACGTGATCCATCGCCGCCGCGAGGTACTGGAGGGCATGGGCGTGCAGTTCCGCCTCGGCGTGGAAATCGGGCGCGATACCAGCGTGCAGCAGCTGCTGGAGATCCATGATGCGGTGTTCGTCGGCACCGGCGCCTACCGCTACACCGATGGTGGCCTCGACGGCCAGGACCTGAAGGGCGTGCTGCCGGCACTGCCGTTCCTGGTGCAGAACAGCCGCATCGTCGGCGGCGATGACCCGAAGGGCCGGCCGATTGCCGGCTGGGAAGATACCATCGCCCTGCCCGACCTCAACGGCAAGCGCGTGGTGGTGCTCGGAGGCGGCGATACCGGCATGGACTGCGTGCGCAGCGCCGTGCGCCTGGGCGCGGCCAAGGTCACCTGTGCCTATCGCCGCGACGAGGCCAACATGCCCGGCAGCGCGCGCGAGGTGGCCAATGCGCGCGAAGAAGGCGTGCGCTTCCTTTTCAACCGCCAGCCGCTGTCGATCGAAGCCGGTGCCGATGACGAAGTGATCGGCGTGACGGTGGTCGAAACCCGCCTGGGCGAGCCCGATGCCAACGGCCGCCAGAACGCGGTGCCGATCGAAGGCAGTGAATCGCTGCTGGAGGCGGACGTGGTGATCATTGCCTTCGGCTTCTCGCCGAGCGTGCCGGCGTGGCTGGCCGAACTGGGCGTGGAAGGCCAGTCCAATGGCCGCATCGTCGCCGGTGGCAAGGACCGCCTGCCGTTCCAGACCGCGCATCCGCGCCTGTTCGCCGGTGGCGACGCGGTACGCGGTGCCGACCTGGTGGTGACCGCCGTGGCCGAGGGCCGCGATGCCGCTGCCAGCATCGTCCGCCTATTGGCGCACTGAGTCCGGCAACAGCAGCATTTCAAGGATCGCGCGCAGTTCGCGCGCCTCCACCGGCTTGGCCAGGAAATGGTCGATGCCCGCATCACGGCAGGCCTCGCGCGTGCGCTCCAGCACGCTGGCGGTCAACGCGATGATCGGGACCTGCGCACGGATGGCGCAGGCATCGCCGCGGATCGCGCGTGCCAGCGCGAAGCCGTCCATGTGCGGCATATGGCAGTCGGTGATCACCAGATCGAAGGGCTGCACCTGCCACGCCTCCCAAGCCTGCCGCCCATCGCCACAGGCATGCACCTGCAGCCCCAGTTCGCACAGGCGTTGTTCCAGCAACTGCAGGTTGGTCGGATGGTCTTCGACAACCAGCACCCGCGCCGGCGGCAGCAGTCGTGGCGCGGCCGTCGCGAGCACCGGTACCGCCGCCGGTGCCGCACAGGCCGCCAGGGCCAGCTCCAGCCATACGGTGGTGCCCTTGCCCGGTGCGCTGCGCAGGTGCAGCTGCCCCCCCATCGATGCCGCCAGCTCGCGGCAGATCGACAGTCCCAGCCCGCTGCCACCGAAGCGGCGCGTGGTCGAGGTCTCGGCCTGTTCGTAGGCGGCGAACACTGCCTGCTGCCGCTCCACGCTGATGCCCACGCCCGTATCGGTCACCTGCAGGCGCAACTGCTGGCCGCCATCGCGCTGCTGCAGCACATGGACCTGCAGCACCACGCTTCCCTGCAGGGTGAACTTGAGTGCATTGCCGGCCAGGTTGAACAGGACCTGCCGCAGGCGCAGCCCATCGGCCAGCGACCACGGCTGCAGCGCCGGGTCGATCTCGCTGTGCAGGTTCAGGCCGCGGCTGGCCGCGACGGGCATCAACAGCTGCTGCACCGCACGCACCAGCGCTGCCAGATCGGTCGGCTGCAGCTGCAGTGGCGCAGGCTGCAGGCGCTGGCTGTGCAGCACATCGTCGAGGATCTGCCGCAGCATCTGTGCCGCGTCACCCACCGTGGTCAGCACCTGCCGCTGGCCCGCGTCCAGGTTGCTGCCCGCCAGCCGCTCCAGCATGCCCAGCAGGGTGCTCATCGGCGTGCGGATCTGGTGGCTCATGGTCGCCAGGAAGTGGCTCTTGGCCAGCGCCGCCTGCTCGGCCGCGCGGCGTGCCTCGGCCAGCGCCGCTGCACGCGCCTGTGCTTCGCTGACATCCATCCAGTAGCCGCTCCACTCCACGCTGCTGTCATCGCACTGCAGCGGCCGTCCCTGCGAACGGACCCAGCGCCAGCCCTGCGCCGACCGGGTACGGAAGGTAACGTCGATCGGACCGCGCACCAGCGCGGCAGCTTCGATGCACGCCATCACCCGGCTGCGATCGTCGGCATGTACCGCGGCCAGCAGCTGCAGATGGTCGATCCGCGCGGTCTCCACGCCCACCCCGAACAGCGCCTGCACATCGCCGGCGATCTGCGCCAGGCTGTAATGGCCGGTTGCCGAACGGCGGGCCTGGTAGACCACCGCCGGCAGGTTCGCGGTGACGTCGTGCAGCCGCTGCTCCAGCACGCGGCGGCGCACGCTCTCGCGGTGCACGCGCCAGTAGCCGAAGGCATGCAGCAGAAAGAGCGCGAGCAGGATCAGCGACGCCGGCACCAGCCAGCGCAGTGCCGACCCGGTGGGCCGCGCGCGTGGCAGGTCCGGCAGCCAGGTGCTGCGGTTAGATGCGCGGTGCGCATCGCCCTCCTGCAGCAGCTGCCGGTCGAAAGCGGCGACCACTTCGGCACAGGCCGGCACAGCCGCGAGTACCAGCGCATCGCCGAAGCCCGCGGGTGCCGCGATCACCAGGGAGTCGCCGGGCTCTGCGCGGAGCGCGGCTTCCACTTCAGCGAGATTGGCGACCACGGCGTCGACCACCCCGGCGCGCAGCAGTGACAGCGCGTGGTCCAGCGGCGCAGGTGCCAGCAGCTGCGCCCCCGGGGCCTGCTCGGCCAGCAATGCGCCCAGCGGCACCCTGTCCGGACTGGCCACGCTGCGGCCACGCAGGCCCTCCAGCCCCAGCACGGCAGCGGCGCCCTCACGCCGCACGATCACCTGTGGCACCTCCAGGTAGGCCCTGCTGGCCACCCAGTCGGGCGGCAGCTGCGCTCGCGGCCAGCCCAGCAGCACCTGAGTGCCGGCCGGCAGCGAGCCCTCGGTGAGCACCGCAGCCGGCAGCGGCTTGGCATGCGGCGGCGACGGCATGCCCAACAGCGGCAGGTAACCTGCGGCCAGTCCCGCAACCTCGCCCTGCAGGCTGTATGACAACGGCGCCCGATCGGAGCGCCATGCCACCTGCAAGGGGCTCGTACAGCCGGATGCAGCCGCGATGCCGGGCAGCGACAGCAATGCCATGACAGCGGCGGCGGCGCGGCGGCCGGCGACATTCACGGTAGACGTCCTCATATCGCGGGCAGGAACCACGGCCGCGCAGCGGTACCGCTGCCAGCCACGCTAGCGAGGCAGTCCCCCGCGACAATGAGAAAAATTTGAAAAGCATCCGCACCGGCGAATGCCGACATACACTGCCGCTTCTACCTGCCCCAACGGAGCGCTCGATGCGTATCGGCCTGGCCGCCAACCGTCTCCATCACCACGATGCGCGCGCCGCGCTGTTCCGTTGGCTGCGTGCCAGCGAGGCAGGCCTGCGTGAGCTGGGGGTGTCATTGCATGCGGTCGGGCGCACCCACGATGCGATCGAACGGCAGGGCTTCCTGGCCGGCTACGGTGGCCTGCACCGGTATCCCTATGGCCGCGAGGGCGGCCTGATGAAACTGGTGGCCGAGGTGGTCGGCATGGGGCCGGAGCGGACACTGGATGGTGCGATCTACCTGATCGACCCTGTCGATCCGTCCTCGGTGTTTCCGGAAGCGACCGCGCTCAAGCGGCAGTGCGTGATCCACGGCAAGCCGTTCATTTCCACCGTGGCCACCGCTCGCGACTGGATCGAGGTGGAGCGCATCCACGCCGGGCTCGCTGCCGATGCCGGTGCCGACGACCTGCATGCCTTCCAGGCACAGACGCTGGCGCTGATCGCGCATGATGCGATGAAGCCGGCAATGCTGGCCTTCGCCGATGAACACTTCGATGTGCTGGCCCGGTTTGGCCAACGCGTTGCGACGGGCACCACCGGCCAGCGCTTGAACGAGCTGGCCTGGAGCCGTGGTTGGCCCAGCGATACGCCGTGGGTGACGCGTTACCAGAGTGGCCCGATGGGCGGCGATGCACAGATTGCCGACCGGGTGCTGGAGGGGCGCTGCCAGCGCGCGATCTTCTTCGAGGACCCGCATGTGGCACGCCAGCACGAGGCCGATATCCAGCTGCTGGAGCGCGCGGTGACGACGGTGACCGACCAGGCGGTGTGCATCACGGCGCCGCGGGTGGCGGCGCGCTGGGCGGCGGCGGCGGCGTTGCGGGCGGGGTGAGGGTTTCGGCCAACGGCTGAGCCCCTCGTGGTGGGTCGTTCAAATCAGAAGCCGTGCTCGGCCGGGCGGGGTGGATTGCGCAGGGGTCGCTGCAAGTACATCCTTGTAAGCTCGGTCGCCGCATCCATGCGGCTCACGCCCCTGCGCAACCCACCCCGCCCGGCCACGGACAGTTTCCGGTGTGCCCACCACGGAAGAAAGAAAGAAGAGCAGGAGCGAAAGCGGGTCGCGCGCTGCGCGCGCTCTGCGGCGCGCTCCCATTCCGCGGAGTTGTTGTTCTTCACTTTGTAGCGTCGAGCTTGCTCGACTGCTCAGCACACGCTCTGGAGTGAAGCCCCTTCTGTTGAAGGGGTGCGCCGAAGGCGGGGGTAGAGGAAGAATGCGTGGGCAACTGCTGTAGCGCTGGCGCTACAGCAGTTGCCGGAGCATAGCTTTCAAGCGTCGGCCTTCGAGCTGGAAGTAATCGCGCTGTTCGCGCCAGGCGGGGAAGCGTTGTTCCACTTCCTGCCAGAACGCGGGCGAATGATTCGGCTGGATCAGGTGGCAGAGTTCGTGCACCAGCACGTACTCGAATGCTTCAGGGCGCCCCAGCACCAGTGCCAGGTCCAGTGCCATGCTGCCGTCGGGGGCCAACGAGCCCCACTGCGAGGACATCACCTTCAGCCGCAGGCGGCTGGGTGCACGTGGCAGGGTGGGCAGGTATTTCGGCAGCCAGCGGCCGACATCGGCACGGGTCTGTGCTTCGTAGAACTCGCGCAGCAGGCGGCGCAGGGTGGCATCGCCGGCACGGGTCGGCCACTGCACGCAGGCGCCCCGCGCGTCGATCTCCAGCCGCGCATAGCGGCCTTCCTGCCAGCGCAACGGCAGCAGTTCGCCGCGTAGTGGCAGTACGCCGTCCTCGCCGGGCTGCAGCGGGGCCGGCAGGCCCTGGCTCTGGTACTGGCGCAGCTGCAGCGCCAACCAGTCGCGGTGCTGTTCCAGGAAACGCTCGCCCATCACCAGGCTGGCCCGCGGCGGCAGGGTCAGGCGTGCACCGCGTTCGTCCACGCTCAGCTTGATCCGGCGTGCACGCGGATCACGCACGCGCAGCACCTCGATCTCGGCATCCTCCAGGCGCAGGCGAACGGTGTCGCGCTGCACGGTGGCGGGCGGGGTCGGCGAGATCAGGCGGCGCAGCAGACGGCTCATGCGCCCAGCATAGCGCCGGTTCGAGCCGCCGGATGACCGGCGGCGCACGGGGTGCCTGTTCAGTCAGCCTTGCTGAGCTTGAAGGCTTCTTCCAGCAACAGGAACAGGCGGCGGATCTCGGCGCTCTGCAGGGCGAAGCGGGCGTCGAACTCGGCGCGGCGGCCGTCTTCGTCGGCATGCTCCAGCTGGTCCAGCGCGCCATCGAGGAACTTCAGCTTGCGCACGATCAGGTCGTCGCCGATCACGAACGACAGGTTGTCCTCGAAGATCAGCGCCAGCTTGGTCACCTGCTTGCCGGCGTCCAGGTGCTTGTCGATCTCGTCGCAGCGCAGTTCCTGGTGCTGGCACTTGACGACTGCGCCGCCTTCCACCGGATCCTTCATCTCGCACTCTTCGCCCAGGCTCAGCCCGGTCGGCAGCGGCTCGCCGGCGATCCAGCCGGTCAGGATCGAGCGCGGCGCGACTTCGGCGTTCAGCGGCATTGCCGGGAAGCTGCCAAGCAGGCCGCGGATGTCGGACATGAAGTACTCGCCGGTCTTGCGGCTGGAGGTATCCACCGCGACATAGCCGTGCTGCAGGTCGATGAAGGCGTCATTGCGCGATGACTTCACGAAGGCGCGCGGCAGCAGTTCATGCAGCAGGTCGTCCTTCATGCGCTTGCGCTCGCGGCCACCCGGGCGACGGCCTTCCTTCTCCTCGATCTCCTCCAGCTTGCGCTCGAGCAGGTCATTGACCACCGCCGCCGGCAGGATCTTGTCCTCGCCGCCCACGGTCAGCCACAGGTGTTCGGCGATGCGGTGGGAGAGCAGTTCCTTCTCCTCGCGGCCGAACGGCGAGATGAAGCCGCGCGAATTCATTTCCAGCGCGCCGACCGGCTTCAGCAGGGCGTGCGGCAGCAGGGTGTCGACTTCGGAAAAATCGGTGGTGGTCGGGAAACGGAAGAACGTCAGGTTGCGAAAGAACATGGAATTCCGGATGGCAAAGAGGAAGGGCGACCGACCTTAAACGGTGGGCGTCTCGGGATCTGCGTCGGCGTCGGCCGGGGAGCCGGCCAGCCAGGCATGGGCGTCGGGCAGCGGCGCGTCGTCGCGACGGCCCAGCGCCATGAAGTCGAACAGGGTGGTGTCGGCCAGCTGCGAGGGCCGGACTTCGCCCATGGCACGCGCGATCTGCTCGATGCGGCCCGGGTGGTCCTTTTCCCACTGCTTCAGCATCAGGCCGACCTGGCGGCGCTGCAGGTTCTCCTGGCTGCCGCACAGGTTGCAGGGAATGATCGGGAACTGGCGAGCCTGCGCATAGTCGACGATGTCGCTCTCGCGCACGTAGGCCAGCGGCCGGATCACCACATGCTTGCCGTCATCGCTGCGCAGCTTCGGCGGCATGCCCGACAGCTTGGCGTGGTGGAACAGGTTCATGAAGAAGGTGGCCACCATGTCGTCGCGGTGGTGGCCCAGCGCGATCTTGGTGAAGCCATGGGCTTCGGCGTAGTTGTACAGCGCGCCACGACGCAGGCGCGAGCACAGTGAACACATGGTCTTGCCTTCCGGAATGACCCGGCTGACCACCGAATAGGTGTCCTGCTCGATGATGTGGTACGGCACGCCCAGCCCGGCCAGGTACGCCGGCAGCACGTGCTCGGGGAAGTCCGGCTGCTTCTGGTCCAGGTTCACCGCCACCAGCTCGAACGGCACCGGCGCCTTCTTCTGCAGCTGCAGCAGCACGTCCAGCAGGGTGTAGCTGTCCTTGCCGCCGGACAGGCAGACCATGACCTTGTCGCCGGCTTCGATCATGCCGAAGTCGGCAATCGCCTCGCCAACCTGGCGGCGCAGGCGCTTGGCCAGCTTGTGCTGCTCGCGCTCGGCCACGCGCGGATCACGGGCGACGCGCGGCTGGGGATCGGGAAGGGAAATCACGGCACTCATGGGTTCCATTCTAACGGCTCGGAGCCGCCCCGGCCGGGGGCGGGGATTCCCCTCTCCCGGCGGTCATCATCGCTGTGTATGCTCGGAGGCTGTGGACACCTACAGCCCCGCCGAGATCGCCGAGCACCTCGCCGCCCTGCGCGCCGAGCACCGCCTGCTGGATGAACAGATCACCCGCATGGCCGCCAACGGCGAGGACGAGCTGGAGTCCAAGCGCCTGAAGCGGCGCAAGCTGCAGCTGAAGGACTGCATCGCCAGGCTGGAGAGCCTGCAGATTCCCGACGAACCGGCCTGACCGACGGCCCATCCATGGGGGTGCCAACCTGGGTTGGCCTACTGCTCTGGTAGGTGCCAACCCGGGTTGGCACGGCTGGAAGGTGTGGACCAAGGTCCACACCCACCGCATCGCCCAGCGCTGCCGTCAATCCTGCGGCGCAGGCTCGTCCGGGCGAGCCGCTTCCGGGCTGACCCGCTCGATGGTGTGGCGCAGCTCGCGGCCCAGGATGAACTTGGCATCCTTGGCCCAGGCATCCAGGCGTTCGTCGAACAGCAGCTTGCTGTTTTCATCCGGCCACACCAGGCGCAGTTCGCGCAGCTTCTGGATGAAGCCGCGGAACAGGGCGCGATCGAAGAACTCCGGCGCCGCCGGTGCGTACAGCAGGCTCAACCGCTGCGCGGCCTGCTGGCACAGGCTTTCCAGCTCGGCGGCGCCGAGCACGCCGGGGCCGTTCTTCACCAGCACCGAAATGGCGATGTAGTAGCGCTCGAACGCCTGCTGCAGCGAATGGCCGATCGCACGCAGGCGGAACACCTCGTCGGTCTGCCCCGTATTGCGCGCCAGGATGCCGCCGTCGTCATCGTTGACGTTCTGCAGCAGGCCCTCGCGCACGAACACATCGATGGTCTGGTCGATGCGCTGGGCGAACTCGTCCTCGCTCCACGGCAGGAACAGCTCGGCCTGCAGGAACGGGTACACCGTGCGGCCCAGCTGGACCAGGCCGGTGCGGCTCATGCGGCGGTTGTTCTGGAAGCAGCAGGCTACCCACGACGAGGCGGTGAACAGGTGCAGCACATTGTTGCGGAAGTAGCTGAGCAGCACCGCGGTGTCGCCGCTGACGCTGAGCACATCGCCCAGCGGATGCTTGATGCGGGTGAGGACGTTGATTTCCTCGGCGTGGGCGATGATCCGCTCCGGCGAGTGCGGGGTCACCGTCACCCGGTCCGAGTACGGCATCTCGACCAGCAGGGTCTTGCACAGTTCGATCTGCGCGATCAGGTCGGCCTCACCCATCGCATGCTTTGGCGTGGACAGCAGGGCCAGCGCCAGCAGGTTGATCGGGTTGACGTCGGCGGCGCCGTTGATGCGCACCTGGATGCGTTCGGCCAGCGTATCCACCGTGGTCGACAGCCAGGCCGGCTTCTCATCCTCGGACACCGCCTCGCCCTTCCACTCCGGCGCCTTCTCGGCCAGCACGTCGTTCAGCGCAATCGGCTCGCCGAAGTTCACCACCACCTGGCCGTAGTTCTGCTTGAGCACCTTGGGGATGCCCCACAGCAACGACCAGATCGATTCCTTTTCCTTCGGCCGGCCGGACAGTTCGTCCAGGTAGCTGCCACCTTCCATCAGCTTCTCGTAGCCGATGTAGACGGGCTGGAACAGCACCGGCTTGCGCGGCTGGCGCAGGAATGCGCGCAGCGTCATCGAGATCATGCCGCCCTTGGGCTGCAGCAGGCGGCCGGTACGCGAGCGGCCGCCTTCGACGAAGTACTCCAGCGAGTAGCCACCGGCCACCAGCTGCGCGACGTATTCGCTGAGCACCGCCGAGTACAGCGCGTTGCCACGGATCGAGCGGCGGATGAAGAACGCACCGCCCTTGCGCAGCAGGGTGCCGACCACCGGCAGGTTCAGGTTGATGCCGGCCACGATGTGCGGCGGCACGATGCCACGGTCGTACAGCAGGTAGGACAGCAGCAGGTAGTCCATGTGGCTGCGGTGGCTGGGCACGTAGACCACTTCGTGGCCCGGCGCGGCGGCCTTGAACTTGTCCAGGTGATGCACCAGCACGCCCGCATAGATGCGGTTCCACACGTGGCTGAGCATGAAGCTGGCCGAGCGCACCACCGGGCTGGAATAGTCCGCGGCGATTTCCCAGGCGTAGGCGTGCGCCTTCTTCCAGGCATCGGCCGGCTTCGAGTTGTCGCGCTTGGCCTGTGCGGCAATGGCTTCGCGTACCGGCTCGGCGGCCAGCACCTGGTCCACCAGCAGGCGCCGGGTCGACAGGTCGGGGCCGATCACCGATTCACGGATGCGGCGGAAGTGCGTACGCAGCACGCGCTGCAGCTTGCGTACCGTGCGTTCCGGCTCCAGGCCTTCGTCCACGGTGCTGCGCAGCGAGATCGGCGGGGCGAAGCGGACGATGGTGCTGCGGCCGTTGAGCAACACCGCCAGCAGGCGGCGGAAGCGGCCGACCAGTGCCCAGTTTTCCGAGAACAGCACCGCGAACCAACCGCTCTGCTTGTCCGGGGCGCGACCGACAAAGATCGACACCGGCACCAGGTGCACGTCCAGGTCATCGCGCACGCGGTGTGCCTGCAGGACCTTGGCCAGCGAATCGGAGTGGGTCTTCGCGCCGCGCTGTTCGGGAATCAGCGAATTGCTGGAGCTGCGCCGCGACAGGGCCAGGTAGGCGCGCTTGCGGCCGGTCGGGTCACCGGCCAGCGGCACCAGCGGCGACGGCAGGCCGGCCTGGCGGCAGGCCTTGTCCAGGATCAGCGCGTTGGACAGGCCGTAGTCCTCCAGCACGTACATGACCGGGCGGCCATCGTTGTACTGGCCCGGGTCTTCCGGTTCGATCTTCAGCGACAGCCACGGCTCGACCAGGCGGCCGAGCAGGCGCGCCCACAGCGGGCGGCGACCGGCCGGTCGCGCGTGCGCGGGCGGCGGTACCGGGTTCGGGCCGGTACCGGTCGAGGGGGACGCCGGCACCGTATCGGCGGGCGTCGACTGGGATTCTTCGCCGGGGAACGGCAGCGGGTTCTGTTTCGACATCGGCGCCATTATGGCTTAGGCGGCGGCGTTGCCGCTTCCCCACCCTCGGCGGGGGCTTGCGCCGGTGCCGGCGACGCAGCAGCGCGGTCCGCGTCAGCCTTGCGCAGCAACGCGTCGGTGTCGGCCAGGGTACGGGTCAGGTACCAGTGGCCCTCGCGCCGGCTCAGTGGCAGCTGCAGGGTCATCTCGCGCCCGGCCAGGTCGTAGTGCAGGCGTACCAGCGCATTGTCGCCCTCCACCGAGAGCAGCTCGCCCCGCACGCTGCGCAGCGCGTCGTCCACGCCCAGCCCGTAGCTGCCCAGCACCGCCTTGAGGGTGTGGATGAACGGCGCCAGCTGCTGCAGGCTGCCTTCCATGCCCGCGGCCTGCAGGCCTGCCTCGTCATCGAAGCCGACCTTGCCGGCCGCGCCGACCAGCGCGGCGATGGTGCTGCGCGCGCGGGCGCGGTCACTGATCGGCGCGCCCTGCGCCCACCCGGCGAGGGTTTCGACCAGGGCGATGTAATGGGCCTGCTGGCCGGGGGTGTAGCCCTTCTGATGGCGCAGGTACTGCACGCCGAAGTTGCCCATCGACTGCGCAGCCTGGCGCACAGCGCTGGCCTGGCCGGCCAGCTGGCGGTCGAAGCTGCGCTGCAGTTCGGCGCTGGCATCGGGCTTGCGCAGCGCGGCCAGCATCGGCAGCAGCTGGTCCCCCAGCGGCAGCTCGGTCAGCGGCCACTGGCTGTGGCCCTCGGCCCAGGCCTGTTGCAGGCGCTGGTACTGGCCCGGCGGTACCGACAGCTTTGCGTAGCCGACCAGATCATCTTCGGCCAGGCGCAACGCCATCGCCTGCACCGCAGCCACCGGCTCGGCCGCCGGGCTGGCCGGATCGTTGGCAGACTCGCGGCACGCCGCCACGGCCAGCAGCAGCATGGCCACCAGCCCCCATCCACGCGCAGACCTTCCTCGCACCGCCACGCTCATGCAATCGGACTCCCCGGACCGGCCCGCATCTTGCGGCCTGCGACGTGACAGCGGCAAGCCGCGCGGTCACGGTTTTCGGCCAAGGGGGTCAGATCCCTTCTGCCGCGGGCAGAAGGGATCTGACCCCAGAGCCGCCGCCGGCATAAAAAAAGAGCCCGGATCACGGGGATCGCAGGCTCTTCAAACCGGCACGAGGCCGGGGGACAGTGGTGTGGCACATGTCCGGTCCGAGGACCGGATGGCGGCGATCGTACGCTGCCCTTCAAGTTAAGGCAACACTTCACGTAATAGTATGTATGTTATTGATTTTATTTAATCAATCGTGCTGCCAGACGGATTCAATGAAATCTACGGCGTGTTTTTCGGCGATTCGGGCATAAACCCCCGGGTAGCCGGCCAGCGCGCAACCCTCACCCCAACTGACGACACCGAACTGGGTCCAGCCTTCACGCAGGCGCAGCAGCAAGGGGCCTCCGGAATCCGCCTGGCAGCTATCCATGCCCTCGCGGCCGGCGCAGATCACCTTGCCGCGCGACAGTTCCCCGCCATAGGCCTGCTGGCATTCATTGAACGCCACGAACGGCACCTGCAAGGCCTGCAGCTGGGTCGGGTAGACCCGGCCATCGCCGATGTCGGTGTCTCCCCAGCCGATCACCGTGAATTCGCGGCCCGGCTTGAGGTAGCTGGCGTCGGGCCGCAACCGCAGTGCCACCGGCTGTACACCGTCCACGGGTGTGCTGAGCTGGATCAGGGCCACGTCGTGCTCCAGCGAATTACCGCTGTTGAATGCAGGATGGACGTGGATCGCCTTGACGTTGGAGGCGCGGGGCGAGGCTTCAGTAGACAGGGCAGTGGTGTTGCCGACAACGGCGATGCCGCCAGGCGATTCCCCCTGCATGCAATGCGCGGCCGTCAACACCCACGACGGTGAGATGAGGGTGCCCCCGCAGAAGTGGCGGTCATGATCCGAATCGCCGCCGGAGATGCCCTGGATGCTGACCATGAACGGGTACTCGCCGGCCGGGGCCGCTTCACCGCCAATGATGCGCGGTGCTTCGCGAACCTGCGGCGCAGCGATGGCGGGTACGGCAGATGCGGCCAACAGCAGGCCGATGAACAAAGAGGTGCTGCGATACATATCCCTGTACTCCTCTAGCGATGGTTGGAACCGGCACGGCCGCGGTCCGTGCCGGTGCATCGATTGAGGAGCAGTGGTGAGGCCCACAGCGCGAACGCCCGCACAGTTCCGGTGCATTGCGCTGCCTGCGACAGGCGCAGACCCACAAATGCGAACGCCATCCCGCATGGATCGGGATGGCGTTCGTGGTACCGGCGTGACCGGCGTCGGCGCCGGGCTCAGCGTGCAGCCAGAGCCGACGCGATCTCCTGCTGGATCGCCCGCGCTGCGGCCTGCGGATCGGCCGCCAGGCGGATCGGGCGGCCGACCACGATGGCATCGGCGCCATCGGCAAAGGCCTGCGCCACGCCAACAGTACGTTTCTGGTCATCGCCGACCGGGCCACCGGGACGGATGCCTGGGCAGACGATCGAGAACCCGGCGCCGGTCGCGGCGCGGATCGGGCCGGCTTCCTGGCCCGAGGCGATCACGCCATCAATGCCGGCCGCCTGGGCGGCCAGCGCGCGCTCGACCACCACGTCCACCGGTTCACGGTCGATGCCCATCTGCGCCAGGTCGGTGCGACCCATCGAAGTCAGCACGGTCACCGCCAGCAGGCGCATGTCGCTGCCGTTGGCGGCCGCGCAGGCTTCCATCATCGCCGGGTGCCAGCCATGGATGGTGGCGTAGCTGACCGGCCACTGCGACAGGCGCTTGATCACCGCCGCAGCGGTGGCCGGGATGTCGAAGAACTTCAGGTCGACGAACACGCGCTTGTCGCGGCGGGCCAGTTCATCGAGCACCTGGAAGTACTCGCCGGAGGCGAGCAGTTCCATGCCGATCTTGTAGAACGCCACGCTGTCGCCGAGGCGATCGACCCACTCCAGCGCCTGCGCGCGGTCAGGCACGTCCAGCGCGAAGATCAGGCGCTCGTCATCGCGCAGCGGCAGCGGTGCGCGGCTCACGGTGCGTAGTCCAGGGCGGCGCGCTTGGCGTCGTGGCGAGCCTGGCGCGACTGGCTGTAGTCGTTGTTGAACTGCGCCGGCTCGAAGCCGCCGTAGGTCGGGTTCGGCAGCATCCACCAGCGCTCGCCGAACCAGTCGTGGTACTGCTGCAGCAGGGCGTCGCGGCCTTCATTGGTGTTGGCGGTCACTTCCACGAAGTCACCCAGCTGGTCGCCGAACTGCATCAGCACGCGGTACTTCTGCCCGGCCAGGCGGCGGCGGCAGTTCTTCTCGCTGCCACTCTGCTCGCAACCCGGCACCACCGTGCCCAGGCCGAGGAACACGCTGTCGTCGGCCACCGGCAGGCCTTGTTCGCGCAGGTTGGCCAGGGTTGCGTCCTTCAGGTGCACGGCGCGGTTGGAGATGTACAGCAGGGTCACGCCCTTGGCGTTGGCGGCCTTGGCGAAATCAACCACGCCGGGGATCGCCTTGGCCTTCTTTTCGGCCACCCACTGGTCCCAGGTCAGCTCGTCGTATTCCTTGCCGTCGCGCACCAGGCGCGCCTGGTAGGGCGAGTTGTCCAGCACGGTCTCGTCCACGTCCAGCACCACGGCCGGCTTCAGGCCCTTGGCCTCGTTGCCGCGCTCTTCCGGCACCAGCGCGTCCCAGTGGGCTTCCTTCAGCGCCGCATCCAGGTGGTCGGCGGCGGCACGGTAGGTCTGCTCGGTGATCGCCTTGTACTCCTGCGCGCGCTGCATCCACAGCACCGCGTTGAGGTTGTCGTTGGCGGTCGCATCACGCGCGCCATCAACCTTGGCGGCGGCGGCCGGGGCCTGCGCGGCAGTTGCTTCAGCGGCAGGCGCCTCCACGCGCTTGCAGGCGGACAGGCCCAGCGCCGCGGTGGCGAGCAGGGTCAGGGACAGGGAAACGGGACGACGCATGGGTTCACCGGCAATCAGATATACCGGCGCATTTTACCGGCAAAGCCGGCCCGGGGACGGCTATGCTTGGCGGTTGACCCGTTGCCCTTCCGGAGGCCGCCATGACCGATTCCGCCCAGACCCCCGACGTCCCCCTGCTCGACGCCGTGCAGGCCCGCCTGCTGGGCTGCCTGGTGGAGAAGGAGGCGACCACCCCGGATACCTACCCACTGACGGTCAACGCGGCGCAGTCGGCCGCCAACCAGAAGACCGCCCGCGAGCCGGTGATGAACGTCGACGCCGGCAGCGTGCAGCACGCCCTGCGCCAGCTGGAGACGCTGGGCCTGGCCCGCCAGCACTTCTCTTCGCGCGCCGACCGCTACGAGCACCGCCTGCAGGCCGCGCTGGACCTGACCCGGCAGCAGACCGTGCTGCTGGCGATGCTGCTGCTGCGCGGGCCGCAGACCCTGGGCGAGCTGGTGACGCGCAGCGAGCGCCTGCACCGCTTCGCCGACATCGACGAGGCCCGCCATGCCATCGAGCGCCTGCAGCAGCGCGCGCTGCTGGTGGTGCTGCCGCGCGCCAGCGGCCAGCGCGAAGACCGCTACATGCACCTGCTGTGCGGCGAAGTGGACGGCGCGGCACTGGCCGCCAGGTACGCCAGCAGCGGTGGTGGCAGCGAGGCCAACGACCCGGGCCTGGCCGAGCGCGTGGCCCAGCTGGAAGCGGCCGTGGCCGAACTGCAGGCGCAACTGGCTGAACTGCGCGGCTGAAGGAGTGGGTGCCGACCAACGGTCGGCACCCACCACCATCAAACCTCGGCCGCGCCCGGCGTGGCGTACAACCGGCTCGGGCTGTCCACGCCCGGCAGCTGGATCACCCCGCGTTCCTGCATGCCCAGGCCCAGCAGGATCTTCCCGGACACCACGTTGTCCAGATCAGTAATGCCATACAGATCCTGCAGGCCCAGTTCAGCGCGCGCATGCGCGAACACCGCCCGCGCCGCCTCACCGGCATAGCCCTGCCCGGCGAATTCGGACAGCACCGCATAACCAATATCCGGCCCCGGCAGGCCATCACGCCGCACCAGCCCGGCATTGCCCAGCCACGCGCCATCGGCCAATCGCTCGATGGCATACATGCCGAACCCGTTCAACGCGTAGCTGTGCAGCACCCGCAGCGCGATGTACTCACGCGCCTGCTCCTCGCTGCGCACGTTGCGGTCACCGATGAAGCGCACGAAGCCTGGATCATTCAACAGCGCCAGCATCGGCGCCGCATCGCGGTCGGGCTCGATCGCGCGCAGGCGCAGGCGTTCGCTTTCAATGGGATGCATGCACAGACCTCCGTGAACTGGAGGGTCGGATCCCTTCGCAATGCGAAGGGCTGTGACCCCTGAGGGCGGCCCTGGGGTCAGAGCCCTTCCCTGCGGGACAGGATCCGACCCCGGGTCAATCGAACAACGCCTCGATCGCCGCCAACCCGGCACTCGCCCGCTCCTTCTTGCGTGCCGCATCGGCCACCGGGTCAGCACCATCGCGCTGGATCTCCTCGGCCGGAATCTCCTCGAAGAACCGGCTCGGCTTCAACCGCACGTGCTCGCCGAACTTGCGGGTCAGCTTGCTGTAACTCATCCACAGCTGGATCTTGGCGCGGGTGATGCCCACGTAAAGCAGGCGACGCTCTTCCTGCAGATTGCCCTCGTCCAGGCTGACCTGGTGCGGCAGCACGCCGTCCTCGCAGCCAACGATGAACACGTACGGGAACTCCAGGCCCTTGGAAGCGTGCATGGTCATCATGCGCACCTGGTTGCCGCCCTCGTCCTTGTCGCTGCGCGACAGCAGCGCCAGCTGGCCGGCCAGATCGGCGGCGGTGGCACCGCGCGGGCCGCTTTCGAACCACTGCGCCAGTTCCTCGATGTTGTTGGCACGGCGCTGGTAGCTGGCCTCTTCCTTGGCCTGCTGGCGCAGCTCACTCAACAACCCTGATTCCTTGGCCACCTTGCGGATCATGTCGCCGGAGGTGACCTGGCGGGTCTGCGCACGCAGGTCGCGCAGGATGTCGGTGAAGCGCGCCAGGCTGTTGGCCGCGCGCTGTGGCAGCTGCTGCAGCGCCCCGATCGCCTCGGCGGCCTGCGCCATCGGCATGTCCTTTTCCTGCGCCAGTTCGGCCAGCTTGGCCAGCGTGCCGGCACCGACGTCGCGCTTGGGTGACTGCACCGCACGCATGAACGCGGTGTCGTCGTCCGGGTTCACCAGCAGGCGCAGCCAGGCCAGCGTGTCCTTCACTTCCTGGCGCTCCAGGAACATGGTGCCGCCGGTCAGGTGGTAGGGGATGCGCAGCAGCTGCATCGCCTTTTCCAGCGGGCGCGACTGGAAGTTGCCACGGAACAGGATGCAGAAGTCGCTCCACGGCACGTTGCGCGACTGCGCCACGAAGGCAATCTCGGCAGCGACCTTCTCCGCTTCATGTTCGCTGTTGCGGCATTCCCATACGCGGATGCGCTCGCCGTCGGCCTGGTCGCTCCACAGCTTCTTCAGGTGCTCATGCGGATTGTTGGCGATCAACGCATTGGCCGCGCGCAGCACGCGGTTGGAGCAGCGGTAGTTCTGCTCCAGCTTGATGATCTCCAGCGCGGGGTAATCACGCCCCATCTGCTGCAGGTTTTCCGGGTTGGCGCCACGCCAGGCGTAGATCGACTGGTCATCGTCGCCCACGCAGGTGAAGTTGCCCTTCTCACCGGCCAGCTGCTTGAGCAGGCGGTACTGCGCGTCGTTGGTGTCCTGGCATTCGTCCACCAGCAGGTAGCCGATGCGCTCGCGCCAGGCCAGGGCGATCTCGGGGTTCTCTTCCAGGATCTGCACCGGCAAACGGATCAGGTCGTCGAAGTCGACCGCATTGAACGCAGTCAAGCGCAGCTGGTAACGCTCGTAGACGCTGGCCGCTTCCTTCTCGCGGTTGCTGCGCGCGGCAGCCATCGCCTGTTCGGGCGACAGGCCGGCGTTCTTCGCGCGCGACACCAGGTTCTTCATGTCCTCGATGTCATCGGGCTTGGCGCCGTACATCAGGTCCTTGATCTGCGCGGCGGCATCATCGGCATCGAAGATCGAGAAGCCGCGCTTCAGGCCGACGGCGGCATGTTCGATCTGCAGGAACTTCAGGCCCAGCGCATGGAAGGTGCAGATGGTCACCTCGTCGGCGTCCTGCTCGCGCAGGCGCTTGGCCACGCGCTCGCGCATTTCCTTGGCCGACTTGTTGGTGAAGGTGATCGCGGCGATGCGGCGGGCCGGGTAGCGGCCACAGCTGATCAGGTGGGCGATCTTCTCCACGATCACGCGCGTCTTGCCGCTGCCGGCGCCGGCGAGCACCAGCAACGGGCCTTCGACGTGCAGGACCGCGGCAGCTTGGGGAGGATTCAGACCGTGCATGGGGACAGGATTGTAGCGGGGTGCCGGAAGGCACACCTGACTTGCGTGGTGCCCGGCCGTAAGGTATTGAATCGGCACCGGAACACAGGAGCGTGGTCCATGTCCTCGATTGTCATTGCCCGGCCGCTTGCGGCCGCCCTGCTGGGCCTGCTGGCCATGCCCGCGGCCGGGTCCGGCCCGCCGCCGCGCACGGATGCCTATGAAACGATCGTGCTGCAGTCGCACGAGTTCCTCGTCTACCACCCGGACCTGCGCTTCCGCCAGCTGGGCATGGAGGCCCGCAAACGGGGCCGCGACGAAGAAGCCCGCAACAACTTCCGCAATGCCGCGCGCTATGGCGACAAGCTGTCACAGGCAGCGCTGGCCGACATGCTGTGGAACGGGCAAGGCGGCCCGGCCGACCGCGCCCTGGGCTATGCATGGATGGACCTGGCGGCCGAGCGCGGCACGGAGTGGCTGGTGGTGCAGCGCGAACGCTTCTGGGAGGCGCTGTCAGCGGACGAACGCGAGCGCGCGGTGCGCGAGGGCCGCACGCTGTACGCCGAGTTCGGCGACCCCGCCGCCACGCCGCGGCTGGAACGCGAACTGCGCGCCGGCAGCATGCAGCAGACCGGCAGCCGCGCCGGCTGGAGCGGCGCCATGCGCAGCCAGGGCCGCGGCGATGCCGGGCCCCGCGTGCTGCAACCGGAGAAGCACCAGCAGGCCCGTTACTGGGACCCGGTGGCCTACCGGCAATGGCAGGACGAGGAACTGGCCAGAGCCGGGCGATGAGCCGCGCCTGCCGTGCCATCGATACCTTCGTGCCGGTGCTACTGGCAGCGGCTGGTTACGGCGCAGCGGCATCGGGTACTGGCCGAAGGCCAGCCGGCCGGTCACCGGCGATGACTACTACCACGGCGCCTTCGGGAAACCGGCCGCCTGCTTGAGCCTGCAGGAGCAGACCTGGCGGAACACCGGCTACCGCCCAGCATCGAGATCGGCGCTCCCCGGCAGATCCGCGACGGCGGGCCGGGCGGCGACTAGAATTGGGCGATGGCCAAGCTCTACTTCTACTACTCGGCGATGAACGCCGGCAAGACCACCACCCTGCTGCAGAGCGCACACAACTACCGCGAGCGCGGCATGCGGGTGGCGATCCTGACCCCGCGCCTGGACGACCGTGCCGGCGCCGGCGTGGTCGCCTCGCGCATCGGCCTGCGCGCCGATGGCATGGCCTTCGACCGCGACACCGACCTGCAGCGGTGGGTGGAACAGGATCTGGCAGCCAACGGCCCCATGGGCTGCGTGCTGGTGGATGAGGCGCAGTTCCTGACCCGCGCGCAGGTCTGGCAGCTCAGCGAGGTGGTCGACCAGCTGCGCATTCCGGTGCTGTGCTACGGGCTGCGCACCGACTTCCGCGGCGAGCTGTTCGAAGGCAGCCAGTACCTGCTGGCCTGGGCCGACGAGATGCAGGAAATCAAGACCATCTGTCACAGTGGCAAGAAGGCAACGATGACCGTGCGCGTGGACGAGCACGGCCACGCGGTACAGGACGGCCCACAGGTGGAGATCGGTGGCAACGACCGTTACGTGTCGGTCAGCCGTGCGGAGTTCAAGAAGATCACCCGCGGTGAAGGGCGGATCGATCCGGCGCAGGCACCCCTGCCGCTGTAAGGGGGTTCTTTTGCAGGGCTGCGCCCTGCACCTGCAGAGGCAACGGCAACGGCAACGGCAACAGCGAAAGCTGGCATTCCGTGGGATGGCGGGGCGGTGTCGGATTGCGGGGACGCCGCAAGTACGTCCGTGTAGGCTTGGCAGCCGCTTGCTCGTGTGCGCAGTCCTGCACACACGGCAAGACCGGGGTTGGGCGTCCTGCCCAACCCGCCCGAGGCATGCCTCGGGCCCATGCGGCTGACACCCCGCAATCCGACACCGCCCCACCTCTGACAGATCGCTGCGGCTGTTGGTAGGTGTCGACCTTGGTCGACACATCTGTCAGATATCGAAATGAATCCGGGGTCAGATCCGTTTTCCGTAGGAAAACGGATCTGACCCCACGAGCTGTTCCCACAGATCGCGCAGAACTGTCGAAGGCGGGGTGGGTCCGGTGGCGGGAGTGTCCGCGGCATGGATGCCGCGGCCAAGCCCCCAGGGATGGGTTTACGGCGTCTCCCGCCACCGGACCCACCCCGCCATCCCACGGAATGCAGGCTTTTGACGTTGACGTTGCGTTGTGCAGGTGCAGGGCTGCAAGCCCTGCAAACCCAACCCCCTCTTAGTACAGCGTGCGCTCCGGCGCACCCGCCGGCGGCGGGGTGTACTGGTACAGCCACGTTTCCGTAAGCGTCTTGCCGCCACTGCGCAGGAACAGGCGGATGTCGATCTGCTCGGTGCTGCCTTCCGGCGGCACCAGGTCGAACATCGCGCGGTAGCCATTGATCTCGCGCAGCGGACGCGCCGATACGATCTCGACCCGGCCACGGCTGGTTTCCACCACCGCTTCGACCTCGCCCTTGTCGATCAGGCTGGCCAGTTCCCCCCCTTCGAAGTCCACCGCAAAGCGCCAGCTGAAGTACTCGCGCTTCTTGCCGACAACACCGCCCAGGCCGGTACGGCTGGCCACGCAGTGCGCCAACGGCGGGCGCGCCGGCGGTTCGGCGCCCCAGTACAGGCGGTAGCCGACCAGCAGCTCCTGGCCGGGCTGCGGCTTTTCCTTCGGGTTCCAGAACGCCACGATGTTGTCGAAGGTCTCGTCCACGGTGGGAATCTCCACCAGCTGCACCGAGCCCTCGCCCCATTCGCCCTTCGGCTCCACCCACAGGCACGGGCGCTTCTCGTAGAACACGCCGTCGTCCTGGTAATGGTCGAAATTGCGGTCGCGCTGCAGCAGGCCGAAGCCGCGCGGGTTGCGGTCCACGAACATGTTGAAGCGCAGGTTGCGCGGGTTCAGCAGCGGCCGCCAGATCCATTCGCCGGCACCGGTCCACAGCGACAGGCCGTCGGTATCGTGGATCTCCGGGCGCCAGTCCCAGCCCATGCGGCGGTCGTTCTCGCCCACCTGGTACATGCTGGTGCACGGCGCAATGCCCAACCGCTCGATCGCCTTGCGCGGGTAAAGCGCACTGTCGATGTCCATCAGCAGCACGTCGCCATTGGTGATCGCGAAGCGGTAGGCACCGGCCACGCTCGGCGAATCCAGCAGGCCGTAGACCACGATCGTCTCCGAATCGGCCGACGGCTGTTCCAGGTAATAGGCGATGAAGTCCGGGAATTCCTCCGGCTTGCCCATGCCGGTGTCAATCGCCAGGCCACGTGCGGACTGGCCGTACTGGCCTTCCTTGCCGACTGCGCGGAAGTAGCTGGCGCCGAGGAAGGCGGCGAAGTCGCGGTCGGTGTCCTTGCGGGTGTTCAGGCGGAAACCAGCGAAACCGAGGTCCGCCGGCAACTCGCCATCCTTGATGCCACTCTTGCCGTAGTTGAACGCCGCGCCGTCATAGGCCAGCTCCTGCGCCTTGCCGTCGACCACGTCGAACATGCGTACCGGCGAGTGGAAGTACAGGCCCAGATGGAAGAACTTGGCCTGGAACTTGCCCGGCTGGTCGGCCCACAGGGCATGGTCCTGGCGGTAGCCGATCGACTGGTACTGGTCCCAGTCCAGGCCTTCCAGCCGGCCCGGCAGCACCCGCTTGTGGCTCTTGTAGGGCGCCTGTGCCAGCGCGCGTGCCTGGCCCTTCAGGGCGGCGAAGTCGAACGGCTGCGGCTGGCCGAGGCGGCGCAGGCCCATCTGGCCGCTCTTGCTGGCCGCGCACGCGGGCAGGGACGGCAGGCCGAATGCAGCCAGGGCGAGGGAGGCATTGCGGATGAAGTCGCGTCGTTGCATGCAGGCGCGTCAGGTACAGGGAGGAAGGTCGGCCATCATAGGCAGACAAACGTTAACGGGCAGCGGAGACGCGCCCTGCCCGTTCAGCTGCCGCTGGCGGCCCGGCTCAGCGCTGGCAGTGGCTGCACCAGACGCTGGCGCGCTGGCCGATGGTGGCGTGCTTCAGCGGGCGGCCACAGTTCGGGCAGGGCAGCCCGTCGCGGCCGTATACCAGCAGTTCCTGTTCGAAGTAGCCCGGCGCGCCGTCAGGGCTGATGAAATCGCGCAGGGTGGTGCCGCCGCGGGTGATGGCGTAGCCCAGGATCTCCTTCACCGCGTCGGCCAGCCGCTGGTAGCGTTCGCGCGAGATCTTTCCTGCTTCGCGCAGCGGACTGATGCCGGCCTTGAACAGGCTTTCGGCGGCGTAGATGTTGCCCACGCCCACCACTACCGCCTGGTCCATCAGGAAGGTCTTCACCGGCGCGCTGCGGCCACGGCTGCGGGCAAACAGGTAGTCGCCATCGAATGCCTCGTCCAGCGGTTCCGGTCCCAGCCCCTGCAGCAGCGGGTGGATCTCGCCGGCCGGCTGCCACAGCAGGCTGCCGAAGCGGCGCGGGTCGTTGAAGCGCAGCAGGCGGCCGTTGTCCAGGCTGATATCCACATGGTCGTGGGCGCGCAGTGGCGTGTCACCGGGCAGCACGCGCAGGCTGCCCGACATCCCCAGGTGCAGCACCGCGCTGCCGATGGCGGTATCCAGCAGCAGGTACTTGGCGCGCCGGCGGATGTCCTCGATACGTTGCCCGGGCAGCAGCGCGGCCACTTCCGGCGGAATCGGCCAACGCAGGTCGGCACGGCGCAGGATCACCCCATGCACGCGGCGGCCCTGCAGGTGCGGCGCCAGGCCGCGGCGGGTGGTTTCTACTTCGGGCAGTTCAGGCATGGACCGATTCTACGCCCGCTCAGCGTGGCGGCGCCGCCAGCTCACGGGCATCCAGGACGCCATCGCCGTTGGCATCCTGCCTGTGGAAACGCTGCACGATCACCTGCCGCTGCTGCTCGCGGCTGATCGCCCTGCCCTTGCCACCGGGCAGCTCATCGGCGCTCAGCACGCCATCGCCATTGCGGTCCATGCGGTCGAAGGCATACAGCATCCACTGCACGTACTCGGCCTCGCTGACCTTGCCGTCGCCATCGCTGTCCATCCGCTGCAGATAGCTGGCAGTGTCGGTGACCTGGGCCAGCGCCGCGCCTGGCAGCAGCATCGCCAACACAAGCCCATGCCCTGCCCTCACGCGCCCACCAGGCTGTAGCCCTTCAAGCGTGCGGCATAGGCCTGCAGCGCGGCAATGCCGCTTTCCTCGGCCTCGCGGCACCAGGCCTGCAGCTGGTGCAGGCGCTCGGCGGCATCGTGGCCGCGGGCCTCGAGCAGCGCCGCCAGCCGCGCGCGGTACTCGACCAGGGTGCGGATGCGCGGGCGCTGCGCCACCCATTCGCTGAGCAGGGCACGGCTGTCCGGCTTCAGCCAGCGGCCATCGTTGACCAGGCCACGGCGCAGCCGGCGCGGCAGCAGGCGGCGCAGCTTGGCCCCGGCCTGTACGGCTTCCTCGCGCAGGGCCGGCATGAACACATTGCGCTGGTAGTCGGTCATCGCCTGGAAGCGGTGCGACAGCAGCGCCTTCAGGGTTTCAGCATCGGGCACGGCGATGTTCGGGCGCACGTCCATGGCCGGCGCCACCCGCAGCACCTTGGCCAGGCGCAGCGCCTGCAGCAGGCGGATCGCACTCCAGCCGATGTCGAATTCCCAGCGCCGCATCGCAAAGCGCGCCGAGCTGGGGAAGGCATGGTGGTTGTTGTGCAGCTCCTCGCCACCGATCCAGACCCCCCACGGCGTGAGGTTGGTGGAAGTATCGGCCGACTCGTAGTTGCGGTAGCCCCACCAGTGGCCCAGGCCGTTGACCACGCCCGCGGCCCAGAACGGAATCCACGCCATCTGGATCGCCCACAGGGCCACGCCGGGCAGGCCGAACAGCACGCTGTTGATCGCCAGCAGCAACACCGGGCCGAGCGTGGCGTGGGGGGTATACAGGTGGCGCTCGATCGCATCGTCCGGGGTACCGCGGCCGTACTGCTCGATGTCCGCGCGCATGCCGCGCGCTTCCCGGTACAGCTCCACGCCATGCCAGAACACCTTGCCGATGCCGCGGGTGACCGGGCTGTGCGGATCGTCCTCGGTCTCCACCTTGGCGTGGTGCTTGCGGTGGATGGCCACCCACTCGCGGGTGATCATCGAGGTGGTCAGCCACAGCCAGAAACGGAACACGTGGGCCAGCGCCGGGTGGAAATCGACCCCGCGATGGGCCTGGCTGCGATGCAGGTACAGGGTCACCGAGAAGATGGTGATCTGGGTGAAGACCAGCAGTACCCCCAGCATGGCCCACCAGCCCAGGCCGAGCACACCACCGGTCAACAGGGACATCAGGGCATCAGGCATGGCAGCTCTCCGGATCGCCGCGGGGATGGCAGACATCATGGGCGCTTGCGTTGCAAACTGCACCCCTGCGGCGGCGTATCACATCGCCATCCGTGGCACCGTTCACAGTTGGGGACCTGAGTTGTCGAGCCTTGATCCACGCACCAGCGCCATGATCGCCGCCCCGCCCGATGCGGAGCTGCCCCCGTTGATCGAACTGGAGCGCGCCACCGTGGTGCGCGGCCAGGTGAAGGTGCTGCACGGGCTCAGCCTGCGCATCGCGCAGGGCCAGCACACCGCCCTGCTCGGCCCGAACGGCTGCGGCAAGTCCACCTTCATCAAGCTGATCACCCGCGAGCTGTACCCGCTGGCCCAGGGCGACGGCACGGTGGCGGTGAAGGTGCTGGGCCAGAACCGCTGGCAGGTGGACCGGCTGCGCTCGCAGCTGGGCATCGTCACCGGCGACCTCAGCAGCAACCTGGCCGACATGCCCGGGCTGACCGTGGAGCAGGCGGTGCTGTCCGGCTTCTTCGCCAGCTACGTGGTGCCGGCCTTCCGCGAAGTGACCGCCGACATGCGCGCGCGCGTCGGCGAGACACTGGCGATGACCGGCGCCCTGTCCCTGCGCGAACGCGCCTATGCCGAGCTGTCGGCCGGCGAGACTCGCCGCGTGCTGATCGCCCGCGCACTGGTCAACCGGCCGCAGGCACTGCTGCTGGACGAACCCTCCACCGGGCTGGACCTGGTCGCCCGCGAGCAGCTGGTAGCGACCATGCGGGTTCTGGCGCAGCAGGGCATCACCCTGGTGCTGGTAACCCACCACATCGAAGAAATCATTCCCGAGATCGAGCGGGTGGTACTGCTGCGCGATGGGCACGTACTGGCCGACGGCACCCGTGCCGAGCTGCTGCGCAGCGAGCCGCTGTCGGCGGTGTTCGGCGGCGCGATCACCGTATGCGAGCAGGAAGGCCGGCTGACCGCCTACGCGGGGTAATCGAAATGCGCGATGCAGCGGGCCGGATCTTCCGGCCCGCCACCGCTGTCCTCAGAACCTCAACGCCAGCGCGCGCGACTCGATCGGTGCCATGCGGCTCTGGTCCTGCAATTGCAGGTCGCGCAATTCGTACGGCGCACCGAAACCCGCCGGCAACGCGGCCTGGTCGAACGGCAGCACCAGCTGGCCCGCGCCCGGGCCATCGAACCACGCGGCCGCGTGTGCCTGCGCGACCGGCTTCAGCTGGCCATCGCGGGCAGTGGCATACAGCGTGCCCCGCGCCTCATAGCGGCCGGCGGCGGCGACCTGCAGCGGCAGTGCCACCTGGCGGCTGGACGGGTCCGGCGCCGCCTGGCCACTGAAGCGCGCGGTCGGCCGTGCCACTGCGAAGGCCACCTTGCCATCGCGCAGTACGCCATCGGCCTGTGCGAACACCTGAAGCTCCCACAGCCCCTGCACGCTGCCGACATCGGCCGGGATCCGCACCTGCGCGCGCAGGCTGCCATCGGTGGTGCGCAGCAGGCGCTGCGGCCAGCTGCGGCCATCCGGTGCGACCAGCAGGGCTTCACCGCCCAGGCCACCACGACGCGATGCAAGCTGCGCAGAGGTGGCGCCGTCTTCCAGCAGGCGTGCCTGCAGCTGCACATTGCCACCGGCCAGCACCTGCGCCTGGTTGGCCTGCACTTCCAGCCGCAGCGGGCTGTTCGGCTCCAGCACCTGTACCACATAGCGGCCCTGCGCCTGTGCGCTCTGCAGCGTATATGCACCTGCCACACTGGTCGCGCCGGTGCGCAGCATGCTGCTGCCATCACCCACCGGCATGCCGACATCCTGCAAGGCGCGCGCATCGACACTGCGGGCAACGCTGCTGCGGCCAGCCGGGTCGCGCACCTGCAGGGTGTTGGCCGGCAGTGCGCGGGCACCATCGGCCGGGCTCAGCTGGATCACCGCATCCGGCGCTGTCAGCGGCAGGTCCAGGCCGCGCTGCAGCTGCGTGCCATCGACCTGCTGCCAGTAGCTGCGGCTGACCGAGGCATACGGCGTGGTCGCCTGCAGCGGTTGCATCGGGTCCAGCGCCCAGGCAAAGGCCAGTGGCGCGTGTTCGCTTTCATCCGCAGGCAGCGGCGCGGCCACCAATGCGGCGGGCACCTGATCGCCTGCGCGGGCGGCCTGCAGCGGCTGCGCGGCCTGCGCGGCGGAAAGGGACAGCACGGCAAGCACCGCACTGGCCAGCAGGGTGGAATGGATCGTCATGGTCGTCTCCCTCACTGGGTCAGGTCGTTGCGCAGGATCGTGCCGAGGCCGAAGCACTCGCGGCGGCTCTGGTTGTGGCTGAGCGGTTCTGCACCCTGGGTACGCGCCTTGTCGGTGAACCAGGTAGTGCCGGCGGCCCTCTGGCTGCTGCACTCCAGGAAGCCATCGGAGCAGGACGACAGCCAGTTCTGGGTGAACTCCAGGCCGACATTGGCGGCATAGCCACCGCAGTAGCTGTTGCTGTCCCACACCGCCGACTCCACGTCGCTGCCGACCACCGCGCGGAACGGCTTGGGCAGCGCCGGGCGACCGGACGTGCCATACAGGTTCTGCGCGTTGTAGGTGGCCATGCTCGCCACCTGCTGCTGGCGCACCGCGTCGTTCTTGTAACCCAGCAGCCATCCCAGCGAGGTCTCGAAGGTGTTGCCGTTCAGCACCGCATCGGCCAGCGGCGTGCCCGCCGAAGACGGTGCCAGTGCGTTGACCTTGCGCACCGTGCGGATGATCTTCGGATAGCGGCTGTCGTAGGTCGGGTTGGACAGGATCCAGCGCATCACGTTTCCACCGTTGGAGTGGGTGATCACCACCAGCTGGGTGATGCCACGGCTGTCGATGAAGCTGGTCAACTGGTTGGCCAGGCAGCCGGCGGCTTCCGGCTTCCACATGTACTGGGTGAAGTCGCAGTTGATGACGACGTAGTTGCTGCTGTTCGGCAGGCCCTGGCGCACGGTGTCGATGATCGCCGGCTGCCAGTAGTCCTGGGTGGCATTGGTCTGCGCGCCGGTGCCATGCACGAAGGCCACGCCAACCACGTCGGCGGCCTGCGCCGGTGCGGATGCCAGCCCGAGGAGCAGGGCCAGGACGGTACTTCCTGTTGCGGTGCTGCGCATCGCTTCTCTCCCTCTGTCAGCGGATCCCCCCGACCCGGCTGGAACTGGACGGCCTCTCGATCACCGTTGTGCCGATGCTCATGGCGCAGCCGCGTGAAAGTCCGTGCGCTGCGACCGGATTCAGCAGACTGGCAACAATCGATGACGTTTTTCATCTCGTGTGGTGACCATGCCGGGTCTGGCCGTATGACCGATGGCCACTGCGGTGTCGTATGGGGGCTGCGATCATGGCGCGATGTTTTCTGCCCGGAGCCTGTCCATGTCGCTGATTTCCCGCCCTGCCCGCCCGCTGCTTGGCCTTGCCGTCATTGCGGTCCTGGCCGGTTGTGCCGCCACCGCCGCCAAGCCGACCGCCGTCGAAGCCAACATCACCACCAAAGCGGTGGGCTATCTGGACAAGAGCGTGGTTCCGGCCAGCCTCGACCTGGTGCCGGCGCCACCTGTCGCCGGTTCGGCCGCCCTCGCCCTGGACGAACAGGTCAGCCGTGAAGCCCGCGCGCTGCGTGGCAGCCCGCGCTTCGCCCAGGCCGGTGTCGATGCGGAACTCGGCTTCCCCGAAGGCGCCAATCACTTCTCCTGTGCCGCCGACATCGACGTCGATGCGGTGAGAACCCCGGCGCTGTACCGCCTGCTGGAGCGCAGCAGGATCGACGCCAGCGCCGCCACCAAGGCGGCCAAGAACCACTACCAGCGCCCGCGCCCGTTCATGGTCAACGGTGAGCCGACCTGCTCGCCGAAGGACGAGGAAGGCCTGCGCAAGAACGGTTCCTACCCGTCCGGCCACACCTCGATCGGCTGGGCCTGGGCACTGATCCTGTCCGAGATCGCGCCGGACCGTGCCGATGCGATCCAGGCCCGTGGCCGCAACTACGGCGAGAGCCGCCTGGTCTGCAACGTGCACTGGCAGAGCGACATCCTCGAAGGCCGCTTCATGGGCGCCGCCGCCGTGGCCCGCCTGCACGACAACGCTGCCTTCAACAAGGACCTGCTGGCCGCACGCAAGGAGATCGCCGCCGCACGCAAGGCCGGCCTGCACTCCAGCCGCGACTGCGCCACCGAGAATGCGGTGCTGAAGGTACGCCCGCAGAGCGCGCTGTAAGCGGCGATCCGGGGTCAGAGCCCTTTCCACTGGAAAGGGCTCTGACCCCATTCGGCAACCGATGGATGTAAAGCAGAAGGGCCGGCATTGCGCCGGCCCTTCTTCTTTGCATTGCCGCAGCCACCGCATCAGAACTTCGCGGTGAACTCCACGCCCCAGGTACGCGGCTCGTTGAGGAAGCCGGTCAGGTTGTTGAAGTCGATCGCGCCGACCACGCGGGTCTGGTTGGTCAGGTTGCGGCCGAACACCGCCACATCGTACTGGCCGTAATCCCAGTTGTAGCCCAGGCGCAGGCCGCCTTCCAGCGAACTACGGCCGCGGAATTCCGGCGACTCGTAGATGAAGAAGTTCACCGCGCTGCGGTAGGCCCAATCGGTGTAGGCGTACAGCTCGCTGCCATCGCTGAGCGGGAAGCCGACGCGCAGGGTCGCGTTGTGGATCCACTTCGGCGCCTGCGGCAGCGGGTTGCCGTTGACCAGCGCATAGGTGCCACCGTTGATGACGGTGGTCGGGTCGTTGATGGTGCAGCCACCGCCGCAGATCGCCACCGCCAGGTCCTTGTCCTTGATCTCGGTGTCGTTGTAGCTGCTGCCGAAGGTCAGCAGCACGTTGTCGGCCAGGTAGGCTTCCAGGTCCAGCTCCACGCCCTGCCCGATGGTCTTGTCGGCGTTGAGCAGGGTGGCGGTGTTGTTGGTGCCACCCACCGCGATCAACTGCTGGCCATCCACGTCGTAGCGGAACACGCTCAGGCCCAGGCGTGCGCGGCGTTCGAACAGGTCAGCCTTGATGCCCGCTTCGTACGAGATCACCTTCTCCGAATCGGCCTGCGACAGGCCCGGCGCGAAGGCCAGCCGTCCCTGGATCGACGGTGCGCGGAAACCCTTGGCTACGCGGGCGTAGGCGTTGATGTCGTCGGTCAGCTTGTAGACGCCGCTGAGATCCCAGCTGACGTCGTTGACGTCGGTATTGGCCAGGTACGGGCCGCTGACCGGGGTACCAAACGGAACAGCCTGCAGCACGCTGGCACTGAAGTCCTTCTTGTCCTGCGTGTAGCGCACGCCGGCACGCAGCTTGAAGCGGTCGGTGACATCGAAGTCACCCGAGGCGAACACCGCCCAGGCCTTGTTGCGCTGGTTCTGCACCACGTGGCCGGTCTGCGGGTTCCCCGGAGCCAGCGAGTCGTAGTTGAAGTTGTTGATGGTCACGTCCTCATCGAAATAGAAGACGCCGGCCTGCCAGTCGAAGCGGCCCCATTCGTTGGACTCGATGCGGACTTCCTGCGTCCACTGGCGGTGATGCGGCAGGCCATCGGCCGACTCGGACGAGAACGGAATCAGGCCCGGGCCCGAATTGCCCGCACCCAGGAACGCCGCGCCGTAGCCACCGTCGATGTCGCCGCGGTTGAGCGATTCAGCGGTTTCATAGCCGGTGATCGAGTGCAGGGTCACCGAGCCGAGATTCCACTGCAGGCGTGCGCTGCCACCCCAGGTCTCCAGATCGGAGAAGTTGACGCCATCGTTGGCAACCTTGTCGCGGTCGAAGTTCTCGACCAGCGAATTGCCACCCTTCTGGATGATGTTGGCGCGGAACAGGCGGGCGGTCCCGTTGAGCTTGCGCTTGTGCAGATTGAACAGCGCTTCGAAATCATCGCCTTCGTACAGGAACTGCACGCGGCCGGCGGCCTCGTCGTAGCCTTCGAAGCCGCTGTTGGGAGCGCCGACACGAGTGTTGTCGACCCAGTCATCGCGGCGCTGGTAGATCGCCGAGACGCGTGCCGACCAACGGTCGGTCAGCGGGCCGCCGTAGGCACCCTGCACGTTCCAGCTGTTGTAGCTGCCATAGCCCACGCGCACGTAGCCGTCGGCATCCTGCGACGGACGCGCCGAATCGAACTTGACCACACCGGCCGGTGTGTTGCGGCCGAACAGCGTGCCCTGCGGGCCACGCAGCACTTCCACGTTGGCCAGGTCGAACAGCGGGAAGCCCTTCAGCAGCGGGCTTTCCTGCACCACGTCGTCGTACACCAGCGACACCGGTTGCGACGCGTTGAGATCGAAGTCGGTGTTGCCCAGGCCGCGGATGTAGAAGCGCGGGAAGGCACGACCGTAGGACGACTCGATGTTGAGGCTGGGCACGCGTGCGGCCAGGAAACGGATGTCATCGCCGGCCGAGCCGAGCACATCCAGCTTCTCGCCCTGGATCGCGCTGACCGCGACCGGTACGTCCTTGGCGTTCTCGACGCGGCGCTGCGCGGTCACCTGCAGGGTGTCGAGGGCAACCGGATCCTTGGCAGCGGGAGTTTCCTGGGCGGCTGCTACCAGCGGCAACAGGGCGGAAAGGGCGGCAACGAGGGGGCGCGCGACCGGAAGGCGGCCACGGGAAGTGCGGGTCGGGGACATGGCGGTAGGCTGTGTTTGGAGGGGTGGTAAAACGGCGCTACCAGATAATTGTTGCAATACAGCACCTGCCCCGCAAATGCCGGCCGTTCATGGCCCCGTCGCCCCGGCCCCCACGCGCTCGCTAGACTCGGGGTTTTCCAGCCCTGTGGAGCCGCCGCAATGACCCAGTGGTACTTCCATGCCTCCCCCCAGGCCGAGCGTATCGGCCCGCTTGATGACGAGGCCGCGCGCCGCTACGCGCAGGCCAATCCACGCGCCCTGGCCTGGTGCCAGGGCATGAGCGGGTGGACGTCGATTGCCGAGGTGCCCGAACTTCAGTCCGCGGCCCCGGGCATGCCCAACACCCCGCCGCCGGTCCCCGCCGCCAGCGGCCGCGCCGACGACATCGAATTCCGCATCGTCGGCCATGAGATGCAGTTCGTCGAGATCGAGCTCGACCCCGGTGAGAGCGCCATTGCCGAGGCCGGCGCACTGATGTTCAAGGACGCCACCGTGCAGATGGATACGGTGTTCGGCGCCGCCAACGGCGACCAGGGCGGCGGCTTGATGGGCAAGGTGATGGCCGCCGGCAAGCGGGTGCTGACCGGCGAGAGCCTGTTCGCCACCGTCTACACCCAGAGCGGCCACGGCAAGGGCAAGGTCGCCTTCGCCGCGCCCTACCCCGGCACCGTACTGGCAATGAAGCTGGACCAGCATGGCGGCCGACTGATCTGCCAGAAGGACAGTTTCCTGGCCGGCGCGCGCGGCGTGCAGATCGGCGTCCAGTTCCAGCGCAAGATCATGACCGGGCTGTTCGGTGGCGAAGGCTTCATCATGCAGAAGCTGGAGGGCGACGGCTGGGTGTTCATCCACGCCGGTGGCTGCGTGGTCGAGCGCGAGCTGGCTGCGGGTGAGCGCCTGGACGTGGATACCGGATGCGTGGTGGCCTACCACCCCAGCGTGGACATGGACGTGCGCCGGGTCGCCGGCATCAAGAGCATGCTGTTCGGCGGCGAAGGCGTTTTCCTGGCTACGCTGACCGGTCCGGGAAAGGTCTGGCTGCAGTCGCTGCCGTTCTCGCGCCTGGCCGGCCGCATGTGGATGGCCGCACCGCAGGGCGGTGCCCAGAACCGTGGCGAAGGCTCGGTGCTGGGCGGCCTGGGCCGGATGCTGGACGGCGACAACCGGTTCTGACCACAGGATCCCGGTAGGTGCCGACCTTGGTCGGCACCTACCGGGGTTCCTTTTTGCTGAATAGGGAGGTTCTCGGCGGCCGCCTGGACCTGCCTTTGGTGGGTGCCAACCTTGGTTGGCACATTCCTTCAGCGCGCGACCAGGCATTTGCGCGGACCAAGGTCCGCACCCACCAGAAGCGATTCACAGCTATCAGAGGCTCCCCCACCCTGCCCGCCCCGCCACGGCTTCGGTATGCTGGCGCCCTTTCCTGAATCCGGCGCCGCGAGCGCACTGCCGATGAGCCTGTTCCGCCCCCGCCTGCTGCTGTCCGTCGCCCTGATCGGCCTGCTGGCCGGCTGCGGTGGCGACCCGGTCCGCCCCTCCCCGCCGCCAGCGCCGACCGTGGTGCCGCAGGCCAAGCCGATCAGGATCGGCATCGCCCTTGGCGGCGGCGCGGCCAAGGGCTTCGCCCACATCGGCGTGATCAAGATGCTGGAAGCCAACGGCTTCGAGCCGGCCGTGGTTTCCGGCACCAGCGCCGGGAGCGTGGTCGGTGCGCTGTATGCCAGCGGCATGGACGCCTTCCAGATGCAGAGCAAGGCGGTCGCGCTGGACGAAGCCAGCATCCGCGACGTGCGCCTGTTCTCCGGTGGCCTGGTGCAGGGCCAGAAACTGCAGGACTACGTCAACGAGCAGGTCGCCAACCGTCCCGCCGAGCGCCTGAAGAAGCCGTTCGCAGCTGTCGCCACCCAGCTGGAAACCGGCGAGCGCGCGATCTTCGTGCGCGGCAACGTCGGCCAGGCGGTGCGCGCGTCAAGCAGCATCCCCGGCGTGTTCGAACCGGTGAAGATCGGTGGCCGCAACTACATCGACGGTGGCGTGGTCAGTCCGGTGCCGGTGGACGCTGCGCGCCAGCTCGGCGCCGACTTCGTGATTGCCGTCGACATCTCCAGCAAGGCCAGCGGCAAGGCGCCGACGGACATGCTGGGCATCGTCAACCAGTCCATCTCGATCATGGGCCAGCGCCTGGGCGAGCAGGAACTGGCGCGCGCCGACATCGTCATCCGCCCGAAGGTGCTGGACATCGGCGCTGCCGATTTCAGCCAGCGCGGCACCGCGATCCTGGAAGGCGAAAAGGCCGCGATGGCGGCCATGCCGCAGATCCGCGCGAAGATCCAGCAGCTGCAGCGTGCACGCGCCGCCGCAGCAGCGCCGGCGCCGGTGGCCGCACCCAAGTGCGAAGAACCCTCGCGCCTGGGCAAGCTGATGGGCCGCAAGGACAAGTGCTGATCCATTGATGCCTGGCCACCGGGCACGCCCGGTGGTCGCTCAGGACTCCAGCTGCGACAGTGGCAACGCCTGGAAGCCCTTCACCGTGCGCAGCACGAAGCTGGAATTGGCGTCGGCCACGCCACCGGCGTTGAGCAGCCGGTCCAGCAGGAAGTGCGAAAAGTGCTCCAGGTCGCGCACGTAGACGTGCAGCAGGTAGTCCATGTCGCCGGTCAGTGCATGGCAGGCCACCACTTCATCCCAGCCCTGCACGCTGTCCACGAAGTGGCCGATGGCGGCCTGATCGTGCTTTTCCAGCTGCACGCGCACGAAGGCCTGCAGGCCCAGCCGGAGCTGCCGTGGCTCCAGCCGCGCGCCGTAGCCGACGATCACGCCCTCGCTTTCCAGCCGCTGCAGGCGGCGCAGGCAGGCCGAGGGTGAGAGATTCACCCGCGTCGCCAGCTCGGCGTTGGTGGCGCGCCCATCCCGCTGGATTTCAGCCAGCAGGCGTATATCCGTGCGATCGAACTGGACTTCTCCGGCCATTGTTGCCCCGCAACATGGTGAGTACGCAAGGATATTGCGCCAACAATGCCAATCGACGCAACTTTTGCAACCCTGTTGCGCGCGCCCTGCCCTAGCATCGTGGGTATCCCATCCAGGAGTGCCCCATGGACCTCGCCCAGCCCCGCCGCGTCGAACACCAGCAGACCGACAAGGGCTACGTGCCGGTGTACACCACCGCGCTCGTCGAGCAGCCGTGGGACACCTACAGCGCCGACGACCACGCCACCTGGAGCACGCTGTACCAGCGCCAGCGCGAACTGCTGGTCGGCCGCGCCTGCCAGGAGTTCCTGGATGCACAGGACGAGATGGGCATGAGCGCGCACATGATTCCGCGCTTCGACCAGCTCAACGAAGTACTGGGCGCGGCCACCGGCTGGACTCTGGTCGGCGTCGAAGGCCTGCTGCCGGAACTGGATTTCTTCGACCACCTGGCCAACCGCCGTTTCCCGGTGACCTGGTGGATCCGCCGCCCGGACCAGATCGACTACATCGCCGAACCGGACCTGTTCCACGATCTGTTCGGCCACGTGCCGCTGCTGATGAATCCGGTGTTCGCCGACTATATGGAGGCGTACGGACGTGGCGGCGTCAAAGCCCACGCGATCGGCCCGGATGCGCTGCAGAACCTGACCCGCCTGTACTGGTACACGGTGGAGTTCGGCCTGATCGATACGCCCGACGGCCTGCGCATCTACGGTGCCGGCATCGTGTCGTCGAAGGGCGAATCGCTGTACTCGCTGGAATCGGCCGCGCCCAACCGCATCGGTTTCGACCTGCAGCGGATCATGCGCACCAAGTACCGCATCGACACGTTCCAGAAGACCTACTTCGTCATCGACAGCTTCGAACAGCTGATGCAGGCGACGTCACCGGACTTCACCCCGATCTACGCAGCACTGGCTGATCAGGCGCATCTGCCGGCGGGCGATGTGCAGGGCGATGACCGCGTGTTCCAGGCCGGCACCGGCGAAGGCTGGGCTGACGGCGGCGACGTGTAAGCGCTCAGCGCACACGGTTTCGTACTGAAAACGGCGCGCCTTGGTGCGCCGTTTTCAGTGCTGCCTGCACCATCCTGTCGCAACGGTGCAGGCAAGGGCAGGGCAGTCAACCGTCAATGGCCCTGCAGGAACCGCGCACCATCAGTTGCGGATGCACGCTGGCCGCGGTCGGTGCATCCGGCACATCGGTCTGCACCAGCATCGCGGCAGCCATCCGGCCAATGTCGGAGACGTGGCGGCGTACCGACGTCAGCGGCGGCCACAGCCGCGATGCCAGCGGGCTGTCGTCGTAACTGACGATCGACAACTGCTGCGGCACTGCGATGCCTGCGCGCAATGCCACCTGGTACACGCCTGCGGCCATTTCATCGTTGCCGGCGAAGATCGCACTGGGGCGTTGGTCGCCCATCAGCAGGCGTTCGGCGGCATGCACGCCGGACTCGAACGTGTCGCCCGCCTCCAGCACGCGTTCTCCCGGCAGGGTCAGGCCGACCTGGGCCAGCCGATCAAGGAAGCCATGGGTCCGCTCGCGGGCAGTACGCCGGTCACCGGGGCCGGCAATCACTGCGATATCGCGATGGCCCAGCGAGAGCAGGTAGCCCGCAGCCGCGGCGGCACCATCGCGATCGTGGGTGACCACTGCCTGTGCTTCGTCGTCCGAGGCATGCGCGCTGATGCGGATGTAGCGGCAGTCGATCGCGTCCAGCATCTGCGCCAGCGCCACCGACTCGGAGGCGCGCGGGCCGAGGATCACGCCATGCAGCTTCTGCTGCTGCACGAAGCGGCGCACGCCGTCGGCGCAGTCCGGATCCTCGCTGTCGCACGGGTGCACCACCAGTTCATAACCAGTGCCGCGAAGCGCTTCCAGCGCGCCGTGCTGCAGGTCAACAATGCATTGGGCGCCCGGGTCGTCATACACCAGGCCGATCAGGAAGGAGCGGCGGAACGCGAGTCCGCGCGCCAGCGGGTCGGGCACGTAACCGACCTCGCGCATCAACGCCTCGACCTTGTCGCGGGTGTCTTTACGCACCAGCGGCGAGTTGTTGATGATTCTTGAAACCGTTTTCTTGGAAACTCCCGACAGTCGTGCGATGTCGTTGATCGTGGCAGCCTTGCCCTTCGATGCCGGCAACGCGGCATCGCTGATATTTCGCACTGACATGTATAGAACCAGGTAAGTCGGAGAATTCTAGCCTTGCGCCCGTCGGGCGCGAAGTTGCGGAATGTCGCAGCGGATCTCAATCGTGTCGTGTTCGACCCGTTTTGTTGCGCGAGGTTCCATTGTGATCGCTCTACTGCCTCTGCATCTGAACCATTCTTCCGCGCATGTTCACCCTGAATGCAGACGCGACGCGCGCGAACGCCAACATTCCCTTAACCATGCTCCGCTACAGTCAGGTGCATGGACCTGCAGACTTCTCCGTATCCGCCGTTCCGTGGCCGCGACCGGTTGATCGCCGCGGTCGACGCGGCGGTAACCTCCGGTGATGCCGGTCGGATCACCGCCGACCTGCAGCTGGCGCTGCAGGAAGCCATAACCGACAGCCGCATCGAGTTGCCCGAATGCGTGCATCGGCCGGTCAGCGATCATTACGCGCGGCGCCCGCTGTACCACAGCCGCGAACACGGCTACAGCGTGATTGCCATGAGCTGGGGCCCAGGGCAGGGCACGCCGCTGCACGACCACGATGCCATGTGGTGTGTGGAGGGAGTGTGGTTGGGCGAGCTGGAGATCACCCGTTACGAGCTGCTGGAGCGCGCCGGCGAGCGCTGGCGTTTCCACCGCCACGCCGCGCTGCGCGGGGGCTGCGGCAGTGCTGGCAGCCTGATCCCGCCGCACGAATACCACACCCTGCGCAACGCCAGCGATGACGCACTGGCGATCTCGGTGCACGTGTACGAGGCGCAGATGGAACGGTCGGCGGTGTTCGATCCGCTCGGCGGTGGCTGGTACCAGCGTCGCATCCAGGCATTGCAGGCCGACCCGGCCTGAGCCGAGGGCCTGCGGGGCGGGGCTCCGCCAGCACCTTCCGGAGCCACGTGGCATCATGCGCCGCTGCGCTGCCGGACCCGGCGGCGATCCGCGATGCCCCGTCGGGCAAGGAGCAAGACCATGTCCAGCGCTGATCCGCGCCTGCGCGCGCTGTTGAAGCTGGCAC
Organism: Stenotrophomonas sp. 85239_Sma; assembly: GCF_056481725.1. Classification (NCBI taxonomy): domain Bacteria; kingdom Pseudomonadati; phylum Pseudomonadota; class Gammaproteobacteria; order Lysobacterales; family Lysobacteraceae; genus Stenotrophomonas; species Stenotrophomonas sp. 85239_Sma. Next base: position 53,976 of record NZ_CM151163.1, on the reverse strand, counting down.
CGGTGATCCCGGTGTACACCCCCGAAGATGTGAATGAAGCGGTCGAAGTGGCCCAGGCGCTGTTCCGCGGTGGCCTGCCGGTGATCGAGGTGACGCTGCGCACGCCGCAGGCGCTGGATGCGATCAAGGCGATGGTCGAGGCTGTGCCGGATGCGGTGATCGGTGCCGGCACCGTACTCGACGCCGCGCAGATGCAGGCGGCGAAGCAGGCCGGTGCGCGTTTCGCGGTGTCCCCCGGTGCCACGCCGGCGCTGTATGCCGCTGCACGCGACGCCGACCTGCCGTACCTGCCCGGTGCCGCCACCGCCTCGGACCTGATCCAGGGCCTCGAGCATGGCTTGGATACCTTCAAGTTCTTCCCGGCGGTGCAGGCCGGTGGCGCTGCGCTGCTGGCGGCCTTGCACGGTCCGTTCGCCGATGTGCGCTTCTGCCCGACCGGCGGCATCAGCGCGCAGACCGCGCCGCAGTTCCTGCACCTGCCCAACGTGCTGTGCGTGGGCGGTTCGTGGCTGACCACGCCGGCGCTGCTGCAGACCCGCGACTGGGATGCGATCGAGCGCCTGGCCCGCGAAGCGTCCGTGCTGGCCAGCTGAACCCGCTCCGCGAATCTTCAAAGGTTTGATCGTGATCAAAGCGCCGGCCTCGAGCCGGCGTCATTCTGTGGGCAAGCGCACTACGGAGATCCGAACATGCATTCGACCATGAAGGCCGCTGTCGTGCGCGAGTTCGGCAAGCCACTGGTGATCGAGGAAGTCTCGGTACCGCGCCCGGGGGCGGGCGAGGTACTGGTCAAGATCGAGGCCTGTGGCGTCTGCCACACCGACCTGCACGCCGCCGAGGGCGACTGGCCGGTGAAACCGAACCCGCCGTTCATCCCCGGCCACGAGGGCGTGGGGCACGTCGTGGCCGTGGGAGGCGGGGTAGGGCGCGTCAAGGAAGGCGACAGGGTCGGCATCCCCTGGTTGTACTCGGCGTGTGGCCATTGCGAACACTGCCTGGGTGGCTGGGAAACGCTGTGCGAAACGCAGCGCAATACCGGCTACTCGGTCAACGGCGGCTTCGCCGAGTACGCACTGGCCGATGCCAACTATGTCGGCCTGCTTCCGAAGGACGTGGGCTTCGTCGAGATCGCGCCGGTGCTGTGCGCCGGCGTGACCGTCTACAAGGGTCTGAAGGTTACCGACACCAAGCCGGGGGACTGGGTGGCGATTTCCGGCATCGGTGGCCTGGGCCACATGGCGGTGCAGTACGCCCGTGCGATGGGCCTGAACGTGGCTGCGGTGGACGTGGACGACAACAAGCTGGCATTGGCCCGGCAGCTCGGCGCGCAGGTTACCGTGAACGCGCGCACCACCGACCCCGCCGCCTTCCTGAAGAAGGACATCGGCGGCGCACACGGTGCGCTGGTCACTGCGGTGTCGCCCAAGGCGTTCGAGCAGGCGCTGGGCATGGTCCGCCGTGGCGGCACCGTCTCGCTCAATGGCCTGCCACCCGGCAATTTCCCGCTGGACATCTTCGGCATGGTGCTCAACGGCATCACCGTGCGCGGCTCGATCGTCGGCACCCGGCTGGACCTGCAGGAGTCGCTGCAGTTCGCTGCCGAAGGCAAGGTTGCGGCCACGGTCAGCACCGACCGCCTGGAAAACATCAACGAGGTGTTCGCGCGCATGCACGCGGGCACCATCGAAGGCCGCGTGGTGCTCGACTTCGCCGCCTGACCGCCTGTGCATGGCCGTCGTCGCTCCGTCCCCCTCTCCCACGGACGCGGCGGCCATGCCGATTCATCGGCAGTGCTGGCCGCTGGCCGGCAACCCGGGCACTCCGCAGCAGCCGTACAATGCGCGCATGCCCGGCCTGCTCAAGACCCTGTTCCTGTCCCTCGTTGCCCTGATCGGCGGCGTGCTGTCGCTTGCGCTGGTCAGCAGCGTCGCCAGCTGGCTGCCCCCGTTGCTGGGCCTGTCGCCGAGCGGCAACAGCGTGCAGCTGGGGTGGGATCTCACCTTCAGCGTGCTCGGCGGCATCGCCGGCATTTCCTTCGCCACCTATTACGCGCCCTGCTGGCCGCGTTCGCACGGCTTCTCGATCTGGTCGCTGATCGCGCTGGGCTGTGGCTACGCAATGTGGACGGCCGGTGCGGATTTCCCGTTCTGGTTCGTCATTTCGCTGCTGGCGTCACTGCCGCTGCAGCTGCTGGCCGGCTGGTGGTTCGGCCGTCGCGCCTCGCGCGATCCGCGCTGAGCGCATGCAGGTAGTGCCGGCCAGCGGCCGACACTACCGCTTCAGCGGCGGCAGCACCTGCTTCAACCGCTCGATACCCTGCCAAGGGTCACCCTTCAGCCGCTTCACCCTGGCCAGCGCCTTGGCCATCGGAAACGCGTCGGCCGCGCTCACCCGGGCCAGTTCTTCCCAGCGCAGCGGCACTGCCACACCGGCGGAATCGCGCGCACGCAGCGACCACGAACACACGCTGGTAGCCCCTCGGGTATTGCGCAGCCAGTCGATGAAGATCACCCCATCACGCTTGGCCTTGCTCATCGTCGCCACGTAGCGATCAGGCTGCTCCAGCGCCATTGCCTGCGCAAAAGCCTCGCAGAACGCCTTGGCCTGTTCCCAGTCGGCCTTGGGTTGCAGCGGCACCACCACGTGCACGCCCTTGCCACCGGACAAGCGCACGAAGCTCTCCAGGCCTACCTGCTGCAGGCGGTTACGCACATCACGTGCAGCTGATTTCACCTGTGCCCAGCTGACGCCTTCGCCGGGGTCGAGATCGAACACCAGGCGATCCGGATGCTCGGGGTCGGCCACGGTCGCGCCCCAGGGATGCAGCTCCAGCGTGTTCATCTGCACCAGCTGCAGCAGGCCCCGCGCATCGTCGATATAGACGTAGTCCTCGCGGCCGCTCTTCTGCTGCAGCGGCACCGCATGCACCGCATCACCCAGGCCCGGGCCATGGTGCTTCTGGAAGAAACAGGCCTTGCCCACGCCATCAGGGCAACGCAGCAGCGACAGCGGCCGTCCAGCAATTTCGGGCACGATCCAGCGCGCCATCTGCCGGTAGTAGTCGGCCACATCGCCTTTGCTGAGCTTCTGCCTTGGAAACACCACACGTTCCGGATGAGTGATCTGGACCTCGCCCCCGGTTCCAACACTCGATGTGGCCACTTCCAGATCCTCCTTCTGCTTGTCGCTTCGCAGCCGCTTGAAACTGGCCTGGCGCAGCAGGCCTTCCTTGCCCCAGCCACGGAATGCCACTTCCGCCACCGTCACCGGCTTCACCCAGCGCACGCTGGCGGCGCGGAACGGCACATGCGCCGGAAGCTGCAGCACGGGCGTCTTTACTGCCAGTGGCTGCAATGCCTTGAGCAGCGCGCGCAGGTTCTCGTCGTCGAAGCCGGTACCGACGCGGCCCACATAGCGCAGGCCCTCCTTGTCCGTCGTTGCCAGCAACAATGATCCGAAACCCACCCGTGAGCCCTTGGGGGCCGTGTAGCCGACAATCACGAACTCGTCGGTGTCTTCGTGCTTCACCTTCACCCAGCTGCGTGCGCGGGTGTTCACATACGGTGCATCCACCTGCTTGCTGACGATCCCTTCGAATCCCGCCTCGCCACTGGCGTCGAACACCTGCGGGCCATGGCCGATCACATGTTCGCTGAAGGCCAGGGTACCGGGCACGGGCCCGATGAGATCCTTCAGCAGTGCTTTGCGTTCCAGCAATGGCGCACGACTGATGTCCGCGTTGGCCACGCCCGGAAGATCGAACACGATGTAGCGCAGCGGTTGCTTCGAGCTTCCATCGATCACGCGCTGCAGCGCTGCGAAATTGCTGCGTCCTTCCGGGTCCAGCACCACCAGCTCACCGTCCAGGCGCGCATCACGCACCGGCAGCGCCCGCACGGCCTGTACCACCTCGGGAAAATCATCGGTCCAATCCAGGCCATTGCGGGAGCGCAGCTTCACCTCGCCGTCGTGCAGATCGGCCAGCAGGCGATAGCCGTCCCACTTGATCTCGTGCAGCCAACGTTCGCCGTCCGGCGCGTCGTCGCGATGATCGGTCAGCTGTGGCTTGAAGTCACGCGGGTAGGGCGTGTCACGTGCGCCGTCCAGTTTCAGCGCGCGCGCATGCCAGCGTGCATCGGCCTTGCGGGTAGCGGCGCGTGCAGCCGGTGCGGCGGGTACCCTCTTCTTCGCACTACGCTTCTTCACTGCGGATGAGCGTTCCGGCACGGGTGCTTCCAGCAGATCGTCTGCTTCGGCGTCGCGCGCCTGCTCGTCATCGCGTTTGATCAACAGCCACTGCACCTGACGTCCTTTCATTGCCGTGCGCACCAGCTTCCAGCCACCGGCCAGGCGTTGCCCGTGCAGCACGAAGTCGAGCTTTCCAGCGGCCAGCGCCTGCAATGGATCGCCTTCGCAGGCCCAGATGCCGTGATCAAAGACATCCACGTGGCCAGCACCATAGTGGCCTTCAGGAATGTCGCCTTCGAAACCGGCGTAGGACAGCGGATGGTCCTCCACCTCCACGGCCAGTCGCTTCTCGCCGACGCGCAGCGAAGGCCCCTTCGGCACCGCCCAGCTCTTCAGTACACCGTCCATCTCCAAACGGAAATCGTAGTGACGCGAGCTTGCGTGATGCAGCTGGATGACAAAGATCGGCCGCCGCTGCGGATCGCCGCGTGCGGGCGTGTCGTCAGGCTCCGGCGTCTGCCCGGCGCCCCCGCCAAGCTGGCGCTTGCGCCGGTACTGATGCAGCGACATGGTTCAACCTGCCTTGCGCCGGGTGGTCTTTTTCACCGCCTTCTTGGCCGTCTTCTTCGCAGCCTTCTTCGCCGGTGCCTTGCGCGTCGCCGTCTTCTTCGCCGGCGTACGCTTGTTCGCATCCAGGCTCTTCTGCAGCAGCGCCATGAAGTCGACCACGTTGGTGCTGGCATCCTCACGCGGCGCCGGCTCATCGTCCACCCTTGTGGTGCCGCCCTTGGACTTGATGCGCTTGTTCAACACCTGCTGCAGCCGCTCGCGGAATTCATCGTGGTACTGCGACGGATCCCAGTCGCCGGCCATCGACTCGATCAACTGTTCGGCCATCGCCGTCTCCTTGCTGGTGATGCGGTAGTCGGACAGTTTGCCGGTGGGCAGCTTGTAGTCCTCAGGATCCACAAGTTCCTGCGGATAGCGCAGGATCATCAGCACCAGTGCGTCCTGCTGTGGCATCACCGCGCACAGGTACTCGCGCGTGCGCACCACCACCCGTGCGATACCCACCCTGCCGGTGCTGCGCAGCGTTTCGCGCAACAGCACATAGCCTTTTTCGGCTTTCTTGCCGGGCACCAGAAGATACGGTTTCTCGTAGTAGCGGGGGTCGATCTGCGCCGCATCCACGAATGATTCCACCTCCACCGTTTCGTGGCTTTCCGGCGCGGCCGAGCGGATATCGCCTTCCTCCAGCACGACATAGCTGCCCTTGTCGTACTCATAGGCTTTGACGATGTCCTTCCAGGGCACTTCCTCACCGGTGTCGGCGTTCACCCGTTCGAAACGGATCGGCTTGCGGTCGCGGGAGTCGAGCATGCGGAACTGCAGATCCACCTTGCGTTCGCCTGACATCAGCGACACCGGCACATTGAGCAGGCCGAAGGAGAGCGTGCCGGTCCAGATCGGGCGGGCCATGGACAGACCTCTTGCGCGGGGCAGGGTGCCCAGCTTGGGATTGGCGGTGTAAACCACTCGTGTCCGTGCCGTGCACGCCAGGTGGCGCCGCCGCTTTGCTGTAGAGCCGAACCCACGCTCGGCTGCTTCAGGTGCCCGGTGCTATTGCAGCAGCGGCCTCACTGCCGCCGCCGGAATATGATCCAGCGCCCGCCAGGCGTCTTCCACTACCGGCCGTGCCTGCGACCAGCCCAGCCGCGACTGCCCGCGCATCTGTTCCCAGTGCTCGGCCAGTTCCTCGCAGGTATCGGCGGCATCACCGCGCGGCCAGTCGGCAGCGTGGGTAGTCAGCGCGAAGGCATAGACCGGGCACAGATCGCGCCAGTTGCGGTGGCTCTGGTCACGCCTCTCCTCGTAGTCACTGAGCATGTACTGCAGGTAGTCCTGCGCCACCGCCTGCGGATCCTCATGGCGACGCGTGCGGCGCTGAGCGGTGCGCTGGCCGAGCGGATCGAGCAGGGCGTTGAACACGGACGGTGCGGGTCGTTCAAGACGGGGCATGGCCGGCTCCTGCAGCGGGGGCGGGTGGGCAGGAATACGCGCGGTGCCGTTACCAGGGGGTGAGCGAGATGTTCATGACGCCAGGTTCGCGGTGGCTTTACCTTGCTGGCGGTGTAGTGGGGCTCCCAGAGCGAAGGTAATCAGACCATGAGCCGAGAGACCTCCCGCGACCCGCTGCGCGCGAACCATCCGCCTATTCCCGGCGAGCAACGTGGCAAGCGCGATGCCGACAATGCCGACTACCGCGGCACCGGCGCGCCGTTCTTCGATGCCGAGCACGGTGGTGACCATCTACCCGTGAAACACGAGGCTGAACAGGCGGCGCAGGACCGCAAGGATGGCGGAGACCGCCATCGCGGCGGTCAGGAAAGCCCGCTCAAGCGCCGCGAGCGCAAGCAGCGCGCCAGTGACAACCAGGACGAGGCGCTGGAGGAAACCTTCCCCGCCAGCGACCCGACTTCGCCCTTTGTGCCGGCCAAGGCCCCCGATTGACGGTAGCGCCGGGCCATGCCCGGCGGGCGCAGCGGTCGCATGCTAGCGCCACGACCACTGCACGCCGACGTTGGCCCGCCGTCCTGGTCCCGGCTCGTAGAAGCGCCCATTGCCATCGTTGACGATCACCGAGCCGATGTAGGTCTGGTCCAGCACGTTCTCCAGCCGGGCGAAGGCGCGTAGCTCACCACCCGGCACGGTCCAGCGACGGCCTGCTTCCAGATGCAGCAGGGCGAAGCCGGGCGCGCGTTCGGTCGCCACGTCGTTGACCACCGTATCGCTGCTGGCGGAGGCCTCCAGCGCCCACTGCCACTGGCCAGGTGACCATTGCAGCCGAGCGAAGGCCTGTTGGCGCGGTACCCCGGGTAGGCGGCTGCCGACGGCAACCACACGGTTCGAGGTCAGGTACGGCGAGCGCACCTGCGCCTGCAGCAAGGTCCAGGCCAGCTGCAGTTCCAGCTGCTCGGCCAGCGGCTGCCGGTACTGCAGTTCCACGCCCTGGCGGCGGGTGTGGCCGATGTTGCGATAGTTGCTGCGCCCGCCGCTGTTGCTGGCAACTGCCAGCTCATCGTCGGTATCTGCACGGAACAGGCTGATATCGAGCTGGGTTCCGTCCTGCGCGTGCCACTTGCTGCCAATCTCCAGATTGCGGCTGCGAGCGGCTGCCAAGTCCAGTGCCAATCCCGCCTGACCGTCGGCGCGATAGCCCATTTCGTTGAAGGTGGGGGTCTCGAAACCACGCCCTACGGCCGCGTGCAGTCGCCACTGCGGGCTGGCCTCGAAGCTGATCCCGGCCACCGGCGTAGTCGCCTGGTAGCGGCGGCGACCACTGTCATCTGGGTTGGCGCCGACGATGTAGCGGTCATCGGACGCGAAGCGCACCGTGCTGTGGCGCAGCCCGGCCAGCAGCGACCAGCGCTGGCTCCATTGCCACCAGGCCTGGGCGAACTGGTCCACATTCTGCACGACGTCGATCTGGTCACGGCGCAGGCGCCCGCGCACGCCCAGCGTGCTGCCGATGAAGTTCTCGTAGCCGGTGCGATGCTGGCGCTGGCGGTCGGCGCTGAGCCCGGCCACCAGATCCAGCGGTCGGCCGGCGAGGTCGCCGTGCCAGCCCCAGCGCGCGTCCAGGCCGCCGTAGCCGCCATCCAGATCGATCACCCCGCCGGCATGCAGCGGATTCACCTGGGCAGTCGGCGGAATCGGCAGGTATTGGGTCACCGCGCGCTGGCCGGCATAGCCCATCAGCTGCCAGCGCTGCGCCCCGGTCTCCCGGGTCCAGCGCAGCCCGGCCTGCTGCTGGCGCACCGATTTGCGGGTGTTGTACTGGTGCGCCACGGCGGTGGCCTGGCGCGGATCGGCCGCCACCTGGGCACGGGTCAGGCCCAGCGGGTCCTGCGCATCGGGCGCATCCAGCACGTTGAGCAGCAACTCCAGCCGCCCACCGCCCAGCTCACCACCGATGCGCGCGTTGAGCGACTCGCGGCGCGCACGGCTGTGATCGCGCCAGCCATCGGTGCTGAAGTGGTTGGCGGCGATGTTGTAATCCAGAACACGGCCGGCACCCTTCAGCTGTGCGCCGACACTGAGCGTGTTGTCAGCACCTGCGTTGAGGCGCAGCCGCCACGGGTCGCCGGCCTGGCCCTGTGCGCTCCAGACCTGCAGTACGCCACCGGAGGAATTGCCGTACAGCGCCGAGAACGGCCCGCGCAGCACCTCGATGCGCTCGGCGCCCAACAGACTGGCGTGCGACAGCTGGCCCTGGCCGTCCGGCATGGTCGCCGGTACCCCGTCGATCAACACCCGCACCCCGCGCACACCGAAGGTCGAGCGCGCACCAAAGCCACGGATCGACAGCTGGGTGTCCTGCGCGAAGTTCTGCCGGTCGCGGGCGACCAGGCCCGGGACCCCGGCCAACGCCTCGGACAGCTGTGCGCCGGCGCCAGCGCGGCCGGCGTCGATCCAGACCGTATCCTGGCTGGCCGGCAGCGCGAACGGGTCGATGCCCGGCACCCACGCGGCCTGCACCTGCACGCTGGGCAGGGCGGTCGGTGCGGGCTCGGCCGCCGCCGCCCAGGGCGACAGCAGCAGGGCGGACAGGGGCAGGCAATGGCGTCGTGCGGCAGGATTCATGATTCAGGTTGATGGATCGGGCGGCAACGCACGCCATGGTACGGGGCGGCGGATGACGATGGCGGCGGCCAGCCCCGGCAGGCTTTGTTACGATGGGCTGTTTCCGGCCGAAAAGCCGCAGACCGCGTAGCGCACTTCCTCCCCCTTTCCGTCTACCGAACGAGTACCGCCGTGTCCTTCTTTGCAAACGTGGAACTGGTCCCAGGCGACCCGATCCTGGGCCTGACCGAGGCGTACAACGCCGACAGCCGCCCGACCAAGGTCAACCTGGGTGTGGGCATCTACTACGACGAGAGCGGCCGCATTCCGCTGCTGCGCGCCGTCAAGCAGATCGAGCAGCAGCTCGCCGCTGAAGCCAAACCGCGCGGCTACCTGCCGATCGATGGCCTGCCGGCATACACGCAGGCGACGCGTGAGCTGGTGTTCGGCAAGGACTCGCCGCTGCTGGCCGCCGGCCGCGTCACCACCGCACAGACCGTCGGTGGCAGCGGTGCGCTGCGCGTCGGCGCCGACGTGCTGAAGAAGCTGCTGCCGCACGCCACCGTTGCGCTGAGCAACCCGAGCTGGGAAAACCACCGCGCCGTGTTCAGCGCGGCCGGCTTCGAGGTGGTGGAGTATTCCTACTTCGACCCGGCCACCCATGGGGTCAACTTCGACGCCCTGCTGGCCGACCTGGGCAAGCTGGACGCCGGCACCGTAGTGCTGCTGCACGCCTGCTGCCACAACCCCACCGGTGCCGACCTCACGGTCACCCAGTGGAAGCAGGTCGCACAGCTGCTGAAGGACCGCCAGCTGTTCCCCTTCATCGACATGGCCTACCAGGGCTTCGACAAGGGCATCGAGCAGGACGGCGCCGCCGTGCGCATCATCGCCGAAGCCGGCATCGACAGCTTCATCGTCGCCAACTCGTACTCCAAGTCGTTCTCGCTGTATGGCGAGCGCGTGGGTGCGCTGTCGATGGTGGCACCGACCGCCGCGGACGCCAAGGCCGTGCAGTCGCAGGTCAAGCGCGTGATCCGCACGATCTACTCCAGCCCGTCCACCCATGGTGCTGCGCTGGTGGCCGGCGTGCTGACCAACCCGGAACTGCGCGCGATGTGGGAGCAGGAGCTGACCGAGATGCGCGAGCGCATCCACGCCCTGCGCCAGGGCCTGGTCGAGAAGCTGGCCGCTGCAGGTGCGCCGCAGTTCGGTTTCATCAACGAGCAGGCCGGCATGTTCTCCTACTCCGGCCTGAGCCGCGAGCAGGTCGAGCGCCTGCGCGACGAGTTCGGCATCTACGCCGTCGGCACCGGCCGCATCTGCGTGGCCGCGCTGAACCAGAACAACCTGGAATACGTCGCCAAGGCCGTGGCCACCGTCGCCAAGGGCTGAAGCAACGCTCCAGTAGCTTGAAGACAAGGCGCCGAAAGGCGCCTTTGTTTTTGCTTCTGCTTTGCCTCTGCCTTTGCCACACCCTCCGCGCTCGCGGCGAACCCTGAAGCGCAGGGCGAGGTACACCGTGGACAGGACCGTGGGGCGCATGGATGCGCCGACCGAGCCCCCATGGGTGAGGGCGCTTTGCCTGCGAAGCACTGCTTCGCAAGCGCCCGAACGCCCTGCCGTCAGCGGCTGGGCCGGACCCCGGAGGGGGGTTTACGGCGTGTCCTGGCCACGGTGTACCTCGCCCTGTGCCTCCATGAAGGAAGGCGCCACGAGCGCAACGCATCTGGAAACGATTACGCCTTCCCGCGCTCACGCACGCCTCGGCCAGACGGGCGACAATAGGCGTTTTCCCGCTGCCGAGACCTGCCCGACCATGTCCCGTACTTCGTTGACCCGCTTCCTGATCCAGGAACAGCACGCCGGCCGCATCAATGCCGACCTGCGCCAGCTGATCGCCGTGGTCGCCCGCGCCTGCACCAGCATCTCCATCGCCGTCAGCAAGGGCGCCCTTGGTGGCGTGCTCGGCGACGCCGGTACCGGCAACGTGCAGGGTGAAGCGCAGAAGAAGCTGGACGTCATCAGCAACGAGATCCTGCTCGAAGCCAATGCCTGGGGTGGCCACCTGGCCGCCTGCGCCTCGGAGGAAATGGACCACAGCCAGCCGGTGCCGGATATCTACCCGCGCGGCGATTTCCTGCTGCTGTTCGATCCCCTCGATGGCAGCTCCAACATCGACGTCAACGTCTCCGTCGGCACCATCTTCTCGGTGCTGCGCTGCCCGACCAACGTCGAACTGCCGGGCGATGACGCGTTCCTGCAGCCGGGCAGCAAGCAGATCGCCGCCGGTTATTGCATCTACGGGCCCAGCACCCAGCTGGTGCTGACCGTTGGCCATGGCACCCACGCCTTCACCCTGGACCGCGAGAAGGGCGAATTCGTGCTGACCACCGAGAACATGCAGATTCCGGCGGCCACCCAGGAATTCGCCATCAACATGTCCAATCAGCGCCACTGGGAAGCACCGATGCAGGCGTACGTCGGCGACCTGCTGGCGGGCAAGGAAGGCGCGCGCGGCAAGAACTTCAACATGCGCTGGATCGCCAGCATGGTGGCCGACGTGCATCGCATCCTGACCCGCGGCGGCATCTTCATCTACCCGTGGGACAAGAAGGATCCGTCCAAGGCCGGCAAGCTGCGCCTGATGTACGAAGCCAACCCGATGGGCCTGCTGGTCGAGCAGGCCGGTGGCGCCGCCTGGACCGGCCGCGAGCGCATCCTCGACATCCAGCCCGACCAGCTGCACCAGCGCGTGCCGGTGTTCCTGGGTTCGCGCGAGGAAGTGGCTGAAGCCGTGCGCTACCACCACGCGCACGACGACGCGAAGGTCTGATTGGCGGTTGCCTGACGGCGGTCATGGCAGATCGATGACATGACCGTGGGGTGACACCGAGGGCGGCAAACGGCACCATCAAGCCGTTGCCGCCTAAGGAATGCACGCATGCACGAGCAGGGCCCGGTCGATTTCATCGAAATCATCCACAACGCCGTCCCCAGCGAGGTCTGCGCGGCCATCGTCGAGCGCATGCGTGCCACGCGTGGCCTGCTGCCCGGTGCGGTAGGCAGTGGTGTGTTCCCCGAACTCAAGCACAGCAAGGATCTGCGCATCAGTGGCCTGGACGGCTGGCAGGATGTCGACCAGCAGCTGCAGATTGCGGTGTTCAACGGCCTGCTGAGTTATCTACGCCGTTATCCACAGGCGTTGATCGCTCCGCTGATGTTGCAGATCCAGGACAGCAACGGCCAACCGCGACGCCTGTCTGCCGAGGACTTCCCCGATATGCCGCAGCAGCAGCTGGCCGACCTGGCCCGCACCTGCCTGCGTCCGGGCGCGATCAACCTGCAGTGGTATGCGGCAGGCGAGGGCGGCTACCCGTACTGGCACTGCGAGCTGTACCCGAAGGATGCGCAGGCCGAGACCCTGCACCGGCACGTACTGTGGACGCTGTACCTCAACGACGACTTCGACGAAGGCGAGACCGAATTCCTGTTCCAGGGGCGGAAGATCGCGCCGCGCACCGGCAGCCTGCTGATCGCCCCGACGGCATTCACCCACACCCATCGTGGCAACCGGCCACAGGGTGGCGACAAGTTCATCGCGACCAGCTGGATCCTGTTCCAGAGTGCGCAGAAACTGTTTGGGGGGTAGCGTCGAGCTTGCTCGACTGCTTTTCCGTCGCCAGTCGAGCAAGCTCGACTTTTCTCAGAACAAGGAGCCCTGCGGCGTATCCTTCGTCGGCGGCAGCGGCTTCTGGAACCGGCTGCAATCCAGCTTCGGCCAGTGGCTGTTCTGTGCGTTGAAGCCGAGGCGCTTGCGCGCCAGCTTGAAGCGATTGTTCAATAGATCGGCATATACGCCTTGGCCGCGCATGCGCGTGCCGAACCGACTGTCGTAGTCCTTGCCGCCGCGCAGCTGCTGGATGGTGCTCATCACATGCGCGGCGCGATCGGGATGGTGCGTATCCAGCCAGTCGCGGAACAGCGGTGCCACTTCCAGTGGCAGGCGCAGCAGCACGTAGCCGGCGGTGCTGGCACCGGCATCGTGTGCGGCCTCCAGCACGGCTTCCAGCCCGCTGTCGTTGATCCACGGAATCACCGGCGCCACCATCACACCGACCGGAATGCCGGCGTCATGCAGCCGCTTCATCGCACGCAGCCGTGCATGGGGTGCTGATGCACGCGGTTCCAGCTTTGCGGAGAGATGCGGGTCCAGTGAGGTCACCGAGAAGTGCACGCTGACCAGGTTTTCCGCGGCCAGCGGCGCAAGGAGATCGATATCGCGCTCGACCAGTGCGTTCTTGGTGATCAGCGAGAACGGATGCTTGGTTTCCAGCATCACTTCGATCAGCTGGCGGGTCAGCTTGAACTTGCGCTCGATCGGCTGGTACGCATCGGTGTTGATGCCCAGCGCGATCGGCTGCGGCACGTAACCCGGCTTCGACAGTTCCTTGCGCAGCAGTTGCGGCGCATTGGTCTTGGCGAACAGCTTGGTCTCGAAATCCAGGCCCGGCGACAGATTCAGATAGGCATGCGAGGGGCGCGCGAAGCAGTACGAGCAGCAACACTATATGTGTTCGAGGAAAAGTGTTCAGCACTGCGTCCCCTACGGCGGCTTCCCTACAGACTACCTGCGGAGTTCCGTCCTCTTGTATTCCAGCCCAAGGCGGTAAAGGGTAGGTTAGCCGGGCATTGCGACTACCCCCAGACTTGAGGCTCTGCGAGCAGGCCAATTCAGGATGAATTCTTCCTGCTCCGCAGTCTCCACTGCACCAGGGCGCACCGAGCGCACCTTAGCGATCGCATCGATGCCGTCTGGAGCGCAGCCCGTGTCAATGAGAAGCATCGACGCCACGGTCCCCGCTCGCCCTAGGCCTCCTTTGCAGTGCACCACGATCCTGCTTCCGGACAAGAGCTCGGCTGCGAACTGGGGTCCTGTGGATTGCCATGGCAGAAGCAGCCGTGCATCAGGAGCCGCACCATCCTTAATCGGTAGGCCGTGCCACATCAAGCCATGCGCTTTGGCACGCTCTGCCAAGGAGGTAATTCGTAGCTCTTCGAACTCCCACGGCTCAATCAACGTGATCAGATGCTGTGCTCCCCACGCGACTATCGACGCCAGATCGATATCCAAGTCTCGGGCCCAAGACCCCGTCATTGCGACGTCCTGATATTTTCCCGGTGCAAAGGTAACGCCGATCGCACCGCCATTCACGCCGATAGGCAGCGTCGCAATCTGCAGTGGATGAGAATTACTTGTTCTGCTCACCTGCGCTCTCCGAAATCAATGGCCCTGTTGGGCGAGAAGCGAACGCTGCGCCCTTTTAACCTGAAAGTCCAACGGTGAGCCTAGTGGTACGGATATGGTCTTACTGAATCCCATAAGCAGCGCAGAATCGCCCAACGCCTGAGAGAGGGGCCAGGCCCCATTCGACGTTGGAACGAGCCTGGAGGACGCGGTTCCAGAGAGCAGTGAGGCCCAGTTCCAGCCTCTGGCCGGCACCATCCTTACTGGGCGGCCGCTATCGGCCAGAAGCGGCAGCAGGCGCGGCGATACCTGAGGCAATGCGATCTGATCGGAGTGGGCTTAAGCGACGCCCTCCCTCGAGCGCCAAGCCATAACTGGATCAGGGGGGGCTCCAACTCAGGGCTCTCGACAACTCAGCTTGACTGCCTCTATTCTTCCTTTCATGTCCGCCTTCTCGGCCCGCCACCGTCGACTCATCCGGTTCAGCCTTTTCGTGCTGATGCTGTTGAGCGTCGTTGTTCGGCCGATCGTGATCCAACAGGGCGAGCTCCATACTGCCGAGCACGACATCGCTGCAACGGCAGAGCACGGGCACTCACACGGTCCTGGAACTGGCGACAACGTAGATCCGAAGCATGCATCGGGCGTGCACAGCGTCCTTCACCAGGCCGATGTGAGCTTTGCCGGCATGCTGGTGTCTTCGAATCTGAACCTAGCAACTGTTCCGCCGGCATCTTTACTGCCCGGCCTGCACTCCGTCGATGAGCCCTCTGGTCATCGCGGCTCGCCATTCAGACCTCCGATCGTCTGACGACACCTGCCGCGCTGTAGCGGCCTGAGCGCGCTGTCCACCCAATGTTGGCCGGCAGCGCGTCGTCATGACCATCGTCGGAGATTTTCCGTGAAATTACGTAGTTTGTGGGCGCTCGCCATAGCCGGCGCCTACGGTGTGGCCGTGCCTGGCCATGCCGCTGAAGTGCTGCGCTTGGAGGATGTGGTCGCCCGCGCCCTCGGCACCCATCCCAGCGTCCAGGCAGACACCGCTCGACTGGAAGCTGTCAGAAGCCGGGCGGGCCGGGAGGCATTGCCTACGCCGCTCGTGCTGGGCGGCGAGCTTGAAAACGTGGCTGGCTCAGGCGGCCTGAGCGGCCTAGACGCCGCCGAATCCACCTTCCGCATCTCCAAGGTTCTAGAACTGGGTGGGAAGCGGGCTGCGCGCCAAGCGCTCGGCGGCGCCGAGGTGGACGCTGCCCGAAGCGAAGCGGACGTCACCCGTATCGCTATCGCAACTTTGGCCGCAGGGCGTTTCGTCGACGTGCTGGCCGCCCAGGAGCATGTCGAGCACGCCGAAGAGCGCATCAAAATGGCCAGCGCCATGCGCCGTGAAGTGGCCCGTTGGGTCGCGGCCG
The DNA here is from genome assembly GCF_056481725.1 of Stenotrophomonas sp. 85239_Sma. Classification (NCBI taxonomy): domain Bacteria; kingdom Pseudomonadati; phylum Pseudomonadota; class Gammaproteobacteria; order Lysobacterales; family Lysobacteraceae; genus Stenotrophomonas; species Stenotrophomonas sp. 85239_Sma. Next base: position 38,508 of record NZ_CM151163.1, on the reverse strand, counting down.
CCCGCAATCCCGACTCGGACCTGAGATCCGCCGAGATCGCCCTGCTCGATGCCGAGCTGAAGCGGGAGCAGGCATTGCAGGCTCTGGAAAGCGCGCGAATGTCGCTGGCTGCCACGTGGGGGCGCCAAGTCCGGATTTCGGCTCGGTTGCAGGGGATACCGCGGTCCTTCCCCCTCTGGATGATTTTGATGATCTGAGCCGGCGCCTCGCCACGACACCACAACAGCGCGCCTTGGACGCTCAAGCCGGAGTTATAGATGCAAGGAGGGAGATCGCCCGCGCTAGCGCCAAGCCGGATGTCAGCGTTGGCCTCGGCATCCGCCGACTGGAAGCCACCAAGGACAGCGGCCTGGTGATGTCCGTCTCCGTCCCGTTGGGGAGCCGTCGGCGATCGGACTTCTCCGTGGCTGAAGCGGACTACGAACTCACCTCTCTCAAATACCGGCGCCAGGCGCAGATGCTGGAAATGCGTCAGGAGCTGTTTGGCATCTACCAACAGCTCAAGCAAGCGCAATCGGAAGTGGAGTCAGTGCGCCAGCGTCAGTTGCCAAAGGCCCAGCAGGCCTTTGATCAGAGCCGCAGGGGCTTTGAGGAAGGACGCTTCTCCTTCCTGGTACTCAGCCAGGCTCAGCAAAGGCTCTTCGATCTTCGCGAACGGGAAGTCGAAGCCGCCGCGCGCTATCTCCGTCTCCTGGTCGAGGCCGACCGCCTCACCGCTTCTGCCTTGGACATTCGCCCATGAACCGATACGTATTCCTGATCCTGCTTCCAATTGCCCTGGCTGCGTGCGGTGGCAACGAATCGTCGCAACGAGCAAAGCCAGAGGACACTGCTGCGACCGCAGGCGACTATGAGCGAGGGCCGCATCGCGGTCGCATGCTTCGCGACGGCGACTTCGCCCTTGAAGTAACTGTTTACGAAACCAATACCCCGCCTCATTTCCGGCTGTATGCCTATCGCAACGACAAACCGCTGGCACCTGGAGAAGTCAAAGCGACGATACAACTCAAGCGTCTGGACGGCGAAGTCAACAACTTCAGCTTTATTCCAGAGAAGGACTACCTGGTCGGCAGCGGGGAGGTGGTCGAGCCGCATTCCTTTGATGTCAAAGCCGATGCGGTGGTGGGTGGAAAGAACTACGCCTGGTCTTACGCCTCCTATGAAGGGCGCACCACGATAGATCCGAAAGCCGCTGCCGACGCAGGTGTCGTGGTCGAGTCCGCCGAACCGGGGACCATCCGGGACACCGTTTCCCTCATGGGCAACGTCGCGGTCGACACCGGCCGATTTGCTGCGGTCAAGGCACGCTTCCCTGGCGTGGTCCGCAGTGTGGCGGTCGAGATGGGACAACGCGTCTCGGCTGGTCAGACGTTGGCCACAGTCGAGGGCAATGACAGCATGCGGACCTACTCCGTCACGGCACCTTTCAGTGGAGTCGTACTCGCGCGCAGCACGTCGGTAGGCGATGTCGCTGCCGACAACACGCTGTTTGAAATTGCCGACCTTTCGGAGGTCTGGGTGGACCTGCGTGCGCTGGGAAGCGATGCCGAGCGACTGTCGCCAGGCCAGATGGTGACCATTCGCTCGGCAACAGGCGGTTTGGAAGCAACGGGAAAGCTGCAGGGCATCCTTCCGTTGGCCAGCGCTGGCCAGACCGTGGTGGCACGTGTGGCCCTTACCAACAGCGAGGGCAGGTGGCGACCAGGAATGGCCGTATCCGCCGAAGTCGTCATCGCGGAAACGGAGGTTCCATTAACAGTAAAGGAATCGGGCCTGCAGCGTTTTCGGGACTTCACCGTGGTATTCGCCCAAGTGGGCAACAGCTATGAGGTGCGGATGCTTGAACTGGGTAGGCGCGATGGCGATCGCGTGGAGGTACTGAAAGGGCTTAAGCCGGGAACCCGGTACGTTTCCGAGCAGAGCTACCTGATTCGTGCCGACATCGAAAAGTCCGGCGCAAGCCACGACCACTAAGGACGCACCATGCTAGAGCGAATCATTCGCGCGTCTATCGCGCACAGATGGCTTGTGCTCCTTCTGGTCCTGGCCCTCTCAGGCCTTGGGATCTGGAACTACAGCAAGCTTCCCATCGACGCCGTTCCTGACATTACCAATGTCCAGGTGCAGATCAACACCGAAGCTCCGGGCTACTCACCGCTGGAGGCCGAGCAACGGGTCACCTTCCCGGTCGAAACAGCGTTGGCCGGGTTGGCAAAGCTGGAATACACCCGTTCCATCTCACGCTACGGCCTGTCTCAGGTCACGGTCGTGTTTGAAGATGGCACAGATATCTACTTCGCCCGTCAGCAGGTCGCAGAGAGACTTCAGCAAGCGGGATCCCAATTGCCCGTGGGACTAAAGCCAAGCCTTGGACCGGTAGCGACGGGCCTGGGTGAGATCTTCATGTACACCGTGGAAGCGGAGTCCGGTGCTGAAGAGACGTGGACACCAATGGCGCTTCGTACGCTGCAGGACTGGGTGATCCGACCGCAGATGCGCCACTTGAAAGGCGTAACCGAGGTCAACACCGTCGGAGGCTATGTTCGCCAGTTTCACATCACGCCGGACCCGAAGAAGCTCCAAGCATACGGACTGACGCTGCAGGATGTGCTCGAAGCCGTGGCCCGCAGCAACACTAACGTGGGTGCCGGCTACATCGAGAAAACCGGTGAGCAGTACTTGGTACGCGTGCCGGGCCAAGTGGCCGACATGGCGGGTTTGCGCAAGATCGTAGTGGCTAACCGTGATGGCATGCCATTGCGTGTTGGCGATCTGGCAGAAGTTGTAGAAGGCACCGAACTTCGTACAGGCGCGGCAACCAAGGATGGCAACGAAGTGGTCCTTGGTACGGCGTTCATGCTCATCGGCGAAAACAGCCGGGACGTGGCTCAGCGAACCGCGGCCAAGCTCAAGGACATCGACGCTACGCTGCCTGACGGCGTTCGGGCGCATCCTGTGTATGACAGAACCGAACTGGTGGATCGGACCATCGAGACGGTGAAGAAGAACCTCCTCGAAGGCGCCTTGCTCGTCATCGCGGTGCTCTTCCTGCTTTTGGGCAATCTTCGTGCGGCACTGATCACTGCGGCGGTCATTCCATTGACGATGCTGCTGACGATCACAGGCATGGTCCAGAATCGCGTCTCTGCGAATCTGATGAGCCTGGGCGCACTGGATTTTGGCTTGATCGTCGATGGGGCAGTCATCATCGTAGAGAACTGCCTGCGTCGCTTTGGCGAGCGGCAACACCTTCAGGGCCGTTTGTTGACTCGGGAAGAACGATTTTCCTTGGCGGCAAGTGCCAGTGCAGAGGTGATCAAGCCAAGCCTGTTCGGCCTTTTCATCATCGCGGCGGTCTACATCCCGATCTTTGCCCTCTCCGGCGTGGAAGGGAAGATGTTCCACCCGATGGCGCTTACCGTGGTCATCGCGCTTACCGGTGCCATGGCACTGTCCTTGACATTCGTACCTGCCGCTGTGGCTCAGTTCGTAACGGGAAAGGTTTCGGAGAAGGAAACCAAAGCCATGCGCCGAGTCACCAACGTGTATGGCCCGATGCTTGAGCGTGCCGTCAATGCACGCAAGGTAGTGGTGGCCTCTGCTGCGGTGCTCACCGTCCTGGCGGGCCTGCTTGCAAGTCGCCTCGGCACCGAGTTCATTCCGAACCTGGATGAGGGCGATATCGCCTTGCATGCGCTTCGAATTCCAGGGACCAGCTTGACCCAGGCGATCGGCATGCAACGTCAGCTGGAAGCGGCGATCAAACAGTTCCCCGAGGTAGATGAAGTCGTCGCAAAGATCGGCACTGCCGAGGTGGCCACCGATCCCATGCCCCCCTCCGTAGCCGACACCTTCATCATGCTCAAAGATCGGGACCAATGGCCTGATCCGCGCAAGCCGAAGGCACAGCTTGTTGCCGAGCTCGAGAAAGTGGTTCGCGCCATTCCTGGCAACAACTATGAGTTCACCCAGCCGGTGCAGATGCGGATGAACGAGCTCATTGCGGGCGTTCGGGCTGAGGTTGCTGTCAAGCTGTACGGCGACGACCTGGAGCAACTGGCAACCATCGGCAGCCAGGTAGAGAACGTTGCCAGTGAGATCCAGGGAGCGGCCGACGTGAAACTTGAGCAGATCACCGGTCTGCCATTGATGACGATCACGCCGGACCTGGATGCACTTGCACGATACGGCGTAGCCATTGACGACGTGCAGAAGACCATCTCGGTGGCGCTGGGAGGTGAATCGGTCGGCCAGGTGTTCGAAGGCGATCGGCGCTTCGATATCGTGGTTCGTCTGTCGGAGAACCTTCGCCAGGACGTCCGGACACTGGCGTCACTACCTGTGGCCGTCGCGCCCGGGGTGAGCACAGGCCAAGAGCGCAGCTTCGTGCCGCTGGGCCAGTTGGCCAAGGTCGAGATCGCGCCTGGTCCGAACCAGATCAGCCGTGAGAATGGTAAACGCAGGGTGGTGATCACAAGCAATGTGCGCGGGCGCGACTTAGGGTCCTTTGTCGAGGAGTTGCGCACCAAGGTCGGACAGGAGGTCCAGCTGCCGGAAGGGTACTGGATCGAGTACGGCGGCACGTTTGAGCAGTTGATCTCGGCAAGCAAGCGGCTGTCCGTCGTCGTGCCAGTGGTTCTGGTGATGATCTTCGGATTGTTGTTCATGGCATTCGGCTCAGGGAAGGACGCTGCGATCGTATTCAGTGGCGTGCCGCTTGCACTGACCGGGGGCGTGGTGGCGCTGTGGCTGCGCGACATTCCCATGTCCATCTCCGCAGGTGTGGGCTTCATCGCTCTTTCGGGCGTTGCCGTGCTCAATGGCCTGGTAATGATCAGCTTCATCAAGAACCTGCGGGAAGAAGGCGTCCCCCTGCACAAGGCTGTCACCGAAGGTGCTCTTACCCGCCTCCGGCCAGTCCTGATGACGGCCTTGGTGGCGAGTCTGGGCTTCCTTCCTATGGCCCTGAACGTCGGTGCTGGCGCGGAAGTTCAGCGTCCGCTCGCCACTGTTGTTATCGGCGGAATCATCTCTTCAACGCTGCTGACACTTCTCGTGCTGCCGGCGCTGTATCGATTGGTTCACCGCGAAGATTCTGTTCTGGAAAGTCGCTCCTCATGAACCACCCGTCCCCTTTCTGCACAAGGAACTTGTCTTTGACTTCTTCCAACAAGCTCTTTGCTTGGCTTTCGATGCTTGCCGCAGTCCTCCTGCCGTTTGCGGCGTTCGCGCACGGTGTAAGCGAGGGAGACCAGGCCTTCCTTGAAGAAAGCACCGGTAGGCAACTGATCGCGTTTACCTACCTTGGCGCCAAGCACATGGTGACTGGATACGACCACCTTCTATTTCTGTTCGGGGTGATCTTCTTCCTATACCGCATGCGGGACGTGAGCATCTACGTCACCTTGTTCGCCATTGGCCACAGCACGACGCTGCTGCTCGGCGTGCTCGGCGGCTTTCATGTCGACGCCTATCTGGTCGACGCGATCATCGGTCTCTCGGTGGTCTACAAGGCCTTGGACAACATGGGCGCGTTCAAGCGGTGGTTCGGCGTGCAACCCAACACCAAGATTGCAGTCCTTGTCTTCGGCTTCTTCCACGGCTTCGGCCTGGCCACGAAGCTTCAGGACTTCTCGCTATCGCCGGACGGGCTGGTCCCCAACATGCTTGCGTTCAACGTGGGCGTTGAGCTCGGCCAACTTCTGGCGCTTGCCGGCATCTTGATCGTGATGGGCTTCTGGCGTCGGCTGCCTTCCTTCAACCGCCAGGCCTACGGCGTGAACACCATCTTGATGACGGCCGGCTTCGTGCTCATCGGCATGCAGCTCACCGGCTACTTCGCTTCCTGATTTCTGACCGAGACCCATCATGTCAATCACTATCAATCAACCACTTCCCACGACTGGCCGCCTGCTGAAGTCGACCCTTGTCGCTGCCGCCATTGCCGGCGCGCTTCTCGTTACGGCCGTTCTGCCGGCGGAGTACGGCATTGATCCCACCGGGATCGGCCGAGCGCTGGGCCTGACTGCCCTGGCAGACGGCGGAAGCACCGCCGCAGACCCGGCTACGCCGACGTCCTCGACAGCATCGGACGCAGCGACCACCTTGGCGGAAAAGGCTGCGGCTGCGTTCGGGGCGAACAAGGGGCAATCGCTTGATCCAGCCGCGGTATCGCTCACCAACGGTGAGCTTCGCCAGGACGCGATGACGATCACGCTGGAGCCGGGGAAAGGCAAAGAGGTCAAATCCCACATGGCTGCTGGCGCGGGAATTCTGTTCAGCTGGAAGGCGACCGGTGATGTAGCAGTCGATATGCATGGTGAGCGGCCCGACGTGAAGGGTGCATGGACCAGCTACGCCGTCGAAGCTGCGCAGCGGGAGGCGCACGGCACCTTCGTCGCGCCATTTGAAGGAACTCATGGGTGGTACTGGCAGAACCGAAGCGACACGCCGGTGACCGTGAGCATCGAACTTGTGGGCTACCAAGCCGACATCTATCAGCCGTAACACCCGGCACTTCGCCGACCCAACCCGAGGAGAAACAACATGAAAACTCATAGCGCAGTAATTGCCGGCCTGCTTTTCAGCATGTCCCTTTTCACCACGGCATCCGCTCATGATCCTGCCCTCCATGCCGATCCGGCTCCCCCGGCTGCTCCCAAGGCCAAGCCGACGACTTGCGAACAGCTTGCCGACCGTTCGAAGTACAAGGTGGACCTCAAGGATGCCCAGACCAAGGCGCTGAAGGAACGTTGCGACGCACAGGCAGCTCCGAAGAAGAAGTAAATCCACTCGGATTTAGCCAACGACCCTGCCATTCCGGCGGGGTCGTCACCTCGACCCGAACAGTGGTGGGCGTACACTCCGCCTGTCTGCCGCCTCTGCCCTGAATCCGGGCAAAAGGGCGCACACGGGTTGGTGCCGTCAGAACGTTGCTACCAGGACAATCCCATGCTCGAAGTACTGAGTCACCCGGCGTTTCGGCGCCTGTTTGGTGCCCAGATAGTCGCCCTGGTCGGAACCGGCTTGGCGACTGTCGCCCTTGCCCTCCTGGCCTACGACCTCGCTGGCAGCCAGGCCGGAGCGGTGTTGGGCACCGCGCTGGCGATCAAGATGGTCGTGTACGTGACCTTGGCGCCCGTTTCAGGAGCGTTGGTCCCTGCACGGCTGCGCAAGCGGGTGCTGATCGCACTCGATCTGGTTCGTGCGGTTGTGGCGGTCTGCCTGCCCTTCGTCACCGAGATCTGGCAGGTGTATGTCCTCATCGCTGTGCTGCAGTCGGCATCGGCATGTTTCACGCCGCTGTTTCAATCCACCATCCCCGAAATTCTTCAAGAAGAGCGTGATTACACCCGTGCGCTCTCACTTTCCCGATTGGCATATGACCTTGAAAGCCTGCTGAGCCCGGCGCTTGCTGCCGCACTGCTGACGATCATTAGCTTCCACGGGCTGTTCGCTGGTACCTCGGTAGGTTTCATCCTCTCGGCGCTGCTCGTCGCGTCCACCACCTTCCCGGCCCTCGCTGCGGTCTCTTCCAAGGACGGTCCCTATGCCCGAGCCATCCGTGGAATGCGAATCTACCTCCGCACACCGCGATTGCAGGGCCTGCTCGCGTTGAACCTCTGCGCCGCAGCCGGCGGCGCGATGGTGTTCGTCAATACGGTGGTTATGGTCCGCACCGTTCTGGGCGGGGCGGAGGAGCAGGTTGCATGGGCGCTGGCGGCCTTCGGAGGCGGGTCCATGCTGGTCGCACTTCTTCTTCCGAAGGTTCTCGACCGCATTTCGGACCGGACAGTAATGTTGGCTGCAGGACTGTTCATGTCAGTTGTCCTGGTTACCTTCCTTGGCGTCTGGTTTGCCCTGAAGGGACATCCCGGGTGGACGGCGGTCATTCCGGCCTGGACGCTGCTGGGCATGGCGTATGCCGGCTTGGTTACCCCCGGCGGGCGGCTGCTGCGGCGTTCGGCTGAGTCCGCCGATCTACCATTCCTCTTCGCTGCCCAATTTTCCCTATCGCATGTTTGCTGGTTGATCGCCTATCCACTCGCCGGGTGGGTTGGTGCGCGCTACGGCTTGCATGTTGCCTTGGCCGCCTTGGGGATTCTGGCCACACTCGGTTTGGTCGCCGCGTGGCGCAGATGGCCGGCGCACGATCCAGAGGAGATAGCGCATAAGCACGAACATCTTGCTGAGGACGACCCGCACCTCTTGGCACACCGAGACGTGGATGGCACGCACCGTCACCGGTTTGTCATCGATCAACTTCACACACGCTGGCCAGGCTGACCAAGGCGCCAGGCGGGCGGCGAGCACGGAGCTACCTACTTGCGAGTTTGGTCGCAGACGTACAAGTCCATATCGACGTCATATCGACACGCGCGCCCACATTCGTAAGATCCCACTTCCTGCGCCCCTGGCAGTGGAGGGCTATTTCTCAGGGCGGCTATTGCAGCCGCCTGGCAATGCTCGAAGGTGTCGTAATCGCCATAAACAGCGTGACGGACTTCCTGAGTGGACGCGCCGGGCGGATAGACAAAGGCAGTCCAGCGCCCCTGGGACCCGCCGCAAGAAACCGCGACTATGGCGACGCCGACGGTTAAGGTTGTCCGACCGATGTCCATGGCCGAATCCTAGCACCGCCGCGCGCCGGGCGGACACCAGCTCAAGCCTATTCAGCTTCGCGAACCAATTTCCTTCGCTCAGGGAAGTCCGCTGTTGGCGATGAACGGACCTCCGTCGCCTGCAAGCGGGCAGGTGACCACGGAAGAAGCGACCTGGAACCGCTCTCTCAGTGTTGCCGCGTTACAGGTTAGGGAAGTTCGCGAAGCAGCTCGGCGTGGCGCCAAGTTCCACCAATGAGCCAATGACTGGCAGAACGCTTTAGGGCTAGGATTGCCTCAGGGGCGTAGTAGGAGTTGGTGTCAGTCTGCGTCCTACACGGACCGTTGACCAAGCCTCTTACAGGACGCCCCATGCCTCGAATTCGCCATTTGGCCATTCGGAACTTTCGATCCATCAAGGCGCTCGACTGGTCGCCCGCCCCGGGCATCAACTGTTTGATCGGTCCTGGCGATAGTGGCAAGTCCACCATCCTCGATGCCATCGACCTGTGCTTGGGTGCTCGACGAAGCATTTCCTTCGGCGACATGGACTTTTTTGACCTCGATGTCTCAGAGCCCATTCGTATTGCCGTGACATTCGGGGAACTGCCGGCATCGCTGATGGACATTGATGTCTATGGCGACTTCTTGCGAGGATTCGATTCGGTATTTGACACCCTAGAAGACGAACCCGCCGCGGGGTTGGAGACAGTGCTTACGCTGCTGCTTCAAGTCGGGGCGGACCTTGAGCCCAGCTGGACGCTGATCTCCGATAGGTCGCTTCAACAAGGCTTGGAACGAAGCCTGCCTTGGAAAGAACGCATCGTGTTAGCTCCGGCACGCATCGGCAGCTTTACAAGCTCCAACTTATCTTGGAGCCGCGGGTCGGTGCTCAACCGGCTAACAGACGAGCGCGCAGAATTGGGAGCCCAGCTCGCTCTAGCAGCGCGTCAGGCGCGCGCCAACTTTGGCGCTCAAGCATCGCCCCACCTGAGTCAGACACTCGGAATCGTCCGGACAACTGCCCAGAGCCTTGGAGTTGACGTCGGATCGATGCCGCAGGCCTTACTCGACTCGCACTCCGTCTCCATCGGCGAAGGCGCCATCGCGCTTCACAGCGAGGCAGGCATCCCCCTTCGGTCCCTTGGTACGGGTTCTTCTCGACTCTTGGTGACGGGACTTCAACGGGCCGCGGCGGAGTCAGCGCCGATTGCCTTGGTGGATGAGGTGGAATATGGGTTAGAGCCCCATCGGCTCATGCGGCTGCTGGATTCCTTGGGAGCCAAGGAGACGCCGCCGCCTCTCCAAGCGTTTCTCACAACACACTCCCCTGTGGCACTTCGTGAGCTTTCAGGTGAGCAGCTGCTTGTAGTTCGGCCACGACCGGCTGGCCATGTCGTCATTTCCGCTGGCTCGACCGACGAGATTCAAAGCACGCTGCGCACTGACCCGGAGGCCTTTCTGGCGAAGTCTGTGATTGTGTGCGAGGGAGCAAGCGAGGTAGGGTTTGTGCGTGGCCTCGATCTATGGGGGGTAGCCAGCAAAGAATCCTCTTTCTTGGCTTTAGGTGGTGCATACGTCAATGCAGGCGGAGGCACTCCGGACAACGCTTTTGCCCGAGCGACTGCGCTTATGGATCTGGGTTACCGAGTCCTCGTCTTCATAGACGCTGACAAACCTGCCGCTCCAGGTGTTGCAGAAGCATATCTTCAATCAGGCGGCAGCCTCGTGACTTGGCGGGCAGGAATGACGTTGGAGGACGAGCTGTTCCTCTGCCTTCCTGACACATCGATTGATGCCCTGCTCCTGAAGGCTAAAGAGCGTGTTGGCGAAGATCTTATGAACCAACAGCTGGTTGCCAAATCGAACGGTCTAACAACTTTGGCGTCCATCGAAGCGCTGAGGCCGAATTCACCCTATCCGCCTGATATTCGCGTACTGCTTGGCGAAGTCTCCCGTATCAAAAAGAATAGCTGGTTCAAGTCGCTTACGACTTACCAGTCAATCGTCCTGGATATCGTCTCTCGGGGCTACGCAAACGCGGACGCTAGCTTCAAGGCAGTAGTAGACCAACTCTGGGCCTTTACCCGTGCTGCCTGAAATCGATCTGCTAGCTATCCAACGCGGATCGATCACCGCCCCAGCAGGATGCGGCAAAACCCAGCTGATTGCCGAGGCGCTGGCATCCCACTCTGGGAACAGACCGATCCTTGTTCTGACTCACACAAATGCTGGCGTCACCGCGTTGAGGACACGCTTGAAACGCGCGGGGGTGCCCAGCTCTGCCTATCGGCTGTCGACGATTGATGGATTCGCTATGCGTCTCATCGCCAAGTTCCCGGCGCGCAGTGGCCATCATCCCCAACTCTTGGAGCTCAACAACGCGGGTAGCGACTACCCCGCGATCCGTGAATCATTCCGGCAACTCTTGGACTCGGGGCATATCGCTGCACCCATCGCAGCCACTTACGCCCGGCTTTTGGTTGACGAGTATCAGGATTGCAGCACCGTTCAGCACTCCATCGTGTCCACCCTCGCTGCGCTTTTGCCCACGTGCGTCCTCGGTGACCCTCTGCAGGCCATCTTCGGATTTGGCGGAAATCGGCTGGTTCACTGGGAACAAGACGTTCAATCGTCCTTCCCAGCAGCGGGTAGCCTTCGAACCCCTTGGCGCTGGCAAATTGCAGGTAATGAAGAGCTGGGCCAGTGGCTGCTATCCCAAAGGCATGCTCTTACGGCCGGCTTACCCATTGATCTAACTACGGCTCCGTCATCCGTTCGTTGGATCCAGCTGGTTGCCGGTAGTGAAGTGCAGCAAAGATTGACTGCGGCACGGACCAATGCGCCTGGTAGCCAAGGAACGGTTCTGGTAATTGGCGAGTCCATGAATGTTCAAGGCCGCCACCAACTCACCAGCCAAACGCCTGGGGCAATGGCGGTAGAAGCCGTGGACATGCGAGACCTCGTCAACTTCGCCAGGCAATTCAATCTTCAGGCTCCTAGTGCGCTGCAAGACTTGGCCACCTTCTCCGCTCTCATGATGACGGGCGTCGGCACGGCGAATCTAGTGACGCGTGTCGGTACCATTCGTAGAGGGAGAGCCAGGACACCTCCAACTCCTGTAGAAGCTGAGGCAGTCGCCTTTGAGTCCGAGCGGACCATGACGCGCGCCTTGCGGCTGGTGGACGCTTTGGCCGAACAGACAGGCACTCGGGTCTATCGGCCCGAGATTCTGCACTGCTGTCGATCAGCCATGCGAAGCGTTATCAACGGAGAGCAAGATCTATTAGGAGCCGCACTTCATGCCCGCGAGCGAAATCGTCACCTCAGCCGCCCCATTGCGCGCAGAGCAGTCGGCAGCACTCTCCTTCTGAAAGGTCTCGAGGCAGACATTGCCGTGGTCCTCTATCCGGAGAGCATGAGCGTGCAGAACCTCTATGTAGCCCTCACGCGTGGTGCGAAAGGGCTGGTGATCTGCTCCAGTACCCCAACGCTGACCCCGACCCCATAGCCTCAACCTAACCATTCTGCGCCCTATCAGGCACGAAGCTTTGCGGCGCTTCATCATTGCAATGGTCACAATGGACCTTGTCCCAAAGTCGTTGCTGAACATCTGGGTCTGAAGAACGTGGGTCTCGCCGGGCAGCGACTGCATCAGGATTGATTTCAAGGTTCTCCTTGTCCCACCTAGATGATTGGGCGGCGAAGGTGGCGTAGGCTATCTGCTTACCAATGATGCGTCAGCGGACAGCAGAATGAGCAGACCCAACTCAGTAGAGGATAAGGCATTGGCCGCTCTTGACCGCCTGGTGAAGCGACGCCCGACCAATGAACTGCTGAAGGCAAAGATGGCCGCAGGTCATCGGATCATCACGCCTACCGCGGTCGCGGCAGAGGCAGGAGTAAATAGAGGGAGCTTTGGATCAAGGCACGCTCGACTTGGGCACGTCTGGCTTAGAATTCAGGAGCTGGCTGAGGAGGAGAGGCGAGGCTCAGTAGCTGAAGAGCTCGCCAGGGTTAAGGCTGAGAACGCAAGGTTGAAGGCTCTGCTTTACAAGACCAACATCCACAACGCATCTCTCCAACTCGCAGTGTCCCGGCTTCAGAAGCAGAGTACCAAGAGAGACGATGGAGCAAATGTCGTCAACTTTCGCCGGAACGATCGGAAGCGTCCCCGGTAGCGTTGGATATCATCCTCAGCACTGCTCGACTCTGAACAACACGGCTCATAGCAATCTTGGAATACTGATCCCTAGAGTTGGTCCGCTCCATCTGGACAATGGCCTGATTTTTCAGGAGGCGATCCTCCCAAAAGTCCTTATGCTCTGGCAGGATGATGCAGCACTTGCACCCCGCGCACAGGCCGGGCGACCGTAGGCCGAAGTTCGGCGAGGCGCGGACAGTGAGGAGGCTTGCTTGTGGGTTGCAGCTGGAACGGTCAGGCAACATATCAATCAGGCAACTTGCGTAGGTCCCTGTCCATATCCGCAGGTCGGTGAGTTTCACGTATGCCACGGCCTTATCGATCGGCGTCTCTCCGTCCATCTTGGACAGTGCCTCGGTCATTGATTCGGCATGCTGCATGAGAAGACGCTGCGCCGGTCCACCTCCGATCGGCCTGCCGAGGGTGATTTGAACTAGGAACCGAGAGGTCTCCATGACTCTCTCTCCTTCCAAGTTCTCGAGCAGAGCCGCATCGTTTCCAATGTACCCTTGATCCGTGATCTGCTCGCTCATGTGACGGAAGTGCGTCCGTAGCGCTGGCATTAGTTCCGGCTTGGATCGGAACACATAGTGCGCAAAGGTGATCCTCCATCGCTGCGGGCGTAGGTACCTCACCTCGTAAACAGCTTGCGTCGTTTCGATGCCACGCTTCTTCGTGAGGGCTTCGACGGCAAACTCACGTTGCAGCAGAGAATTTCTGGATGCTGTCATTCGGCCGATTCCATCGGGACCCGATGGAAGGGACTTGGCGTGGGAGAAGCTGAGCATCAGTGACTTAGTGCCCGATAGTGCTCGCCAAGGCTCCATTAGCCGCACCAGCACCTCGACGGATTTCAGCACGATCGGCAGGTGATTCGTGCCCAACGGGCGCAGTCCGGCAGTCCACTCATGGCGAGTCGCTTCCCTTTTGGCGGAAATGCCACAGATGGAGAACACCTCCATTAGTCCGTCTAGCGACGTCACTGACTTGACCACACCGTGCTGTAGCGTCGGATCGTGGTCCAGGGAGAGGCCAATCAGCTCATGAGCTCGAATCCCGGTGCATCCCTGCAGCAAGACACTGCATGCGCTTTGAGTCATTAGTATTAGGCGTCTCAGGCCCTGAGTTCCGCTAATCTCGCGCTCGTCACCAGCGTCATCAATCCGATCTATGGTGGCCAATGGCTCATGCCAGGGTGTCAGTGTCCCTGGGATCGGGCTCATCTGGAACTCCTCGATGTGCCGTTTGATCTGACGAAAGCAGGCGATTCGTCTCGGTCCCGTAGCACTTCTTGCGTCGATCAGCATCGGGATGACCTCAGCCTGAAGTCTGATCACATCCTCCGAGCCGTACTCAATCCATTCACATGCGTAGGAAAGAATCGGTACCGAGATCTCGTCCGGGACAGGCATCAATCCACCCGTTCGAGCAAGCCCGAGCGGCTCTGTCACGACGTCGTAGGTCTTTCTTCCGTCAAACGGCGCTTCGCACGGTGCTTGTCCGCCTCTGGCGCGCAAGCTGTCCGCGATTTCGTAGATCTGTGTAAGTGGATGGATGAGTTTGTAGGCGGTCGCATGCGTCCACGCCCTGTCTCGACCGGCATCACTTCGGGCCGTCATGTACTGCTCTTCGAGACCTTCGACGTAGTCCCAGCTCATCGCCGTGGTGATATCGAAGAGGGAGTGGATCTCCCGCTCTCCCATGAACTTCACCAGCTCCCTCATGCCCATGTAAGTGCCAGGGATAGACCCAACCGTCATACGTACGGTGTCCTCAATGATGGCGGTCTTGAGGTAGCACTTCAGCTCAGAGAGCAGTCCTCTGTGCTTGTAGTCCGTGAGCAACTCTCCGCGTGCCACAGGGATTGCCCAGTCAACTGTGACAAACTCCTTCTGTTGGCCGACCGTGGTCTGGGCAAAGGTCCAGACATCACTGTCATAGTCAACTTGGAAGGAAGGATGCAGGGTCGCTGCCTGCGCTGTTTCGACCTTTCTTGCTGCGGGCATAGCCATATCTCTAGAATTGATTCGCTAGTGGCGGTACAGCCGGACTATTCAAGTCCAGGCAGGGGCGTCAGCATGATCATCATCGCTGATTGTCGATTCGCAGTTGTGCTCACTGCTGGGATCCATGAATCGCGGAGAGCGAGATAGGCATTCTCGAACTTTCGCCTCCAGATCTCGCTGCCGAGCTCTGCCCTGGCTTCTTCGTATAGCTCCTGCAGTTGAAGAAAGCGCGCGAGCGCGTAGGCTTCGTTTGGATCAGCTGCGGCGAGCGGGCATGCAGGACAGGAACCATAGCTGGTGCAGAGCTTTCCATGGCGCTGCCCTGGTTGAGGACTTTGGAATGGATCTGCACAGCAGAAGCCCTGCGTGGCTGCCGTTTGCTCACGATCACTTCGGGCGGAGCGTGTGTCGATCTTTCCATTTGAAGTCACCCAGCGCTCCTGTGCGGTCATGGCTCCTGCCAGCTGTTCCTTTTGCCGATGCTGCATCGTGGTTGTCTGGTAACTGTCTTGACCAGTTGACAGTAGCCGATGGCCTAGCATTGCTCGGAGCTCGAAGGCGTCGCCGTCGGTCAGCCCATCAACCGCTTCGGAGAACGCAAGCCTGTTTGCTTGAGAGCCAGAGTACTTAAGCCCCCTTCGTTTGCAGAACAACGTGATGTAACCGGTCACCCGCGTGGTCACGTCGTCGGTTCTGGCTGAGTAGGAGTCGATGTGCATTCCTCGGCGCTTGTGCCGCCCGCCTTCGGAAACTGCGTGGAGGAAGAAGTCATTGGCAAGCTCACCAGCAGCGTAGTCTCTGATTCGTTTGGTCCAAGCAATAACGAAACTGATCAATCTTTCAGGCGCTAGCGGGTGATCGCTAGCGGGGAAGGCTGCTCGCTGTGTCGCGCCCTGAGCGGAACTTCCAGCCCTGCGCTTGGAGGACTTGATCACCGTTCGCTTTTGTCCAAGCGGGTAGTGCTCCGATATGCCATTCAGGGTGAGTGTTCTAAGTGGCTGCTCGTTGAAGCCCGAGTGCATGGCTAGTACGAGAAAGAATGGGATCAGATCGCCGCCGATCGGGTGCGCTAGTCTCCTCAGACGGAAGTACTCGCTTTCGCTGATCTTTCCTACGCCTGGGAGCTTGTGAACCGCGCCTTGGCGAGGAAGATGACCGTCAAAGTTTGCCAATATTTGAGCAATTGCCTCTGCCGGATCGCTTAGCGATACAGCGTCGCCCTTTTTCTTCTGAGCGAGGGCACTGTGAACCCTATCTAGAAGCGGCCACACTTCGTCCATTGTCGATATGCATTCTTCGACCGCCGCCTTCATGACGTTGGCCCAAGCCGCACGGTCCAGCTCTTTCGGCTTGCTCTTCCGTGGCAGTCCTGCGAACGGCTTTGGCGGAATACGGATCACCTTCCACCGTGGATCCATCTCGTGCAGCGCAAGAACGACCTTCTTGAAGGTCCCGTAATAGTGGCGCTGGGTCTCCACCGAGAGAACTGTCGGGTGCGTGGTATCCCTACCTTTCAGATACGTTAGAAAGGACTCGCCGAGATCCATTGGAGTGTCGTCTGGGCCGCTTATCTTTACCCCTTTTACGGTTAGGTACTGCACCAGGCCACTCACGATGTTGTTAGCTGAAGAGGATCTAGTCGTCTCCCTGCTGTTCTTGTTAGCTCGGCAGAACGCCTCGGCGAAGAGCGGTGCCGCTGCACCTATGCCCTTCCACCGGCTGAGATTAACGATGTTGTCGCGCAGGTCTCCGGCGCGCCTGAACGCGACTTCTAGGCGACCAGCGCTCTCGCGGACATCCCATTTCTTTGTGTTGCCTACCTTTTCCTCAACTACTACGGCGTGCCGCAGCTGGGCGGATCTTCTTCCTGCCACGTAACGCTCCAATCCGTGTTCAATCTGATTTGATAAGGTGAGTCGGTCACATGCGAGGAGTAGTGCGTATGCTGGCCGTGGAGCCGTGTGAGCTCCAACTCGTCAGGCCTCGACGCCGATTCGCATAAAGGGTTGACCTTCAAGGTGCAGTCTGATCGATTCCCTGGTTTCGCTCTCGAATGCGTTCGCGCTTCGCAGGTAGATGGACTCAGTCGTATCCCTGAGACTGTGTCCCAGTACCGACTGAACATACTTGATCGCATCCATGTCACCGTTTGCGCGCTTCTCCATGTACGTGTACAAGGCGAAGGTGTGTCGAAGGGCGTGAATGGTTATTCGCTCGCGCTGCGTGGATTCGTAGCGAGCCAGGTCACGCTCTTTGGAGAGCCGTTTGAGCAGCCTGTCCTTGGCCTGGGCGAAATGCCGGTCGAAGATCTGCGGGGTTATCGGATTGCCCGCATGCTTGCGGTTGTTTGCGTCGAGGACGAATAGGACGCCGTGATCCTCGAGCTTGTGGTATCCCAGTCGGAGGTCAACGAGGCGCTGCCGAACACCTTTGGCATAGCGCTTCAACGCGTTGACTAGCCAGACTGGAACGGGAACATTGCGCTTCTTGTTACCTTTCCCGAGCACGGGGATGGCGACTGCAGTGAGAGGATCGCGCCCTTCCGTACGGGCCTGAAGGATGGTTTTCGCTTTGAGATCGCACACTTCCGCCCGCCTCAGTCCTGCTTGATAGCAAAGCTCAGCCATCAATCGCTGCGCCGTGGTTGCGTATGCCAGTTCAACCAGACCGTTTCGCTCGAGCACAGGGTTTGGACCTAGTTCGTCAAGAATACCGACGACGGTCTCGGGATGGAGCGCAGTGATGAGTTCGTCAGCGTCGTTCAGCCCGGGAAGGTCGACGCCAACGTCGAGAACTTGAACAGTTCCTCGCTTCGTCTGCTTGCTCAGCAGCGCTGGTGCCTTCCTCAGGTATCCCCGTTTCACGCAGAATGCGATTAGCTTGGTCACGGTCGACCATCTTCGATGAATAGTCGCGGCGGCGAGCTTATCCAAGGTCACCGCAGAGTCCAGGTCAGTCAAGGTGTCCGCATAGGATCTGAGGAGATCCTCATCTACGTCGGAAACGAGCTTTTTTCTTGCGTCAAGAAAGTGATGGAAGTCGGTGAGGTCAGCCGCGATAGCTGCGGTTGTGTTCTTGCTGCAGGCAAGCTTTGGCTTTGGACCGATCGTTAGATGGGCATCTGCAAAGAATTCAAAAGCGGGCTGAACGATCGTTCCATCAGACCTGCTGACCAAAAAGCAGAAGCCTTCGGGTAAGGGTACGCCTTGCGCACACTTGATTCCTGTCGCTTCCGAAGCGATTGCACGTGCGGTGCATATTTCGACGTCATAGACCATGGCGCCGAAAGCTATCAGGTATACGGAAAGTTTTTTTTGCTGTGAGCCTTACGGTACGTTAACAACTGAAATGAGAATCATGCCTACTTTTTACTTCCATTGATTCATATATTTACGCGTGATCGTGACCCTACTGGTACGCTCGGTGTGAAGGAAGACCTGCTCGCTGGTACGGGGGAAGTGCGCAACAGAGAGGTGGGTTCGTTCGTCGCGCAGGCTAGATTTGCTCCTTCAGTACCAATGTTGGTGTCCGCTTGGCGCGGCAATCGGTAGCGCGCGGTCAATGGCTACCCAAGGCTGGCAGTGAGTTGACATCATCAATCGGGAGACGCCGCGGTTGCTACTGCGCGTTCTTTAGGGAAGCGTGTTGGCTGGGCAGTGGGTACGCCTGGAGCTACCGATTCAATTGCTGCCGGCAAAGGTAAGGTTGCCGCAACGCCACTGCACCACTTTTGATTGCTGGCAACCTTTGGTTGGCCGTCTCCGGGTTCTCCGGAGCGACGCTATCAAAGAGTTTCTCGAGTGCTGCCCGCGTGCTGATCCCTAACTGTGCCGAATGTGCGAGAGGACGGCCGCTGCATACGCGCTCTTTCAACGAGCCATCGAGACAACGCGCTGCTCAGCCATGATCGGCGATCATGTGGCCAAGGTCGGATGCACTCTGCAGTTCAATGATGCGATCGGTCAGGCGTTCAGCTGCGATCTGCAACCCGTCATCGTCTGACGAGTACGGGGAGCCGAACAGCGGGATCTCGACCCACAGTCTCTCCTGCCCATCATGCACATAGGGGCCATGGTCATCCAAGAGAAGGGCTTCACCCACGTGGGGGGAGACATAGGAAAGATCCTTTGTCCTTCCAGACCAGTGGATGTATCGAAGCTCGACAAACCATGCCGGAACACTGCCTTCCCTAGCCAGGAGTCCGGCAATTCTTCTTGCAAGTGCCTCGGGAACCGTAGTGAACAGTACAAGTTCCTCGAACTGCGATCGGACATCCTCTAGGAACCGATGAAGCCCAGGGCGAGGAATCTGACTGACTGCGTTGGAGATGAGCGTGCCTTCGAGGTCCAGTGCCAGGATGGTTGGCTTCATTGGGAGTTCCTGTCTAAGCTTCTAAGCCTGAGTAAACGCATCGGTAGGTAGCTATCCATGGCGTGGGTCACAGGGTACCGGTTCGGGCTACGCCCCTCTGAAACTTTGCCCAACCACTTCACTTCCGTTGGATTGCTTCTGAGACCTCTACGGCCCAACGCGAGGTGTGGATGATCCTGGTCTCCTGCAGCTGCTCTTGAAGGATCTGGCGTTTGGTGAGCTGAGACACCGCCTCCCACTCGTTCCTGAAGATGTAAGTGGCATTGCCTGACTCGGGACTCTCGAACACGTATCGATTCCTTCCCGTGAACCCAAAAACGATGTACTCACTGAAACCGCCTAATCCGACTGCCATGAAGTCGGGCTCGTGACGAGTGATGGTCCGGATGCGCTGCTTAGCGACTGCGCGGTCGCTGTCGGTCAACTGCTTCAGATAACTATCCAATACCTGCATCGCTCTATCGAACGGGAACTTCCCCGGAGGGAGAATGCGCCAGTTGATCTTCTCGACCCTGACCGGCACCGCGAGGTCCGGGTCAACGATTTCGAAGTGTTGGAAGCATTCCAGGTAGATGTTGAGGAGGTTTGCAATGCTCTCTTCTGGCTCCGTCCGGTCAATGATCCTAGTAGCCATTGCGATACCACTGTCTGTATCTACAGCAGTGAGGAATTCACCAGGTGGTGCAACGTATTCCCTGGGATAGGTCTCATAGGATCTTGTCTGAGTACCGTGGTGAGTGTGTCCGTGCCAGTCCTTCCACGAGGTATTGATTGATCGAGACTTGGTGACCATCGGAAGGTCCTTTCGGATGATCTCTTTGCCTCGGGCATTGAATAACGTCGCGGGTCCTTCGGCGCTTGGCACAATGGAAGCGCCTGCGAGCGGAAGGTCGTCGAATCCCAGCATCGCCGCTTGGTGTTCTGTGAGTGGGCCGCTAAGAATGCGAAACTGTGGCAGCCGCTCAATCGTGCTTCGGTAGACTGATAAACCTCTCACTTGCTTGGGCATACGCTGGTCCTTTTCATGAGGAAGCGGGATAACCAAATATGTTTGGAAAGCCGTCTAAGCTTGCTGCGGAGGAGATGCTATTTCCTTTTCGGGGAGATGGTATCAGTACTCAGAAACCTAGGACGCTCTGTCCCTGTAGGCGCCGCTCGGACTGCATCCATAGCTTTGTACTGATGCTAGCCTCGTTTTCCGTTCGGCTAGAAAAGTTGCCCCTGTGGCGACTTGTCTTGGGGAGGTTGAAAAAGATGAGTGGCCAGCGCTGGCAGCCTAGTGAAACCGAGTTCACGATGCTTCTTTTCAAAGCGCTTCCGGATCAAGTCCGCTACAGGGCCAGTTCCGGACATCCTGGTGCCAAAGCTGGCGTCATACTCCTTTCCACCATGCATCTGTCGCATCAAGCTAAGCACGTGCGCAGCGCGGTCCGGATAGTGCAGCTCGAGCCATTCTCTCCAAATGTCCTTAATCTCGTTGGGTAGCCTGAGAAGCACGTAGCCTGCTGCCCGAGCGCCGTGTTCGTGAGCAGCCTCAAGGATGGCTTCTAGGTCATGGTCGGTGATCATGGGAATGACCGGCGCGATCAAAACCCCTACCGGTACTCCTGCCTCGTGCAGCTGATTCATTGCTCGCAGCCTTGCGTGGGGAGCAGCAGCTCGTGGTTCCAGTTTTGCAGATAGCTTCCTGTCGAGCGTGGTGACCGAGAAGTAGACCGTAACCAACCGATCCTTGGCCATCGACGCCAGCAGTTCGACGTCCCTGGTGATCAAGGCACTCTTGGTGACGAAGCTCACCGGATGCTTGGCATCAGCAAGCACCTCAAGGCATTGGCGTGTAATTTGGTAATTCCTTTCAATCGGCTGATAGCCGTCTGTGTTTATCCCCAACGCAATCGGGGTGCACTTGTAGTTCGACTTGCTAATTTCTGCTCTGAGGCGCTCCGGGGCATTTGTCTTTGCAAACAGGCGCGTCTCGAAGTCTAAGCCTGGTGAAAGGCTCAAGTAGGAGTGAGAAGGGCGAGCAAAACAGTAAACACAGCCATGCTCGCAGCCGCGGTACGGGTTGACCGACGCGCTAAAGCCAACGTCAGGGGATGAGTTGTGGCTGATCACTGTGCGCGCTCGCTCTTCCTGCACCTGAGTTCTCAGCGGTGGCGCGTCTTCCATCTCCTGGTAGACCGACTCCCAGCCGTCGTCGACTCCCACTGTTGCAGTGGTATCGAAACGGCTTGGGACACGCGATGCGGCCCCTCTGCCTTTGAGGGGAACTTGGGCCTTTCGAGCATCCTGTTCCATGGCGACAACTTGGGAAGGTCGGGCCGTTAGTATTATTGCTAACCACAGGCGCCGCAACACCGTGAAATTCAGCTAGCTGTAGGCCATACGGTCGTTTGGCGAGTAGGTTCTGCCCAGGCTTATCCACAGCTTCGGCTGGCAAGGCCTTTATCAGCTGCGTTGGCCATGGAGCGCTTTGGCTTCCGCCAAGAAGATCTGCATCAATGCCCGCGATCGACGTGTTGCTGCAGGCAGTGGAATGCCCAACTGTGCGCAGAGCGAAGTCGCATATGCCATCTGTGCACCCGTGGGCGGCTTGATGTCCCAATCCGTTAGCTGGGGGATGAGCTTTGAGAGCTCTTCTGCCAGGCGGTACTCAAAGCCTCTTGCTTGCCCTTCCTCTTCTTGCATTCGACGCATCTGCATAGCGACCTGCTCCCTGCCCATGGGAGAAAAGGGAAGCTCAAGAGTGAACTCCAGTTCCGGACATACGAGGTAAAAGTTCATGGGAGATGCAATTAGTACTTATAAGTAGACTACCTTTAGAGGCGTAGTCTTTAAAGTACTGGAACCACAAGCTGCTTCGTATGGTCGAGCATACGAACCAAGCGAAACTTGCAGATGTGATCCGCGCGCATCGCATTGATCTGGGTGTCAGCCAAGAAGCCTTTGCTGACCACATCCAGATGCACCGCGCCTACTACAGCAAGATCGAGCGTGGCGAAAAGAACCTCACTCTCGCTACCTTGGAGCGAGTTGCTAAAGGCATGGGTACCTCGATGTCGGCCCTGCTGCGCGCCGCAGGGCTCTAACACTCTTTGCAGACCACGAAGGTTGGCCAACCTCTCCAGGATGGGCGTGTTTGGCCGGCACTGCGCGGGGGATTGTGCCGATAGCAATGTGTTTACTGATTATTCTCTAACCTGTTGATCTATATGGATTTATCTAGTGAACAATCAGGGGGTATTGATACCATGCTCGCAACCGCGATACGGATTCACCGACTGGCTGAAGCCGACGTCCGGCGAAGTGTTGCGGGTGATGATGCTGCGTGCGGTTTCCGCACGTACCTCGGTGCGCAGGCGTGGGGCGAGGAACTCCTCGCTCTCGTCGACCGCCCAGCCGTCGTCCACCGCCTCGCTGACGGTGCTTTCAAAGCGCCCGGCAAGGTGGGACGTGGAACCTCGGCCCTTGATCGCAATACCCATGACGGCAGAGTACGTCGCGACCGTCTCAATGGCTGCGACGGCCGTCTGAAGGGTTCAGGGCGGTGCTGAGTCGAGCACGGCTCGACTCTACCGGGGAGGTGTCAGAGCAGCGCCAGGTACCCGCGCACGGTGGCATCCAGCCCGTCATACAACGCCTCGCCAATCAGTGCGTGGCCGATCGAGACCTCCAGCACCTCCGGCACGTGGGCCAGGAAGTCGCGCAGGTTGTCCTGCGACAGGTCATGACCGGCATTCACGCCCAGGCCGACGGCCTGCGCGCGGCGGGCGGCAGTGGCGAACAGCGCCAGCATCGCGTCGGCATCGCCAGCCGCATGCGCCTCTGCGTAAGGGCCGGTGTACAGCTCGATGCGGTCGGCACCGACCTCGGCCGCCTGCTCCAGCAGCGGGTTGCCGGCATCGACGAACAGGCTGACCCGGCAGCCCATCGCCTTCAGTTCGGCGATCAGCGGGCGCAGCCGCTCTGCGTCACGCGCGAAGTCGAAGCCATGGTCGGAGGTGATCTGGCCATCACCATCGGGGACCAGGGTGGCCTGCGCCGGACCGGTCTGTTCGCACAGCGGCAGCAGCCCCGGGTAGCCCTCGCGCGGCGGCGCGAACGGATTGCCTTCGATGTTGAATTCAACGCCACGCGCGCGGGTCAGGGTGGACAGGGCCAGCACGTCCTCGGCGGTGATGTGACGGCGGTCCGGCCGCGGATGCACGGTGATGCCGTGGGCGCCGGCATCCAGGCAGGCCTGGGCGGCGCGCACCACGTCCGGTTCGGCGCCGCCGCGCGAATTGCGCAGGACGGCGATCTTGTTGACGTTGACGCTGAGCTGGGTCATGGAACGGGACTACTTGGAAAGAGGAGACGGGTCGTGGTCGTTGTGGTCGTCGTTGCGGCGGGCCTGGGCCTGTTCGCGCAGGCGTCGCAGTTCTTCGGCGTCAATGAGGGTGGCCGGGTCGCGCTGCAGGTCGCCGAAACGGGCCACGTAGCGGCCGCGTACCCAGGCCAGCAGGAAGGCGAGGGCAGCCAGCAGGCACAGGGTCATCAACCCCGCGCTCGGGGTCTTCAGCGCGAAGGCAAAGCAGCCCAGCGCCAGCAGCAGGTACAACCAGTACATAGTCGGGCTCCCCGGATGATCGCCGCAGTGTAGCGCTGCGTCAGAGCAGCGGCGAGGCCAGCCGGGCGAAGGCCTCGGGCAGGCGGTACAGCCACAGCGAGCGGCCGGCCTGGTCATGCACCCGCGTGGCGCGGTCGAATTCGCCCTGCAGCAGCTCGGCCAGGGCCGCCACACGGTCGCGGTCGCTGATCATCATCGACAGCTCGAAGTTCAGCCGGAAGCTGCGGTGGTCAAAGTTGGCACTGCCGACAATACAGACATCGTCATCGGCGATGAACGCCTTGGTATGCAGCATCCGCGGGCCGTATTCGTAGATCTTCACGCCCGCATGCAACAGCTCATCGAAGTAGGAACGTGCGGCCTGGGTGACGAACCACGAATCGCTCATCTTCGGTACCAGCAGGCGCACATCCAGGCCGCCCAGTGCAGCGGAGGTCAACGCCATCCGCGCCGCTTCACCCGGCACGAAATAGGGGGTGACCAGCCACACCCGCTCGTGTGCTTCCTGGATGGCGGCGACGTGGAGGCGGTGGATGGTCTCCCAGCCCGAATCCGGACCCGACACCAGTACCTGCGCGTTGATCGCGCCATCACCGCGCAGCGGCATGTCGGCCGGCCATAGACGGGCGATGTCCATCCGCGAGGGATCCTGTCCACTGGCGTACAGCCAGTCTTCGGCGAACACCAGCTGCAGGCTGCGCACGACATGGCCGCGGATACGCATGTGCAGGTCGCGGTAGGCGTCGGGTCTGCGGCTCTCGTCTTCCTCGTCGGTGATGTTGATGCCGCCGGTAAAGGCAAGGCGGCCATCGATGATCACCAGCTTGCGATGCGTGCGCAGGTTCAACCACGGGCGTTTGAACGGCTTCAGCAGCTGCCGCGGATGGAACCAGATTGCTTCGCCGCCGGCATCCAGCAGGGGCTGCAGGAAGCGGCGGGGCAGGGCGGACGAGCCAACCGCATCCAGCAGAAGGCGCACCTGCACCCCCGCACGGGCGCGCTCGACCAGGGCATCACGCAGGGCAGTGCCAGCGTGGTCCGGATTGAAGATGTAGTACTCCAGGTGCACGTGGTCGCGCGCCTGTGCGATCGCATCGAGCAGTGCGGCGTAGGTGGCCGCGCCGTCGACCAGCCAGGTCACCTCGGTGGCACTGCTTGGCGCCAGCCCGGTGGTGGCCTGGGCAACCTTGGCCAGCTCTGTGCAGTCCGAATCGGGTGGGCAGACATCACTGTAGTGCTCCATCCCCGAGCGGGCGCGACCACGGCGCAGCCGCTGCCGCTTCACCTTCTGCGGACCCAGCAGGTAGTAGATGAAGAGCCCCAGGTAGGGGAGCAGCGCCAACGACAGGATCCAGCTCAGCGTGGCCACCGGCTCGCGCTTCTGCAGCATGATCCAGCCCGCCAGCGCGAACAGGTACAGCAGGTAGGCCACCGCCAGGATGGTGCCGAGGTGGGCGATGCCGTCGAGCCAATGGCGCAGGGAGTCGAAGAGGGCGAGCATCCGCCGATCATAGCGGGCGCGTGCTCCCTGATGGGGTCAGATCCCTTTCCTGAGGGAAAGGGATCTGACCCCGACGGGCCCCGCAGGCACAAAAAAAAAACGCCCCTGTTTCCAGGGGCGTCTGCAGTCGCGTCATGACTGTTGTGTTGCGGTGTCGCGTTTACTGCTGCACAAAACCGATCTTCTTCATCTGAGCGTTCTTCGCGGCGGCCAGAACCTTGGCCATCACGTCGTACTCCGAATCCGGGCTGGCGTCGATGCGCAGTTCCGGCTGGTTGGTCGGGTCACGCTGGACCTCCTGCTCCATCCGCTGCTGCAGCTCGCTGGTATTGATCGGGCTGTTGTTCCACGAGACCTGGTTGCTGGCGTCGATCTTCAGTTCGATCGGCGGCGGCGGTTCGACCAGCTGCGGCGGTGGGTTGAGCACGCGCTGCGGCAGGTCCACGGCGATCGGGTACGTCATGATCGGCGCGGTCACGATGAAGATGATCAGCAGAACCAGCATCACGTCCACGAGGGGCGTGACGTTGATGTCTGCCATGGGGCCCTTGCCACCACCACTACTGAATGCCATGGCTTATTGCCCCTTTTCTTTGGTCGCGACGAAGCCGACGTCCAGCATGCCCTGCTCCTGCGCGACCTTGGTCAGGTCGTTGATGACGCGCATCTTGGTGGTGCGGTCACCACGCAGGTTCAGCGGCGGCTGCGGGGTCTGCTGGGCGGCGGTCGCCAAGCGCGACTCGAGAGTCTGCTTGTTGATTTCTTCGTCGTTCCAGTAGATCGAGCCGTCTTCCTTGACTGCCAGGGTGATCGGTCCGGAACGCTTTTCAGCATCTTCCGGCTTCTGGATCAGGTTGGCTTCCGGCAGATCCACCTTGACCTTGTGGGACATCAGGGGCGCCGTGATGATGAAGATGATCAGCAGCACCAGCATCACGTCCACGAGGGGCGTAACGTTGATGTCGGCCATGGGGCCGCCGCTGTTACCACTACTGAAAGCCATAACGGGCTCCGTCTAGATCTTGGTGACTACTTACTTCGTCGCTGGGTGACGCGCGCCGCAATTAGCGGACGCGCGAACCGGTGGCGAAGAAGTCGTGCAGGTCGTGCGCGAAGGTATCGAACTTGCTGATGGTCGCGCTGTTGATCTTGCTGAAGAAGTTGAAGGCGAACACGGCCGGGATCGCGACGAACAGACCGATCGCGGTCATGATCAGCGCTTCACCCACCGGGCCGGCAACGGCGTCGATCGAAGCGGAGCCGGTGGCACCGATCTTGATCAGCGCGCCGTAGATGCCCCACACGGTACCCAGCAGACCGACGAACGGAGCGGTTGCGCCGACGGTTGCCAGCAGGGTCATGCCCGACTGCAGCTTGTTGCTTTCGCGGGTGACGGCCTGGCGCAGAGCGCGGTCGACGAACTCCGAACGGCTCAGGTTCTCACCCAGGCCACCGGTGGCGCCGCCTTCAGCGCGCTGGTGGTGGGCAGCCGCCTGGGCAGCGTCCAGGGCGATCTTCGAGAACGGCTCCGAAGCCGGCTGTTCTTCCATCGCACGGATGGCGTCCTGCGCGTTCGGGGTGTCCCAGAACAGGCTGACGACGCGATCAGCGGCGCTCTTCAGGCGGGTGGCACGGAAGATGTTGATGACGGTCCAGTACCAGGACATGGCCGACATGGCGATCAGGGTCAGCAGCACGACCCAGGAAACCGCGAAATCACCCGGCTTGGTGGTCATTTCGTGGATCAGGTGCTCGAAGCCCATCTGCGACAGGGCATTGGACGGATTGCCCCCGGCAGCAGCGGCGATGAAAATTTCCTGCAGCATGACGCTTACCTTTGTTGTGTGTGGTGATAAAGGGTGTAGCTAAGCAAACAATCGAACTGGGAACCGGGGCGGCCAGGCGGCCACCCGGGCGCATCAGTTCAGCGCAAAGTTGACCGGGACGCGAACGCGACCTGCCGTCTTCTTACCGCCAGATTCAGCGGCGTTGAAGCGCCACTTGCGAGCCGCTTCCATCGCAGCACGGTCCAGGTCGCGGTTACGGCTGGACTTTTCCACCGTGACATTGGTGACGTTGCCGTTGGCATCGACATCAATGATCAGGATCACTTCGCCCTGGATACCCGCGCGGAAGGCTGCCGGCGGATAGCGCGGCGGATTCATGGCCTTCGACGAGATGTCCACGCTGGCCTCGATCGAGGTCGGCGGTGCCGGCGGCGCCGGAGGCGACGGCGGGGTGACGATATCGTTCGGGCGCGGCTCCGGCACATCGACGACCGGCGCCTGCGGCGGCGGCGGTACGGGCGACGGCTTCGGCGGCGACAGATTCTTCACCGGCGGTGGCGGAGTATCCTGCGGCGGCGGCGGCGGCGGCGGCGGTGGGGGCGGCGGCGGCGCGTCGACGATGGTCACCATGACGTTGCGCTCCTTCTCCGCGACGGCCTTGGGAGCCACGGCGGGAATCAGGAGCATCATGAAGGCGGCCAGATGCAGGGCAATTACAAACGCGATGCCGACGATGCGAGGCCAGCTCAGCCCCTTGTCATCGGGTTGTTCGTACCGGTGAACGACTAGTTGTTCCGTCATGCGCCAAGAGCTCAATAGTGGGGCCGGAATCCCGGGGGCGGGATCCCTGATCAGCGGTGCATGACACCGCAGGAACCTCCAAGCTTATACCAATCCTGAGCGCCTGCGCATCAACTGAGCAGGCATTCAGGCGTTATTCCTACTTACTTCAGGTTGATGATTTTTTTGGCATCAGCCTGGTTCTTCACGCCCTTCGCCAGCGCCTGCTGGGCGGCCTGCTTGGCCTCGGGGACGCGACCTTCGGCATGCAGGACGCGTGCCAGGTTCAGGTAGGTCTCACCGTCCTTGGAGAGCGGGGCGGCCTTCTGCCACGCATCGATCGCCTGCGGCACCTGGTCGGAGTAGTAGTAGGACTGGGCCAGCGCCAGGTAAACCTGGTAATCCGGCTTCAGGATGCCCTTCTGCAACCCTTCATTGATGACCGCGATGACGTCCTTTTCCTTGTTCTCGGTGTTGGCATAGATCGAGTACAGCTGCTTGTACTCGCGCTCTTCGGTGAGCTGGCCGCTGCTGCGCAGCTTGTCCATCACCGCGGCGGCCTTCGGCATCTGGTCAGCCTGCATGTACATGTTGGCCAGATTCAGCTGGGCCTTCTTGTCCGTCGGGTTCTTGGCCGCCAGCGCTTCTGCGGCCTGCACGGCCTCACCGGTCTGGCCGGCTTCGGACAGTGCCGCCATCAGCAGCTGGTTCCAGTTGTCCTTCGGCTCGGCAGCGCCGGCGATGGCCTGCTTCAGCACCGGGATCGCTTCCTGGTAGCGCTCCAGCTGGTACAGTGCCTGGCCCTTGGCGATCAGCTCTTCCGGCTTGGTCGACTTGCTCTCGGCAAAGTACTTGTCCAGGGTGGCCAGGCCTTCAGCGGTCTGGTCTTCCTGCAGCTGCAGCTGGCCCAGCATCAGCATCGACTGGAAGTGGCCGTTGTTGTCCAGGCCGTTGAACTGGATCACCTGCTTCAGGTAGGCGATGGCGGCCGGGGTGTCGTCGGTCTGGTAGGCGGCCTGCGAGGCCAGCTGCGCGGCCAGCGACTTGTCGTACTCGTTCGAGGCGCTGTCAGCCAGGATCGCGTCAGCCTGCGTGCGCGTCTCCGGGAACTTTTCCTTGTTGTAGCTGTCGATCATTTTCTGCAGCTTGCTGCCCATCTTGGCCGAGGCCTTGGCGGTCGGCTCCTGCCGGGTCGCATTCGGGTACAGCGGTTCGGCCTTGGCCTGCTTGCTGCTGCCGCCGCGGCTGCCACGGTCGGAGGAGCGCGAGGACTGCGCGAAGGCATCGGTGACCACGGCGCCGGTCAGGGCGGTCGCGACGAGGACGGAAAGCACAGCTTTGTGGTTACGGAAAATCATCGTTCACCTCGATCGAACCGCCGGATAGCGGCAAAGTCGGACTGTCAGAAAAATCTGAGCCGCCAAACGTATCAGAAACAGATGGCGTGAGAAATCGTTTTATGTGCTGCAATACAGCATAGAACTGCGCACTCATCCGCACTTTGGCCGCAGCCCGGCCGCCTGCGCCTGCTGATAAACCGGCGTCAGGCCCGGTGCATCACGTCGCAGTTCCTGGATGCGGTTGGCTGGATCGGGGTGGGTGGACAGCCATTGCGGGCTGCGACCGCCGCTGGCGGCCATCATGTTCTGCCACAGATCCACGGCCTGGGCCGGGTTGAATCCGGCCTGCGCCATCAGTCGCTGGCCGATGACATCGGCCTCGCTTTCCTGGGTTCGCGACCCCGGGAGGAGGAAGGCCGTCTGCGCACCCATCCCGCCCAGCTGGTTGACCGTGCTGGCGGCACCATCGCCGTAGGCGGCACCGGCCAGCGCGCCCAGCACGGCCAGGCCGGTCTGCGCGCCCATCTGCCGGGTGATGCGTTCTTCGTGATGACGCGCGATGACATGCCCGATCTCATGGCCGATCACGGCAGCCAACTGGTCCTGGTTCCTGGCGACGGTGAAGATGCCGGTATTCACACCCACTTTGCCGCCGGGCAGGGCAAAGGCGTTCGGTTCCTTGTCGACGAATACAGCCGTCTCCCACCGTACGCCACGGTACTGAGGTGGCAACTGCGCGACCAGCGCATTGACCACGCATTGCACGTAGCCGTTCTGGCGGCCATCCGTGCTGATCTTCTCTTTCTGCTTGGTCTCGGCGAACGCCTGCGCACCCAGCTGGTCCAGCTGTGCCTGTGACACGCCGCCCACCATCTGCCGTCGTCCGGTTGGCGACGTAGTGGTCGCGCAGGCGCTGACCAGGGTGGTGATGACAAGGGCCAGCAGCAGTTGTTTCATGGGTCCACCCCCGTGTTCATGTGCGCAGTGTGTAGCGTACCTGCTTAATCTTTCGTCAAGCGGGCACGGCGTTACGTTGATCCCAGGAACACCATCGCGGCCAGCGCAACCGCATTGTTCAGCGCATGCGCAGTGATCGCCGCCCACAGCGTGCCGGTGCGGCGGTACAGCCAGCAGAAGGCGGCCCCCATGCCGCCGTAGACCAGCCACAGCTGCGCCATGCCCAGCAGCGAATTCTTGCTGACACCGGGCACTTCATGGACCAGGGCGAACGCCAGGCTGCTGAGGATGAGGCCCAGCCAGGGCCGGCCGGCCTGCCACAGGCGCCCGAACAGGACGCGGCGGAACAGCAGCTCTTCATAGGCGGGGGCGAGGACGACCGCGAACAGCACCAGGAACAACGGGAAGCGAGCGATCGCGCTCTGCATCAGTTCCACGTTGGTGGGTACCGGCTCGATGCCGAACTGCTTGGAAAGGAAGGCGATGCCGTTGCTGCCCAGCACGATCAGCGTGGCCACCAGCAGGGTCCAGCCCCAGGTGGAAGGCCGCAGCAGCGCCTGCCGCGAGGCCTGGCGCTCGCCGGCGTTTGCCGGACGGCGCCAGAAGTACAGCAGCAGTGCGGCGCCACCGGTGGCGATCAGGGCCATCAGGATCTGCGCCAGGGCCCCGGGCTGGCCCACCACCGCGCTGACGGTGTCAGGTGTCAGTGCGCCGCCATTGGCCTCGGCATTGGCGCGGCTGACCACGATCGCACGGTAGAAGCCCCAGAACAGACCGGTGACCATGCTCAGGCCGACCAGGGCGACGGCAGCGATGCCCAGGTCGATGAAGAAACCTGCCAACGGTGCAACGGCGCGCGGAGGGGCGGATGCCGGCGGAACCGGAGGCGGGGCGGAAACCGGGGCGGATGCGGACATCAGGTACCTGCGTTCAAGGGACGACGGCCGGTGCAGCTCCCCGCGCACCGGCCAGGTCCCGATTGTGTCAGATATCCAGATTCGCGACCTTCAACGCATTGTCTTCGATGAAGTCGCGACGCGGTTCGACCACATCGCCCATCAGGGTACTGAAAATCTGGTCGGCAGCGACCGCGTCTTCAATGCGCACCTGCAGCAGGCGACGGGTCTCCGGGTTCACCGTGGTATCCCACAACTGTTCCGGATTCATTTCGCCCAGACCCTTGAATCGCTGGATCTGACGGCCGCGCTTGGCCTCCTCGAGCAGCCAGTTCTGCGCCTTGGCAAAACTGTCCACTTCAATCGACTTGGCGCCGCGGGAAATCGTCGCGCCTTCGCGCACCAGGCCGTGCAACAGCTTGGAGGCCTGGTGGATCGCACGCAGTTCGCCACTCTCGAACGCCGACATCGGCAACACCTGGATGTGCTCCTCGCCCATGTGGCGGCGGGTCACCAGCACCGCGGCCGGGCGCTCATCGTTCGGTTCCTGCAGTTCCAGGCTGAAGCGCGGGCTGCCCAGGCTGCCCTGGTTGAGGCGCTTGGCCAGCGCATCCAGGCCTTCGCCTTCGCCGGCATTGCGCAGGCTGTCCAGGTCCATCGGCACGAAATCGACCAGCGCTTCGAGCAGGTTGCGGTCATAGCGATGCGCGTTGCGCTCGATCGAATCCAGCGCGGCGGCATAGGCCAGCAGCAGCTTTTCCAGCGCCAGGCCTTCGATGCCCGGTTCGCCGGTGGCCGGCACCAGCGCGGCGTTTTCCACCGCACTGCTGGCCAGGTAGCTGTCCAGCGCGGGGTCGTCCTTCAGGTACAGCTCCTGCTTGCCCTGCTTGATCTTGTACAGCGGCGGCAGGCCGATGTAGACGTAACCGCGCTCGATCAGCTCCGGCATCTGACGGTAGAAGAACGTCAGCAGCAGGGTGCGGATGTGGGCGCCGTCGACGTCGGCGTCGGTCATGATGATGATCTTGTGGTAACGCAGCTTGTCCGGGTTGTACTCGTCACGGCCGATGCCGGTACCCAGCGCGGTGATCAGCGTACCGACCTGGTCGGACGACAGCATGCGGTCAAAGCGCGCGCGTTCCACGTTGAGGATCTTGCCGCGCAGCGGCAGCACCGCCTGGTTCTTGCGGTTGCGACCCTGCTTGGCCGAACCACCTGCCGAGTCACCCTCGACGATGAACAGTTCGGACAGCGCCGGGTCCTTTTCCTGGCAGTCGGCCAGCTTGCCCGGCAGGCCGGCGATGTCCAGCGCGCCCTTGCGGCGGGTCAGGTCGCGGGCCTTGCGCGCGGCTTCTCGTGCTCGCGCGGCGTCGACGATCTTGCCGGCGATCGCCTTGGCTTCGTTCGGGTTTTCCTGCAGGAACTCTTCCAGGCGCGCACCAAAGGCGTTTTCCACTGCCGGACGTACGTCGGAGCTGACCAGCTTTTCCTTGGTCTGGCTGGAGAAGCTCGGGTCCGGCACCTTTACCGACAGCACCGCGATCATGCCTTCGCGCATGTCGTCGCCGGTCAGGTTGATCTTGGCCTGCTTGGCGATGCCGTTCTGTTCGATGTAGTTGTTGAGCACACGGGTCAGCGCGCCACGGAAACCGGCGAGGTGGGTGCCGCCGTCCTTCTGCGGAATGTTGTTGGTGAAGCAGTACATCGTCTCCTGGTAGGAGTCGGTCCACTGCAGCGCCACATCCACGACGATGCCGTTGTGCTCGCCGGTGACGGAGATGACGTTCGGGTGCAGCGGGGTCTTCAGCTGCGCCAGATGCTCCACGAAGCTGCGGATGCCGCCTTCGTAGTGGAAATCATCGCGACGGCCATCGCCACGCTCATCGGCAAGGACGATCTTGACGCCGGAGTTCAGGAACGACAGCTCGCGCAGGCGGCGGGCCAGGATGTCGTAGTGGAATTCCACGTTGTCGTGGAAGGCAACGGTCGACGGCCAGAAGCGCACGGTGGTACCGCGCTTGGTGGTGGTTTCCAGCTTGGCCAGTGCGGTCACGGCGGCACCGTCGCTGAATTCCTGCTGGTAATGGAAGCCGTTCTGGAACACGTCCACCAGCAGCTTCTGCGACAGCGCGTTGACCACGCTGACGCCGACGCCGTGCAGGCCGCCGGAAACCTTGTAGCTGTTGTCGTCGAACTTGCCGCCCGCGTGCAGGACAGTCATGACCACTTCGGCGGCAGACACTTCGCGACCAAGCTTGGCGCTCATCTGCTCGTGCTTTCCGGTCGGGATACCGCGGCCGTTGTCGGATACCGAAACCGAGCCGTCGGCGTGGATCGTCACTGCAACGTGATCGGCGTGGCCGGCCAGCGCTTCGTCGATCGAGTTGTCAACGACCTCGAACACCATGTGGTGCAGTCCGGTGCCGTCATGCACGTCACCGATGTACATGCCGGGACGCTTGCGGACAGCCTCCAGGCCTTCCAGGGCGGTAATGCTGTTGGCGTCGTAATTGCCGTTGTTTGCCGGGGTGTTCTGTTCGTCGATCATTGCGCTTGCCGTAGGCTCCGCAGGTCGGCCACCGCTTGGAGCGATGCGCCGAGAATGAAAGGATTCCAACCCGAATTATACCAGCCGGGGTCGAGCGGCCCTGGTGTGCCCACTATGGCACAGCCACGATCTGTGCATGTTCCACGTGGAACCGGGCGATGTGGGTCAGTTCTTCCAATGCTGCCGGTGTTTCGGTGGCGGTGACGAAGATCTGTGCCGGTCCGTTGAGCAGGCGCTCCAGAACCCGCGCCTGATGGGTGCGATCCAGCTCGGAGGACAGATCGTCCAACGCGATCACCGGCCATTCGCCGCGCTGTTCTGCGTAGTCCTCGGCTTGTGCCAGCAGACAAGCCAATGCCGTCAGCTTGGCTTGGCCGCGGGACAGCGCATCGCGCCCAGGAATACTTTGGAAATCCACGCTCCAGTCCGCCCGGTGCGGGCCGACCGAGGTATACCCGGCCTGCCGATCACGCTCCCGGGCTAGAAGCAGGGCATCGGCCAGGGGAAGCTCGTGCCGACGCCAACCTGGGCTGAGTTCCAGTGCCTGGATCCCAAGTTGCGGGGCCAAGCTGCCAGCCAGGGAGACGGTACGCTGCTGCAGGCGCTCCAGGTAGTGCTGGCGACGGCTGGTCAGGGGTTCTCCAGCCTCGGCCAGTTCGTGATCCCAGGTATCCAGCATCCGCGACGAGCCACCTTGCTTGAGCAGGGCATTTCGCTGTTTCAGTGCACGCGAGTAACGGCGCCAGAGCGACAGAAAATCCGGTTCCACGTGGAACAAGCCCCAATCGAGGAAGCGGCGGCGGGGTTCACCACCACCACTGACCAACGCATGGCTGCCGGGTTCGAACGTTACTACCGCCAGCGCTGCGCACAGATTGCCGAGCTGAGCCACGTCTTCGCCGTCCAATCGACCCTGCCAGTCCTGGCCGCTGTGGCGCAAGCCGGCCTTTCGGCGGTGCGGTGGGTGATTGGCACGCTGTTCCTCCCATTCCACGAAGATTTCCAGAGCTTCCTGGCCCTGTCGCACCAACCCATCGCGAACCCGACCACGGAAGCTGCGCCCATAGGCCATCAGATGCAGGGCCTCGAGCACACTGGTTTTGCCGGCACCGTTGTCGCCGGTCAGCAGGTTCAATCCCGGCTGGGGCAACAGATCCACCGCACTGAAGCGACGCAGTTGATGCAAGGCGAGGCGGCGGATAAGCATGGGGCGCGAAAGACCATCCGCACAAGGCGGTAGAGGGGCAGGGAATCCATCAGCTTACTGCATCGGTCAAGCCAGCCGTGCCGCGCCAGACATCGCCACTGTGCTGAAGCCTCCGCCTGGCAACACTACGCGTGTTCCACGTGGTGGCGCTCCCTCACCTGGGATCTACTGGGTCTGGATACGCCTGGGAATCCTTGAATTCTGAGCGGCGGCGCAGGGTACTGGCCCTCAGATTTCAGCGATTTCAGCCTCATTCCGCGAGCATCGCCAGGTGCCCCGACGGGTGGTTTGCGCGAACACCGCGCAGATTTCTTGAAATCTACGATGCGATGCCCTGGAGGGTTCCACAGATTTCAAAGAATTCGAGCCCGCCGTTTCACGCCGTCCACAGCAGGTCTGTATGACTTATACACAAGGTATGGGCAAACTGTGGGTAAAAAAGCCCTTTTGCCCGACCTGCGAATCTATCCACAGGTTCCACCCCAGCCTGAGGGGCCTCTATACAGGGGGTTTCAGGTGCATAAATCTCTTCAAAATCAATCAGATAATGCATTTCTCCACGAAATCTGCGCCTACCATCACCACCATGCTTTAGATTTATACCCAGATTTAGAAGCTAGGCTGGCCCCGATCCGGCCCAAACCAGGCCTGTGGACAGTGATGTCTGCAGATGAAGCAATCACCGCGATGCGCACGTGATCCGCTTCATCCATCGGACCAGATCAGGGCACATGCGATCAGCCTGAAAATCCCGGGAACTGCATTCTCGATCCAAGGCGGCTGGACAGCGGCCAGGCCAGGAACGGGGTTCCAGTCGCTCAGGACCAATTACATCGGAAGGGCAACCAGGATCAATTGGCAACCAGCGATCTCAAGGAAGGCATTCACCCATACCTGGAGATCCGGCCATCGCGATGCTCCACGTGGAACCTGCAAAAAAAACGCCCGGGAAATCCCGGGCGTCGTTCGGTTCCACGTGGAACAGCACAGCGGTCAGAGACGCAGCGGCATCACCACATGGCGCGACTTTTCGCTGCTGGATTCACGCACCAGCGCAGAGGAGTTGGAGTCGCGCAGCTGGATGATGACTTCCTCATCGCGCAGGGCGGAGAGCGCATCCAGCAGGTAGTTCACGTTGAAGCCGATGGCGAGATCGCTGACCGTGGTATCGGCTTCGATCTCTTCCTGGGCTTCTTCCTGTTCCGGGTTGTGCGCGCTGATCTTCAGGTTGCCCGGCGAGACTTCCACGCGGATACCCCGGTACTTCTCGTTGGACAGGATCGCGGCGCGTTGCAGCGAGGCACGCAGTGCTTCGCGGTCAACCTTCACTTCGCGGTCGGCGCCGATCGGAATCACTGCTTCATAGTCCGGGAAGCGGCCATCGATCAGCTTCGAGGTGAAGGTGACATCGTCGCGCTTGACGCGCACATGGCTACGGCCGACTTCCAGCTCGATCTCGCGATCTCCGCTTTCCAGCAGGCGCTGCAGTTCGGTCACGCCCTTGCGCGGCACGATGATCTGGCGCTTGGAACCGCTGGGCTTGGCCAGGTCGGTTTCACACAGCGCCAGGCGGTGGCCGTCGGTGGCGACGGTCCGCAGGGCATCACCGCGCAGATCGAACAGCAGGCCGTTGAGGTAGTAGCGCACGTCCTGCTGGGCCATCGCGAACGCGGTGCGCTCGATCAGCTCCTTCAGGGTTGCTTCGCCGATGGCTACACGCTCGGTAGCTTCCACTTCGTCCACCGACGGGAAGTCGTTGGAGGGCAGCGTCGCCAGGGTAAAGCGGCTGCGGCCGGCCTGCACGGTGATCTTGTCACCGGTCTGCGAGACGGTGATCCGGCTGCCGTCGGGCAGGGCGCGGATGATCTCGAACAGCTTGCGGGCGGGAATGGTGGTTTCGCCGTCCTGGGCATCTTCAACCGCGATCCGCGACACCATCTCCACTTCCAGGTCGGTACCGGTCAGCGACAGCTGGCCGTTCTGCACCTGGACCAGGAAATTGGCCAGAACCGGAAGGGTCTGGCGGCGTTCGACCACGTTGACGACCTGTGCCAACGGCTTGAGAAAGGCTTCGCGCTGCAGTGTGAAACGCATGTGGTTCCGTGCCCCTATGCTTTAAAAAAATGTGGAATAAATCAAAAGCTTGGTGGTGCTGGTAGAGACAGAATCGCTGGAAAACAACGCTAAGTCTTTGTAAATAAAAGAGTTTCATCCATCGAAACCCTCTGTATTACCGACCCCCAGGGGGTGGGGAAAGCTGTGGATAAATTCTGCGCGATTTCAAACGCCATTTTTATCCACAACGTGTCCCGCGCTTGCTACCGGATTCTGCACCGTTTTGTGCGATGACGCCTCATCGGCATCCGTGCATCATTCGCTCAGCTTCCGGATCAGCTTGTCCCAGTCCTCGCGGAGCTTGCCGTCGGTTTCCATCAGGGTCCGGATCTGGCGGCAGGCATGCAGCACCGTGGTGTGATCGCGACCGGCAAAGGCATCGCCGATCTCGGGCAGGCTGTGCTCGGTCAGTTCCTTGGTCAGGGCCATGGCGACCTGGCGCGGGCGAGCCAGCGAGCGGGTCCGACGCTTCGACAGCAGATCCTTGATCTGCAGGCCGTAGTAGTCGGCAACGGTTTTCTGGATGTTGGGAATGCTGATCGCCTGCTGCTGGGCGCGCAGCAGGTCGCGCAGGGTTTCCTGGGCGAATTCAGTGGTGATCGCGCGGCCGGTGAAATTGGCGCGGGCGGTCAGGGTATTGAGCGCACCTTCGAGGTCGCGCACGTTGGAGCGCATCTTCTTGGCGATCAGGAACGCAACATCATCGGGAATCTCGGCACCGCGTTCGCGTGCCTTGGCCAGCACGATCGCGGCGCGGGTCTCGAAGTCCGGCGGTTCGATCGCGACCGACAGGCCCCAGGCAAGCCGCGATTTCAGGCGCGCTTCGAGCCCCTCGACTTCGCGCGGATAGCGGTCGCAGGTCAGGATGATCTGCTGCTTGCCATCGAACAACGCGTTGAAGGTGTGGAAAAACTCTTCCTGGGTGCGGTCCTTGCCGGCGAAGAACTGGATGTCATCGATCAGCAGCGCATCCACCTGCTGGAACTGGCGCTTGAACTGATCCATGGTCTTTTCCTGCAGGGCCCGGATCATCGCGCTGAAGAACTGTTCCGAACGCAGGTACAACACCTTCGCGCCTGGATTGGCCTGGCGCATGGCGTTGCCGGCGGCGAACATCAGGTGGGTCTTGCCCAGGCCGGTGCCTCCGTACAGCAACAGCGGGTTGTGCGCGCGGTCGCCCGGCTTCTGTGCTGCCTGGAAGGCGGCGGCCAGGCCCAGCTGGTTGCTGCGGCCTTCGACGAAGTTGGCGAACGTGTAGTGATTGTCCAGATTGCCGGCGAAGGGCACCTGCGGTTCGCTGGAAGCCTGCGCCGACGGCGTGGGAACCGGCGCGTTCTGCGCCTCCACGGGGCGCGGGCGCGAGCCGATTTCAAGAAAAACGTCGCTGAAACCGGCGAAATGCGCCAGCAGTTCGCGGATCCGGGCCAGGTACAGTTCGCGTACCTGATCGACGATGAAGGCATTCGGTGCATACAGCACCAGGCTGTCCACGCGCAGATCGGCCTGCAGCGGCTTCAACCAGGTATGAACGTCTTCCGGCGGGAACTCCGCTTCGAGGCGCTCGAGACTACGGGACCAGGCATCCAT